>NZ_JBICVY010000013.1:0-183798 GCF_043199475.1 Streptomyces sp. NPDC048603 | reverse complement strand
GTAGGCGTGTTCGGAGTGTTGTTACCGCCACCACCCGGAGTGTTCGGAGTGTTCGGGGTATTGGGCGTGTTCGGAGTGTTGTTACCCCCACCCGGGGTGTTCGGGGTGTTCGGGGTATTGGGCGTGTTCGGAGTGTTGTTACCGCCACCACCCGGAGTGTTCGGAGTGTTCGGGGTATTGGGCGTGTTCGGAGTGTTGTTACCCCCACCCGGGGTATTCGGGGTGTTCGGGGTATTGGGCGTGTTCGGGGTGTTCGCCCGGCACTTCTTCTTGCAAGGCTTCGTCGGCTTCTGCGGGTGCTCCACCGTTGTCTGCGCCGTCTGCGGAGCCGGGGCGGCCATCGCTGTGGCCGGCAGGGCAATACCGCCGGCCAGCGCCATGGACGCGGCGGCGAGCATGAGGTTGCGGGAGATCTTCATGGTCTTGCTCCATTCATATTGCGGTATCGGCCCTCGCGGCTCCGAGGATTTCCCCGGCGAGAACGTGCTTCCAATAAACCCGTCGGACAGAACCGGGTCATGCCACAGGGATTCGTGGCTTGACGCCGGGCGGCGGAGTGGATAGGCGGTGGGCCCGGAGCCGGAAGGACGGAAACCCGAAAGCGCCGGACGGCCCGGGCCGCATAGCATCGGCGCAGTTCAGCGCAGGCAGGGAGCAGGGGGCAGGGAAATGGGAACCGGGTCCGGACGGGTGCGGGTGATCGGGCGGGAGGCGGCCGGGAGGCTGCTGGCGGGGGAACCCCTGGAGCGCGTGATCGACCCCGCCGATCCGGCCGCGTGGACCGCACTGGACGTCGGCGTCCGCACGCTCCGCTGCTCCGGATACGAGGAGCTCCGCATCCTGGAACGGGAAACGGCGGCCCGCCCGGAGACCGCGCTGTGCCACGGTGACGGCCGGGTCCGGCAACGGGCCCTGGCCGCCGTCTGCGACGACCGGCGCCTGCTGCCGCTGGCCGTGATCCGGTGCGCCGACTGGGCCGCTCCGGTCCGCGACCGGGCCCGGCGGATCGTGCGGGCGGCGCTGGACACCGACCCCACAGCCACGCTCCTCGCCCTCACCCCGCTCGCCCTGCGCCTCGCCGAGCGCGAGCAGGGGACCTGGACGGCGGAGCTGTTCACCCGTGCGCTGGACGCGTCGCCGGACGGTCTGCTCGACGCCCTCCGCCGGAGCCCGGACACCCGGACCCGGCGTCTCGCCGGCCGGATCCTCCTGGAGCGGGGCAGGTTCGGCGTACGGGAACTGGCGAGGCAGGCCGTCGACGAATCCGACCCGGTGATGCGCCGGCTGTGGACCGACGCCGCTCTGGCTGCCCTCGCCACTCGTGGCCCCGACGACCACGCCGTGGACGTGCTGCTCGGCGCCCGCGCGGGACAGGTGCGGGCGGCGGGGGTGACCGCCCTGCGCGGGGCGGGACGGGCCGACGAGGCCGCCCTCCACCTGACGGACCGCTCCGGCACGGTGCGCGCCTGCGCCCGCTGGTTGCTGCGGCAGGACGGCGGCGATCCGCACCACCGCTACCGCGCGCTGCGCGAGGACCGGGCCGGTGTGCGGCCCGCCGCCGTCCTCGGGCTGGCCGAGTGCGGCTCCGCCGAGGACAAAGCGCTGGTGCTCGGCCTGCTGGAGCACCCCTCCGGCGAGGTGCGGGCGGCCGCGGTCTCGGCGCTGCGGCACCTGGGATCCGCGCCCGTGGCCGCTGTGGAGCCGCTGCTCGACGACCCGTCACCGTCGGTGGTGCGCGAGGCTGCCCGGCTGCTGGTGCCGTGGGCCGACCGCATCCCCGCCGAGCGGCTGACCGCGCTGACCGCCGGCGGCCGGCCCGCGCCCGCCCGGCGCGCGGGCTTCCGTCTGCTGTGCGCGCAGGGCGGCCTGCCCTGGCTGCGGGTGGCCGTGGCACTCCTGGACGACGAGGATCCTCGGCTGCGCCGCTGGGCCGGCCAGCGCATCCAGCTGCTGTGGTCTCCGTACGGAGCACCTGCCCTTCCGGCGGGCGACCCGGAGGTCGGGGTCCTCCTCGGCCGCTGCACCGCCCTGTTCAGCGACTACGTTCTGCGGACCATGTGTTCACGCCTCGGAATTCCCCGGCCTTGATCACGGCCGCGCCGATAATGAGCCCATGGGACAGACATACGAACGAATAGACGGCCGGCTGCGGGAGTTCATCGAGGCCCAGCCGGTGTTCTTCCACGCGACCGCACCGCTGTCCGGCGACGGACACGTCAACCTCTCGCCCAAGGGCCGGGCCGGCACCCTGGTCGTCATCGACGAACAGACGCTCGCCTACCTGGACTTCGGCGGGAGCACCGCCGAGACCATCGCGCACCTGCGCGAGAACGGGCGGATCACCCTCATGTGGTGCGCGTTCTCCGGGCCGCCGAAGATCGTCCGGGTGCACGGTGAGGGTGAGGCCGTGTTCCGTGACGACCCCCGCTGGGGCGAGCTGGTCGGCCTGTTCGGGGACGCCGACGGGCCGGCCCTGCGCGCGGTGATCCTGGTGCGCGCCACGCGGGTATCCGACAGCTGCGGCTACGCCGTGCCCTTCATGGACTACCAGGAGGAGCGCACCCTGCACGCCGACTACTTCGCCCGCAAGACGGACGGCGAGTTCGCCGCGTACTGCGAGAAGAAGGACATGGGCCACTCCATCGACGGCCTGCCTTCCCTGCCTCTGCCCCTGCCGCCGCGTAGCGTCTGACATGTGATCAGAACAGCCCTCGTCGCGCTGGCCGGCCTCGCCCTCGTCACCGTCCCGGCCCTCCCGCCCCCGCTCGCCGCCCCGCTGCCCGCCCGCATGGCCGACACCGGCGGCGGCAGCCAGCTGATCACCGCCGTCGCACCCGCCCCCGGTTCGGCCACGGGGCGGGTCACCTGGTGGGAACGGCACGCCGGGCTCTGGTTCGAGGCGGGCAGCACGGAGGCCCGGTTCGGGGCGAAGGGGCTGGCGGAGGGGGCCGCCCGGCGGCAGGGCACCAGCACCACCCCGACCGGGCTGTACGACCTGCCGTACGCCTTCGGGATCCGGCGCGCCCCGGTCGGCACCCGCGTCCGGTACCGCCCCGTCACCCGGGACTCCTGGTGGTGCCAGGACAACGCCTCCGCCGCCTACAACCGGTGGGTGGAGCCGCTGCCCGCGGACTGCCGGCCCGGCGAGGCCGAGCACCTGGTGACGTACGAGGCCCAGTACGCGCACGCCCTGGTCATCGGCTTCAACTACGCGGAGCCGGTGCGCAACCGGGGTGCGGGGATCTTCCTGCACGTCCACGGCAAGGGGGCCACGGCCGGCTGCGTGTCGGTGCCGGAGCGGGCGATGCGCGCGATCCTGCGGTGGGTCGATCCGCGCCGCCGCCCGCACATCGCGGTGGGAACGGAAACGGGCCCCCTCTCCCTCACCCGGTACTAGCGGGTGACGGAGAGGGGGCCCGGGGTTTCCGGCTCAGCTCTCCTTCTGCGCCAGGCGCAGCATGTGGTCGGCCAGGGCCTGGCCGCCCGCCGGGTCTCGGCTGATGAGCATCAGCGTGTCGTCGCCCGCGATGGTGCCGAGGACCGCGTGCAGTTCGGCCTGGTCGATGGCGGAGGCCAGGAACTGGGCGGCCCCCGGCGGGGTGCGCAGGACCACGAGGTTCGCCGAGGCCTCCGCGGAGATCAGCAGTTCCCCGGAGAGGCGGCGCATCCGCTCCTCCTTGGCGGATTCGCCGAGCGGCGCCTGCGGGGTGCGGAATCCGCCCTCGCTGGGGACGGCGTAGATCAGCTCACCGCCGGTGTTGCGGATCTTCACCGCGCCCAGCTCGTCGAGGTCCCGGCTGAGCGTCGCCTGGGTGACGCTCAGTCCGTCGTCCGCGAGCAGTTTCGCCAGCTGGCTCTGGGAGCGCACCGGCTGCCGGTTGAGGATGTCCACGATCCGGCGGTGGCGGGCGGTGCGCGTCTGCGGGACCGAGGGTCCGGCCTGCTCGTTGTCCTGCGCCTGGCTCATCGTCGTCTCATTCTCCGGATCGTCCGTCCCCGCTTGCCGCCTCCAGGATGCCGGGCAGCGCCTCGGTGAACGCGTCCACCTCGGCCTCCGACACGACGAACGGGGGCATCAGCCGTACGACGTCGGGGGCGGGCGCGTTGACCAGGAAGCCGGCCTCCTGAGCCGCCTGCTGCACCTGCGCGGCGAGCGGCTCGGTCAGCACGATACCCAGCAGCAGGCCTGCCCCGCGGACGTGGGAGACCAGCGGGCGGCTCGTCTTGCCGCCGGCCGCCTCGATCCCGGACCGCAGCCGCTCGCCCCGGGCCTTGACCCGGTCGAGCAGCCCCTCGGAGGCGATCGTGTCGATCACGGCGAGGCCGGCGGCGCAGACCACCGGGTTCCCGCCGAAGGTGGTGCCGTGCTGGCCGGGCTGGAGCAGCGCGGCCGCCTCCCCGAAGGCGACGAGGGCGCCGATCGGCAGGCCGCCGCCGAGGCCCTTCGCGAGCGTGACGAGGTCGGGCTCGACCCCGTGGTGGGCCTGGTGCTCGAACCACTGGCCGCACCGGCCGATACCGGTCTGCACCTCGTCGAGCACCAGGAGGGTGCCGGTGGCCCGGGTGATCTCCCGGGCGGCCTCCAGGTAGCCGGCGGGCGGCACCACGACGCCGTTCTCGCCCTGGACGGGCTCGATGATGACCAGTGCGGTCTCCGGCGTGACGGCGGCCCGCAGGGCCTCCGCGTCGCCGTAGGGGACGTGGGTGACCTCGCCGGGCAGGGGCAGGAACGGCTCCTGCTTCTTCGGCTGGCCGGTGAGCGCGAGGGCGCCCATGGTCCGGCCGTGGAAGCCGCCGTCGGTGGCCACCATGTGGCTCCGGCCGGTCAGCCGGCCGATCTTGAAGGCGGCCTCGACGGCCTCGGCGCCGGAGTTGCAGAAGAAGACCCGGCCCTCGCGGCCGAAGAGCTGCAGCAGCCGCTCGCCGAGGGCGAGGACGGGCTCGGAGGCGAACAGGTTGGACACGTGGCCGAGGGTGGAGATCTGCCCGGTCACGGCCTCGACCACGGCCGGGTGAGCGTGGCCCAGCGCGTTGACGGCGATGCCGCCGACGAAGTCGGTGTACTGCTTGCCGTCGGCGTCCCAGACCTGGGCGCCCTCGCCCCGGACGAGCGCGACGGCGGGGGTGCCGTAGTTGTTGGTCAGCGCGTTCTGCCAGCGTGCGCTGAACTCCTGGTTGCCTCCGGTGCTGCCGGTCACTGTTCTCCCCCTTCGTTCCCGTCCGGCACGACCATCGTGCCGATTCCCTCGTCCGTGAAGATCTCCAGCAGGATCGAGTGCTGGACCCGTCCGTCGATCACGCGGGCGGTGTGCACGCCGTTGCGGACGGCGTGCAGGCAGCCCTCCATCTTCGGGACCATGCCGCTGGACAGGTCGGGCAGCAGCTTCTCCAGCTCGCTCGCGGTGAGCTGGCTGATGACCTCGTCGCTGTTGGGCCAGTCCGCGTAGAGGCCCTCGACGTCGGTGAGGACCATCAGCGTCTCGGCACCCAGGGCGGCGGCGACCGCGGCCGCCGCGGTGTCGGCGTTGATGTTGAAGACGCCGGTGTCACCCGGTTCCGCGCTGCGCGCGACGGAGGAGATGACCGGGATCCGGCCGTCCTCCAGCAGGGCCTCGATGGCCCCGGTCTCGATGGCGGTGATCTCGCCGACCCGGCCGATGTCGACGAGCTCGCCGTCGATCTCGGGCGTGTGCCGGGTGGCGGTGATGGTGTGGGCGTCCTCGCCGGTCATGCCGACGGCGAGCGGCCCGTGCTGGTTGAGCAGGCCGACCAGTTCCCGCTGGACCTGGCCCGCCAGGACCATCCGTACGACGCTCATGGCCTCGTCGGTGGTGACCCGCAGGCCGGCCTTGAACTCGCTGACCAGGCCGTGCCGGTCCAGCTGGGCGTTGATCTGCGGGCCGCCGCCGTGCACCACGACGGGCTTGAGGCCGGCGTGCCGCAGGAAGACGACGTCCTGGGCGAAGGCGGCCTTCAGCTCCTCGTTGACCATGGCGTTGCCGCCGAACTTGATTACGACGGTCTTGCCGTGGTGGCGGGTGAGCCACGGCAGCGCCTCGATCAGCGTCTGGGCCTTGGGGAGCGCGGTGTGCTTCCGCGCGGTTCCGGTCATGACGAGTACGCGCTGTTCTCGTGGACGTACTCGGACGTCAGGTCGTTGGTCCAGATGACCGCGGACGCGGAGCCGGCGGCCAGGTCGGCGGTGATGACGACCTCGCGGTCCTTCATGGAGACCAGGTCGCGGTCCTCGCCGACCGAGCCGTTCTTGCAGACCCAGACGCCGTTGATGGCCACGTTCAGCCGGTCCGGGTCGAAGGTGGCGGAGGTGGTGCCGATCGCGGCCAGTACGCGGCCCCAGTTCGGGTCCTCGCCGTGGATGGCGCACTTGAGGAGGTTGTTCCGGGCGATGGTCCGGCCGACCACGACGGCGTCGTCCTCGGTGGCGGCGCCGGTGACCTCGATGCGGATGTCCTTGCTCGCGCCCTCGGCGTCGCCGATCAGCTGCCGGGCCAGGTCGTCGCAGACGGCGCGGACGGCCTCGGCGAACTCGTCGGCCGCGGGGACGGTGCCGGAGGCGCCGGAGGCCAGCAGCAGGACGGTGTCGTTGGTGGACATGCAGCCGTCGGAGTCCACCCGGTCGAAGGTGGTCCGGGTGGCGGCCCGCAGCGCGGCGTCGAGCGCGGCGCTGTCCAGGTCGGCGTCGGTGGTGAGGACGACCAGCATGGTGGCCAGGCCGGGGGCGAGCATGCCCGCGCCCTTGGCCATGCCGCCGACGGTCCAGCCGTCCTTGGTGACCACGGCCGTCTTGTGCACGGTGTCGGTGGTCTTGATGGCGATGGCGGCGGATTCGCCGCCGTCCTCGGAGAGCACGGCAGCGGCGGCCTCGACTCCGGGGAGCAGCTTGTCCATCGGGAGCAGGACGCCGATCAGGCCGGTGGAGGCGACCGCGATCTCACCGGCGTTGTGCTCGGCGCCGGTGCCCTGCCCGTTGAGGACGGCCGCGACCTTCTCGGCGGTGGCGTGGGTGTCCTGGAAGCCCTTGGGGCCGGTGCAGGCGTTGGCGCCGCCGGAGTTGAGGATCACGGCGCTGACCGCGCCGCCGCGCAGGACCTGCTCGGACCACTGGACCGGAGCGGCCTTGACGCGGTTGGAGGTGAAGACGCCCGCCGCGGCCAGACGCGGCCCGTTGTTGACCACGAGGGCCAGGTCCGGGTTGCCGTTCGCCTTGATCCCGGCAGCGATGCCCGCGGCCGTGAATCCCTGTGCTGCCGTGACGCTCACGGTGCCACTCCGATCGTGGAAAGTCCGAGACCCTCGTGAAGCCCGAGGGCGATGTTCATGCTCTGCACGGCGCCGCCGGCCGTGCCCTTGGTCAGGTTGTCGATGGCGCTGACGACGATGATCCGCCCGGCGGACTCGTCGTACGCGACCTGCAGCTGCACGGCGTTGGAGCCGTAGACGGAGGCGGTCGCCGGCCACTGCCCCTCGGGGAGCAGGTGCACGAACGGCTCGTCGGCGTACGCCTTCTCGTAGGCGGCGCGCACCGCTTCGGCGGTGGTGCCGGGGACGGCCTTGGCGCTGCAGGTGGCGAGGATGCCCCGGGCCATCGGGGCGAGGGTCGGCGTGAAGGAGACGGAGACCGGGCCGCCGGCCGCGGCGGAGAGGTTCTGCGCCATCTCCGGGGTGTGGCGATGGCCGCCGCCGACGCCGTAGGGGCTCATGGAGCCCATGACCTCGGAGCCGAGCAGGTGCGGCTTGAGGGCCTTGCCCGCTCCGGAGGTGCCGGTGGCGGCGACGATGACGGCCTCGGGCTCGGCGAGCCCCTGCGCGTACGCGGGGACCAGGGCCAGCGAGACGGCCGTCGGGTAGCAGCCGGGGACCGCGACGCGCTTGGAGCCCTCCAGCGCGGTGCGGTGGCCCGGGAGTTCGGGCAGGCCGTAGGGCCAGGTGCCGGCGTGCGGGGAGCCGTAGAACTTCTCCCAGTCGGCGGCGCTCCGCAGCCGGTGGTCGGCGCCCATGTCGACGACGAGCACGTCGTCGCCGAGCTGGGCGGCGATGGCCGCGGACTGCCCGTGGGGCAGCGCGAGGAAGACGACGTCATGCCGTCGGCCCTGCCCCGCCAGGACCTCCGCCGTGGTCGGGTCCAGGGTGCGTCCGGCGAGCGGGACGAGGTGCGGCTGCAGACTGCCGAGGAGCTGGCCGGCGTTGGAGTTGCCGGTCAGGGCACCGATCTCGACCTCGGGGTGGGCGAGCAGCAGGCGCAGGACCTCGCCGCCCGCGTATCCGCTCGCTCCGGCCACCGCTACACGTACCACCATCGAACCCTCCTCCTAGATGGCATGACTATACGTTTCCCTGCACGTTTATGCAAAGGCATGGGGTGCGCACTTGTCACGCCCCTCCGTCAGGTCCGCAACACGGTCCGTCCGGCGGAGCACTCGCCCAGTGAGGATCTTCGCACCGATCCCCGGATGCCGTCAGTCCGTGAGGGCGTGCCGGACCCAGACGTTGGGCTCCACGTACACGGCGAAACCCTGTTCGGGATCGCAGTCGACGGGCACCAGCGCGCCCGGTACGCGCACCGGACCCGCCTGGTCGAAGGGCAGTCCGGTCCAGGACCGCCACTCGGCCAGCGAGCCCGAGATGGTCATGGAGGCCGGGGCGACCGAGTCGATGACCCCGCCCGCGCGGACGTGCACCCGCAGCCAGGGGTCGTGCGGCAGGCCGTCCTCGCGGGTCCGGTACGCGTACTCGTGGATCGAGGCGTCCGGCTCGGCGGGCTTCGCGTTGGGCCGGACCGGGGCCACCACCTCGGCGTAGCCGCGCGACCGGGCGTTCTCCCGCAGGGCCGCGAGCATCCGGCCGGACAGCCCCTCGCCCTGCCGGTCCCTGGCCACGCTGATCTCGATCGCACTGACCGTGTCCGGCTCCCGCTCGTGCCGGAGGTCGGAGAAGGCCCACAGCAGGACCTGGTCCCAGCCGCGGGCCGGCAGCTCGCCGCGCCCCTCCGCATGCTGCGCGAAGGGCACGCTGAAGGCGCGGGCGACGACGGTGTCGCCCTCGGTGGCGATGAGCACGTACTCCGGGAGCTCCTTGACCATCCGGCCGTAGAGCAGGAAGCTCACCGGGTCCTGGAGGGAGAACGCGGGCCAGGAGTCCGCCATGTCCCAGAGCCGCGCGGCCAGTTCGGGGCGTTCGGCGATGGTCGTGATCACTGTCTCGGTCATCCGGCCAGGCTATGCGGCGGCCCGTGCCCGCGCCTCGGGATATCGGAGGGGGCCGGAGCGGGCGCCGGGCGGAGCTTCAGGGCCGGCCTGCCGCGAGCCGGCGCACCCCCTCGGTGAGTTCGGCCGTGCCGGCGACCCCGGCGAAGCTGAGCCGTACGTACGGGCCCGGGGGCTCGGCGCAGAAGTACGGCCGGCCGGGCGCGACCGCAACCCCGGCGCGCAGGGCTCCGGCGACGAATCCCGCCTCGTCGGCGCCCTCGGCCAGCCGCACCCACAACTGGTAGCCGCCGCGCGGCAGCTGGGTCAGGGTCAGTCCGGGCAGCTCCCGGCGCAGCGCCCCGGCGAGCACGTCCCGGCGGTGCCTGAGCTCGGCGGCCACGTCCCGCAGGTGGCGGGGCCAGGCGGGGGCGCCGACCAGCTCCAGGGCGGCCTCCTGGAGCGGCCGGGGCACGAAGAAGCTGTCCACCACCTGGATCGCCCGCAGCCGGTCGAAGACGGGGCCGCGTGCGGAGAGCGCGCCGACCCGGAGGCTGGGCGAGGTCGCCTTGGTCAGCGAGCGGACGTGCACCACCACCCCGTCGGGGTCCTCGGAGGCCAGGGTGCCGGGCAGCGGCCCGGAGTCCTCGTGGGCCAGGGCCCGCGCGTAGTCGTCCTCGACCACGAAGGCGCCCACGGCCCGCGCGATGCGCAGCACCTCGGCCCGCCGGTCGTCTGCGAGCACCGCGCCGGTCGGGTTCCGGAACAGCGGCTGGCATACGAACACCCGAGCGCCGGTGGCCTCGAAGGCGGCGGCCAGCAGCTCCGGGCGGACCCCGTCGCCGTCGGCCGGGACCGGCACCGGGCGGCAGCCGGAGGCGCGGGCGATGGCGAGCAGACCGGGGTAGGTCGGGGACTCCACCAGCACCGGCGCACCGGGCGGCGCGAGCGCCCGCAGGGCGGTGGTGAGGGCACTCTGCCCGCCCGCGGTGACCAGGACGTCGGCAGCGGTGACCGACCCGCCGATCTCCCGGGCGAACCAGTCGCGCAGCTCGGTCAGCCCCTCCATGGGCGGCCGCGACCAGGCGCCGGGGCGGCGGCCGGCCCGGGCCAGGGCGGCGGCCATGGCCCGCTCCGGCTGCAGCGCGGAGTGCAGGTAGCCGCCGTTGAGCTCGATCACGCCGGGCGGGGGCGCGGCGAGCGAGACGAGCACGCCGGATGCGTCCACGGAGCGCGGGACGGACTCTCCGGCCGTCTCCGCGCTCAGGGCGACCTCCTGCCAGGAGGTGTCCCCGGCGGGCCGGTCCGGGGCGGTGCGCGGCTGCGCCCGGAAGGCGCCGGCTCCGGGCCGGGTGACGACCAGGCCCTCGGCGGCGAGCTGGGCGAGGGCCCGGGAGACCGTCACCGGGCTCACCCGGTAGCGCTCCACCAGGGCCCGACTGGACGGGAGCTTTCCACCCACCGGATAGCGGTCGAGTTCGGACCGCAGCGATTGGGCCAGTTCCGTCACACTGCTACGCTCATACATGAGAGACCAGAATAGCGCTATCGGTTCGACCGGAGTAGCAGTTCCCCCGGCGCCGACCCCGGCCCCGGCCCCCCGCCCGCTCCCGGCTGCCGTCGCGGCCGGGCCGGGGTCCGCCGCGGCCGGCGGCTCGGCGCGGGCCGGCACCGCGTTCGCCGTGCTGGGCGTGTTCGCCTTCTCGCTGACCTTCCCCGCCACCGTCTGGGGCCTGCAGAGCTTCGGCCCCTGGTCACTGGTCTCCCTGCGCACCGTGCTGGCCGCACTGCTCGCCGCCGGGTTCCTGCTGGCACTGCGGGTGCCGCTGCCGGCCCGGGAGCACCGGGCGGGGCTGGCCGTGGTGGCCGGTGGCGTGGTGATCGGCTTTCCGGTGCTCACCACCCTGGCCCTGCAGACCTCCAGCACCTCCCACGCCGCTGTGGTGGTCGGCCTGCTGCCGCTCACCACGGCCGCTTTCGCCGCGCTGCGCACCGGTGCCCGGCCGTCCCGCACCTTCTGGGCGGCCGCGGTCACCGGGGCCGTCGTGGTCCTGGGCTTCACCCTGGCGCAGAGCGGCGGCGCCCCGTCGGCCGGTGACGGCTTCCTGTTCGCCGCCCTGCTGGCCTGTGCGGCCGGTTACACCGAGGGCGGCCGGCTGGCGAAGGTCATGCCCGGCTGGCAGGTGATCGGCTGGGCGCTGGTGCTGTGCCTGCCCCTGGCCGTCGTGGGAGCCGTCGCCGGACTGGCCGCGGAACCCGTCCTGCTGACCGGACAGGGGGTGGCCGGCCTGGTCTGGGCGGCCGCCGGATCCACCTTCCTCGGACTGTACGTCTGGTACCGGGGCATGGCCCGGATCGGCCCGGCCCGCGCCAGCCAGCTCCAGCTGGCGCAGCCGCTGCTGACCCTGGTGTGGTCGGTCGCTCTGCTGGGCGAACGGCTCTCCCCGGCCGCCCCGCTCGCCGCCTGCGCGGTGCTGGTATGCATCGCGGTCACCCAGCGGTCGGGCTCCTAGGACTGAGCCCCTTCCGGGGCCGGCCTCCCCGGGTGGAAACCGGCCAAACCGCCGTAAACTGGCGTCACCGGATCGGAGCGGCACCGAGGGAGGTCAGCATGCGAGCGACCGAGGGCGACCAGCTGGTACAGCACGGCAGGGTCGTGGGCCAGCACGACAAGATCGGCGAGATCACCGAGGTCCTGGGAGAGAACGGCGCACCCCCCTACCGCGTCCACTTCCAGGACGGCCACGATGCCATCATGTCCCCCGGGCCGGACTGCGTCGTCCGGCACCCCGCCGAGCCCGCGCACAAGGAACCGCCGTCCACCGCTCAGTTCCGCTGACCGCGGGCGTTCAGCGTGGCGGCACCGCCGCCGGATAGTGGTCGGCGACGACCCTGGCCATGGCACCGTTGGGATCCGCGGCCACCTGCTTCGCCGAGAAATAGCAGTGGCCGCGGACCTCGGTGTGCCGTGCCGCGAGCGTCAGGTGCCGTGACAGCTCGGCCGGATCGCGCCATGCGGTGGTGGAGCTGTCGGGCTCGCACCGGTACAGCGCCTCCCCGATGTACAGGTCCACCCCGGTGCCCGCGACCGTGTCCGCCCACCAGGGCACCAGCACGGCGTAGTCCGCCGAGGAGTGCCCGATGTGCCAGTAGCACTGCGGTGCGATGTAGTCGATCCAGCCCTCGGTGACCCACTTGCGGGTGTCCGCGTACAGGTCACCGTACGCCGTCAGGCCGGCCCGGGTCCGAGACCCGCGGGGGTCCTGGCTCTGGTGCCGCCAGATCCCGAACGGGCTGACCCCGAACCGCACACCCGGCCGCACCTGCGGGATCCGCGCGGACATCTCGCGGACCAGGGTGTCGGTGTTGTGCCGGCGCCAGGCGGCACGCGAGGCGAAGCCGGCGCCGTGCTCCTCGTAGGCCGCGTCGTCGTCAAAGTACTCGCCGTCCACCGGATAGGGGTAGAAGTAGTCGTCCCAGTGCACGGCGTCCAGCGGGTAGCGGGCCACGGCGTCGAGCATGGCCTCCTGCACGAAGGCGCGGACCTCGGGCAGGCCCGGGTTGTAGTAGAGCTTCCCGCCGTACGGCACGGTCCAGTCCGGGTGGATCCGCGCCGGGTGGCCGGCCGCCAGCCGGGACGGGTCGGTGTGCGTGTTGGTCACCCGGTACGGGTTGAACCAGGCGTGCAGCTCCAGCCCGCGGGCGTGCGCCTCGGTGACCGCCGTGCCCAGCGGGTCCCAGCCGGGGTCGCGGCCCTGCACCCCGGTCAGCCACTGCGACCACGGCTCCCGCGCGCCTGGCCACATCGCGTCGGCGGTCGGCCGCACCTGCAGCATCACGGCGTTCAGCCGCCGCCGTACCGCCGTGTCCAGCAGCTTGATCAGCTCCGCCCGCTGGCGGCTCGCGCTCAGCCCCGTCCTGGAGGGCCAGTCGACGTTGTGCACGGAGGCGACCCACATCCCCCGGAGCTCCGGCCCGGCCCCCGCCCGGGCCGGCACCGGGCGGCCCTGCGGCGCGGCGTCCGGCACCGCCCCGCCCGGTGCGGCGCCGCCCGGTGTCGCCCTGGCCGGTCCGGCCGCGGACGCCGCCACCATCCCCGCTGCCGTGACCAGCAGACTCCGGCGACCGATGTACGTCATGTGACTGCTCCCCTGCACTGAGTGACAATCCTGTGTGTGCGCCCAGCATGCCCGCCCCGGCGGACCCGGAGCGGCAAGGCCGGGAGTAACGTCGGGGGGCGTGGCGGGCGCCGGAACCACACGGGGGACCCGCCGACCGATGAGCCAGCGAAAGGCACGAAGTGACTGACCTCCCTTCCGACATCACACGCGTCGGCGTAGTGGGCTGCGGCCAGATGGGCGCCGGCATCGCCGAGGTGTGCGCGCGCAGCGGCCTTGAGGTCAAGGTCGCCGAGACCAGCGGCGAGGCCCTGGAGATCGGACGTACCCGTCTGATCAACTCGCTCGGCAAGGCCGCCGAGCGCGGCAAGATCACGGAAGAGGAGCGGGACGCCACCCTGGCGCGGCTCAGCTTCACCACCGACCTCGGCGAGTTCGCCGACCGCGACCTGGTCATCGAGGCCGTCGTGGAGAACGAGAAGATCAAGACCGAGATCTTCCAGGTCCTCGACCAGGTGCTGACGCGCCCGGACGCCATCATCGCCTCCAACACCTCCTCCATCCCGCTGGTGAAGCTGGCCGTCGCCACCTCGCGCCCGGACCAGGTCATCGGCATCCACTTCTTCAACCCGGCGCCGGTCCAGAAGCTCGTGGAGCTGATCCCGGCCCTGACCACCGGCGACGAGACGGTCAAGCGGGCCGAGGCCCTGGTGCACGACGTGCTGGGCAAGCACGCCATCCGGGCGCAGGACCGGTCCGGATTCGTGGTGAACGCGCTGCTCGTGCCCTACCTGCTGTCCGCCATCCGGATGTTCGAGTCGGGCATCGCCAGCCGCGAGGACATCGACAACGGCATGGAGTTCGGCTGCGCCCACCCGATGGGTCCGCTCAAGCTCTCGGACCTGATCGGCCTGGACACCATCGCCTCGATCGCCGATTCGATGTACACCGAGTACAAGGAGCCTCTGTACGCGGCTCCCCCGCTGCTGCAGCGGATGGTCGACGCGGGCCGCCTCGGCCGCAAGACCGGCTCGGGCTTCTACGCGTACGCCTGACGGGCCCGCGCGTTACCCCAGCCTGAGATGGTGCAGCAGGAGCAGCCCGGCCGCCATGTTGGCGGCCGGGACCTCCCCGTGCGCGATCATGCCGGGCACGAGTTTGAGGGGGACCCACTCGCGGCGCGAGGACTCGAAGGCGTCCTCGGGCGGACCGGTGTACGTCGCGCCGTCCGCCCAGTAGAGGTGGTGACGGGCGTCGGTCAGCCCGTTGGCGGGCTCGACGGTCATCAGGTGGTGCAGCGGGCCGGGACGCCAGCCCGACTCCTCCTCCATCTCCCGTGCGGCGGCGAGGGCTATGTCCTCGCCGTCCTCGACCACACCGGCGGGGAGCTCCCAGCCCCAGCTGTCGGTGATGAAGCGGTGCCGCCACAGCAGCAGCACCTCGTTGGCCTCGTTGACGGCCGTCGCGACGGCGACCGGCCGCAGCCGGATGACGAAGTGGTCCAGGTGCCGGCCGTCGGGGAGCTCCACATCCGCGAGGTTGACGTCGAACCAGCGGTTCTTGTACACGGTCTGTTCGCTCAGGTTGGTCCACTGCACGGTTCTGCCACCTTCCGTTCGAGTCGGTGGCAACATGGCAGCAGCCGCGGCGCTCACAGCGGAACGCGCAGCGCCCCGTCGATGAGCCGGGCGGTCTCCTCCGCGTCGGCGCACCCGCTGGCCAGCAGCTGTTCCCGGACGGTCCGCAGCCGGTCGCGCAGCCGCAGCGACTCCATCCCCTTGGCCGTTTCGGCCATTTCGGCCACCGCGGCCACCGCCCGGTCCGCCTCCCCCTGGCGCAGCTGGATCTCGCACAGCATGGCCAGCCGGTGCACCCGTCCGCGGTCGTGCGCAGGTGTCCCGACCGCCGCGGTGGCCTGCTCGTACGCCGCGTCGAGATCTCCCAGACTGAGCAGGGCCTCGGCCACCTGTACGTTGACCAGGCCCGGCTGCACGTATCCGGTCTCGTCCGGTTCGCTGCCCCGCCGGATCCGCACGGCGGCCCCCTCGGCATGCCGGATGCACGTCAGCGCGGCCCGGGTGTCCCCGAGTCGGGCGTAGGCCTTGGCCTGCATCGCGTAGAGGTCGGCGGCCAGCGCGGGAGTGATGTGCCGGCCGGCCGCCCGCAGCGCGGCCTCCGCGAAGGCCACCGCCTGCCGGAACTCCCGCAGGTGCAGGGACTGGTTGACGATCAGCGCGATCACATAGGCGCCGAGTCCGCGGTCACCGCTGGCCTTGGCCAGCCGCAGCGCCTGGTGGAAGTAGCGCTGGGCCAGGCCGTGCGCGTCGGAGTCGTAGGCGCAGATGCCCGCGACCGCCACCAGCGATCCGGAGGCCCGGTGCAGTCTGCGGCCGACGGCGTCGGAGTAACTCCCGCGCAGCATGGGCGCGGTCTCGCTGCCCAGGAAGCGGACGATCCGCGAGCGGGTGGCCACGCCGCCGGCCCGCCGGTACATCAACTCGTAGTGGACGCGGGCGGCGCGCAGGACCTCGATGTGCTCGGGGCCGATGGCGGTGGGACCGGCGCGGGACACGTCCGCGTCCTCCGGCGGGTTCTCCCACTCCCATACGGGGATCACGGCGGGCGTGCCGGTGACCGCGGTGGCGCTCAGCAGGTGCGTCCGGCTCTGCTCGTCGGTCCGCCACAGGGCGGTGGCCCGGTCCACGAACCCGCTGAGCGGGATCCCGTGCGGTGCGGCGGTCCGCCCCGGGAGTCCGAGTCCGATGTCGTCCAGCCCGACCGGGCGGCGCAGCCGCTGCCCGAGCACCTCGCAGATCAGGTCGGGCACCTGGCCGCGCGGCCGCTGGCCCTTCAACCAGCGGGCCACCGCGGTGTGTTCGTAGCGCAGTGCGAGTCCACGGGCGCGGCCGGCCTGGTTCACGTACGCGGCGAGTCCGGCGTGGGACATGCCCGCCTCGGCGAGGAGGGCGTCGAGCAGGGCGTTGGACTGCATGGGCCCCTCCAGGGTCGCTCCCAGGCTAATGGGTGCTCCGTTCACACGGGGTGTGAAACCGGTACGCGCATAAATGCGGCGCGCACGCTGCCGCGGGGTGCGGCGGCACGCTTGACTGGTGGTCTCGCCTCGACAAGAGGCAGCCCGGGCCGTCGGCTCCCCCTCGTACAGTGCGACGGCCCGCACGGCGCCGCCCGTCCTGCTGTCTGCCCGACACTCCACGGCAGGCGGGCGGCGCTTCTCACCGCTCCGCCGCAGCCGGTTGGTCTCCGGTGCGCGGCGGACCGGGCCGGCCCCCACCCACCCGGGACCGGCCCGCTGCGGTTCCGCCGGCTCCGCGCGGCCTCCCTCGGCCCCGCCGGAGCGGGCGGGCCGCCCAGGGGGTGTCCGGCGGATCATGGCCGGGCCCGGGCCCTCCGGCGCCCCCTGCCGTCCGGCCGGCGCCATCACCGCCACCGCCCTCGCCTACCGGCGCAGCACGAGCAGGGCGACGTCGTCGTCGAGGTGCCCGCCGGTGTGACGCAACAGCGCGTCGTGCACGCCCTCCACCAGCCGCGCGGGCGTCGCGGCGGCGGCCTCCGCGATGGCTCCGCCGAGCGGGAAGTACCGGCCGTCGGGGTCGCGTGCCTCCGCCGCGCCGTCGGTGTGCAGGAACAGCCCCTCTCCGCGGCGGAGCTCCCCGCAGTCCCGCGCCGCCAGCTCGTCCGGGAGCGGCCACACCCCGAGCGGCGGCAGGGTCTCGCCGCAGTCCAGCCGCTCCGGCTCCGCCGGTAACTCCGGCGGGCCCGGGTCGCGCGCCGGCCGCGCGTCCCCCGGCTCCGCCGTGTCTTCCCACGGGGTGGGGGCAAGGCTGTGTACGGCGGACACGGGCGGCAGGCGGTAGGGCCAGGGGTGGCCGCAGTTCAGGGCGGTCAGGGTGCCGTCGCGGCCGATTTCCAGCAGGAGGACGGTCACGAACTCCTCCGCCGGCGGGGAGTCGGGCCCGGTACCGCCCATGAGGTGTTCCAGGGCGGCCCGGTCCCGGAGGTGGCAGGCCAGCGCCAGTTCCATCCGCCGCAGCACTCCCGCCAGGGACGGCTCCTCGTGCGCGGCCTCCCGGAAGGCCCCGAGCACCGCCGTCGCGGCGCCCAGCGCCGGGATCCCGTGCCCCCGTACGTCCCCCATGACCACCCGCACCCCGTACGGCGTCGGCAGCGCGTCGTAGAGGTCGCCGCCCGCCTCCGCCCCGTGCACCGCGGCCAGTGCCAGGCCGCCGACCCGCGGCGGCAGCGGCCGCAGCAGGGCCTGCCGGGCGGCACCGGCGTTCTGCCGTGCGCGGCGCAGCTCCGCGAGCAGCCGCTGCCGCATGTGCAGCACGCTGCCGCCGGCCAGCATCAGGAAGGCCGCGCACGTCGCCAGACTCGGCACCAGGGCTCCCGGGGAGGACAGCTCCCAGGACACCGCGGCCCCGCCCCATGCGAGGACGCACACCCGGCGCACCCGGGGCATCTCCCCGCGCATCGTCATCTCTTTCCGGCCTCCCCTCGGCCGGGAACGATTGTGTCGACCGCCCGGTGCGCGGGACACGGGTCATCGGCGTTCTCACCCAAATGAGTGAGGACCCCGTTGTTGTCCTTTCAAGCAGAAAGGGGCGCGTCCGGTTTCCCGGACGCGCCCCTCGCGCCTTCGTGCACCCAGGCGTTCCTGCGCTCGCCTTCGTGCGCCTACGCGATCGCCGGGCTCACGCCCCGCGCAGCACCGCCCCGGTGCGCTCCGTGGCCAGCGCGACCGCCGCGTCGCGGGCGGCCGTGGACTCCTCGGCCGTCAGCGTGCGGTCGGGGGCGCGGAAGCGCAGCGCGTACGCCAGGGACTTCTTGCCCTCGCCGATCTGCTCGCCGGTGAAGACGTCGAAGAGGCGGAGCGATTCGAGGAGCTCTCCGGCGCCCTTGCGGAGCGCGGCCTCCACCGTGGCGGCGGGCACCGACGCGTCGACGACGAGCGCGACGTCCTGGGTGGCCACCGGGAAGGAGGAGATCCGCGGAGCCGTCACCGGCTCGCCGCCGGCCGCCGCGAGGCGGTCCAGGTCGATCTCCATGGCGCAGGTCCGGGCCGGCAGGCCCATCGCCTTGACCACCCGCGGGTGCAGCTCACCGGCGTGGCCGATGACCGTCTCGACCCCGTTCAGGGTGACGATCAGCTCGGCGCACCGGCCCGGGTGCCAGGGACCGTACTGGCCGCCGCGGATCACCAGCTCGGTACCGGCTTCGCGGGCCAGCGAGCGGGCGGCCTCGACCGCGTCCGCCCAGTCCGACGGGCGGCCCTTGCCCCACCAGCCGGCCTGCTCGCGGGCACCGGCCAGCACGACCGCGGCGTAGCGCGGCTGCGCGGGCAGGGCCGCGTCGAGGGTGCCGATCTCCTCGTCCGTGGGACGGCGGTCGACCGGCAGCCGGACCGCGAGGCCCGGCCGGTCGCCCGCCCGGAAGACCGAACCGGTCTCGAACAGGGCGAGGTCGTGGCTGCCCCGGCTGTCGTTGCGGCGCAGTGCGCCCAGCAGGCCCGGCAGCAGCGTGGTGCGCAGCGCCGGCTCCTCGTCGGACAGCGGGTTGACCAGCTTGACCACCTGGCGGGTGGCGTCGTGCGCGGGCAGCTGGAGCTGGTCGAAGACCTGCTCGCCGATGAACGGGTAGCTGAGCGCCTCGACGTAGCCGGCGCCGGCCAGTGCGCGGCCGGCCCGGCGGTGCAGCACCTGGCGCGGGGTCAGGCCCCGCCCGGAGGGCACCTGCGGCAGGGTGGAGGGCAGGTTGACGTAGCCCTCCAGCCGGATGATCTCTTCGGCGAGGTCGTTGGGCGCGGCGAGGTCCGGGCGCCAGCTCGGGACCGTGACGACGAGCTCGTCCTGGCCGTAGACGTCGCAGCCGATCTCCTGGAGGCGGCGGACGACGGTCTCGCGGCCGTAGTCCATGCCCGCCACCCGGTCCGGGTGGTCCGCGCGCATCGCGACGGTGCGCGGGGTGGCCGGGGCTGCGACCTCGGTGACGCCGGCCTCGGCGGTGCCGCCGGCCAGCAGCACCAGCAGGTCCACGGTGCGCTGCGCGGCCGCCGCGGCGGCCTGCGGGTCGACGCCGCGCTCGAAGCGCTTGGACGACTCGGAGGACAGCTTGAGCCGGCGGGCGGTGCGGGAGATCGACACCGCGTCGAAGTGCGCGGCCTCGATGACCACCTCGGTGGTGCCGGTGACCACTCCGGTCTCGGGGTCGGTGACGGAGTCGGCGATCTCGCTGTTGGCGCCGCCCATGACACCGGCGAGGCCGATCGGCCCGCTGCCGTCGGTGATCACCAGGTCCTCGGCGTCGAGGGTGCGGACGACCCCGTCGAGGGTGGTGAACTTCTCGCCCTGCTCGGCGCGGCGGACCCCGATGGTGCCGTCGACGCGGGAGCGGTCGTAGGCGTGCAGCGGCTGGCCGAGCTCCAGCATCACGTAGTTGGTGATGTCCACGGCCAGCGAGATCGGGCGCATGCCGGCCTTCTGCAGACGGCGCTGCAGCCAGATCGGCGAGCGGGCCTCGGGGTCGAGACCGACGACCGTGCGGGTGGTGAAGCGGTCACAGCCGGCCGGGTCCTCGACCTTGACCGGGTAGCCGTACGAGTTCGGGGCCGGCACGTCGAGCAGCGCCGGGTCGCGCAGCGGCAGCCCGTAGGCGGTGGCCACCTCGCGGGCGATGCCGCGCATGGACATGCAGTAGCCGCGGTCCGGGGTCACGTCGATGTGCAGGACCTCGTCGACGAGCTCCAGCAGCTCGATGGCGTCGGTGCCGGCCTCGTGCTCCGGGGGCAGCACGATGATGCCGTGCGAGCCGTCGTCGGGCATGCCCAGCTCGCTGTCGGAGCAGATCATGCCGTGCGAGGTCTTGCCGTACGTCTGGCGCGCGGCGATCGCGAAGTCGCCGGGCAGGACGGCGCCGGGGAGGACCACGACGACCTTGTCACCGACGGCGAAGTTGCGGGCGCCGCAGACGATCTCCTGCGGTTCGCCGGTGCCGTTGGCGTCGCCGACGTCGACGGTGCAGAAGCGGATCGGCTTCTTGAAGCCCTCCAGCTCCTCGATGGTGAGCACCTTGCCGACGACCAGGGGGCCCTTGATCCCGCCGAGCTGCTCGACGGTCTCGACCTCCAGGCCGGCGTCGATCAGTTTGGCGGCCACGTCGCGGCCGGTGGTGCCGGCGGGGAGGTCGACGTACTCCCGCAGCCAGGAAAGCGGGACCCGCATCAGATCTCCATCCCGAACGGCCGGGTGAACCGGATGTCACCCTCGACCATGTCTCGCATGTCTTCAACGTTGTGGCGGAACATCAGCATCCGCTCGATGCCGAACCCGAAGGCGAAGCCGGAGTAGACCTCGGGGTCCACGCCGCAGGCCACCAGCACCTTGGGGTTGACCATGCCGCAGCCGCCGAGCTCGATCCAGCCCTCGCTGGAGCAGGTGCGGCAGGGGCGGTCGGGGTTGCCCACCGACGCGCCGCGGCACACGTAGCACTGCATGTCCATCTCGGCGGACGGCTCGGTGAACGGGAAGAAGTGCGGGCGGAGCCGGGTGGT
This sequence comes from Streptomyces sp. NPDC048603, assembly GCF_043199475.1. Taxonomy (NCBI): domain Bacteria; kingdom Bacillati; phylum Actinomycetota; class Actinomycetes; order Kitasatosporales; family Streptomycetaceae; genus Streptomyces; species Streptomyces sp. NPDC048603. The sequence continues at coordinate 162,910 of NZ_JBICVY010000013.1, read as the reverse complement.
GGTGTCCTCGCCGAAGAGCTCCTTGACCATGTGGTCGATGGTGCCCTTGAGGTCGGCCATGGTGAGGCCCTTGTCCACGGCGAGCAGCTCGACCTGGTGGAACACGGGGGTGTGGGTGGCGTCCAGCTCGTCCGTGCGGTACACGCGGCCGGGGCACACGATGTAGACGGGCGGCTCGCGGCGCTCCAGCAGGGCGCGGGCCTGTACCGGGGAGGTGTGGGTGCGCAGCACGACGCCGGACTCGTCGCCCTCGGTTCCCTTGGGGCCCTGGACGAAGAAGGTGTCCTGCATCTGGCGCGCGGGGTGGTCGGGCGTGAAGTTGAGGGCGTCGAAGTTGAACCACTCCGCCTCGACCTCGGGGCCCTCGGCCACCTCGTAGCCCATGGACACGAAGACGTCCGCGACGCGGTCCATCAGCGTGGTCAGGGGGTGCCGGGCGCCGGACGGGACGCGGTCGTACGGCAGCGTGACGTCCACCGCCTCCTCGACCAGCACCCGCTCGTCGCGCTCGGTCTCGAGCTGGGCGAGGCGCTCCGCGTACGCCTTGTTCACGGCGCCGCGGGCCTGGCCGACCCGCTTGCCCGCCTCGGCCTTGGCCTGCGGCGGCAGCGCGCCGATCTCGCGGTTGGCGAGCGCCAGGGGCGAGGTGCCGCCGGTGTGGGCGGTCTTCTCGTGCGCCAGTGCGTCGAGGTCGCCGGCGGCCGCGAAGGCGGCGAGCGCCTCGTCCCGCATGCGCTCGATCTCTTCCGGTTTCAGTGCCTCGACCTCGACAGGGTCGTACGACTTGTTCGGTGCCGACATCTCTTCCCGTACTTCCGATGGCTGGCTGGTGGTCCGCGCGACGCATGGTGTTCGCCACAAGGACACAAAGGTGCCAAAGGACGAGTCTAAAGGTCGCCGGGGATGGAGGGGCCCGTGGGCCGCCTGGCGAGACCGTCCGCAGTGACTACTGCGTGAGGTAGGCCGGCGCGCCGACGGGCAGGATAAATCGGAACTCGGCGCCGCCTCCGGGGCCGCGGCCGACCGTGATCGTCCCGCCGTGGGCCTCGACGATGCCCTTGACGATGTACAGGCCCAGCCCGGTGCCGCCGCGCTTGCTGCCCCGCCAGAAGCGGGTGAAGACGCGGCCCATGGACTCCTCGGGGATGCCGGGGCCTTCATCGGTCACGGTGACGGCTGTTCCCTTCTCGTGCGGGCTCACGTCGATGGTGACCGTTCCGTCTCCGTGCCGCACCGCATTTTCCAGAAGATTGCCCAGGATCTGATCGACCTTGTCCGGGTCGGCCCACAGATCGGGCAGCGGGCGGCTCACCCGGACGAGGAACCTGTCGGGGGCCTGTCCGTTCGCGGTGAGGGCCTGGACGTGCCGGCCGACGGCGGTGGCGATGTCCACCGGCTGCCGCCGGACCTCCAGCCGGCCGGAGTCGATGCGGGAGATGTCGAGGAGTTCGGCGATCAGCCGGGTGACCCGGTTGGCGTCGGCGTCGACGGTCTCCAGCATGAGCCGCTTCTGGTCGTCGGTGAAGCGCTCCCACTTGGCCAGCAGGGTGGCAGTGAACCCCTTGACCGAGGTCAGCGGGGAGCGCAGTTCGTGCGCGACGGTGGCGATCAGCTCGGCGTGGCTGCGTTCGGTGCGGCGGCGCGCCTCGGTGCCGCGCAGGGTGACCACGAGCCGGCGCAGCGGGCCGGACGGCCGGGTGCGGACGTACTGGGCGGAGACGAGCACCTCCCGCCCGCCGGGCAGCAGCAGGTTGCGCTCGGGCTGCCGGCAGCGGGTGGCGAGGCCCCCGTACGGGTCGGTGAGCGCCCACCAGCGGCGTCCGTCGAGGTCCTCCAGGGGCAGGGCCCGCTCGATCCGCGCGCCGAGGGCGTCGTGGGGGGAGATGGCGGTGATCCGGGCGGCGGCCCGGTTGAAGCAGATCACCCGTCCGGTGTCGTCCGCGACCACCAGCCCGTCGGGCAGCTCGTCCGGGTCCAGCCCGAAACAGTCCTGCGCCGCGGGGGCGACCGCGGCCTGGCGCGGAGAGCTGTTCGTACCGACAGTCATGTCCCCGTACCCCACATCTCTTCAGGAGCGCGGTGGGCCCCCGGGCCGCAACTCTACTGGCTGAGGGTCACGCTGCGGCACCCTCCGGGCGCCCGCTGTGCTCGCGCGGAGGCGTAGAGGCACACCGCCGCCGCCGTGGCGAGGTTCAGGCTCTCCGCCTTGCCGTGGATCGGCACCCGTACCACCGCGTCGGCCAGGGCGCGGGTCTCCTCGGGCAGGCCCCATGCCTCGTTGCCGAAGACCCAGGCCGAGGGGCCGCCCATGGTGCCGGCGTCGAGCTCGGCGTCGAGGTCGTGCTCCCCCGCCCCGTCGGCGGCCAGGATCCGTACGCCGGCCGCCCGCAGGCCCTCGACGGCCTGTTCCACGGGGACGCCGACGGCGACCGGCAGGTGGAAGAGGGAGCCGACGGAGGCGCGGACGGACTTGGGGTTGTAGAGGTCCACGGAGGCGTCGGTGAGCACCACCGCGTCGGCGCCGGCGGCGTCGGCGCAGCGCAGCACGGTGCCGGCGTTCCCGGGGTCGCGGACGTGCGCGAGTACGGCGACCAGCTTGGGCTCCGCCTTGAGGATCTCCTCGAACGGCGAGTCGAGGAAGTGGCAGACACCGACCAGGCCCTGCGGGGTGACCGTCTGGGAGACCTCGGCGAGCACCTCGTCGGAGGCGTAGTGGACGCGTGCTCCGGCGTCGCTCGCCGCGGAGACGATGTCGGCGTAGCGCTCGGCGGCCTCGACGGTGGCGAACAGCTCGATCAGGGTGGGCCCGGCCTCGCCGCGGTGCTCGACGGCCTCCCGGACGGCCTGCGGACCCTCGGCGATGAAGCGGCGCTCCTTGGTGCGGAAGTTGCGCCGCGCGAGCCGGCGGGCGGCGGCCACCCGGGGGTTGCGCGGGGAGATCAGCTCGGCGGGGGAAGCCATGTCCTGTCGGTTCTCTCTCGGGGCTGCGGGGGCTCGGGCGCCGGGCTCGGGAAGCCCGGGAGCGGTGCTCGGTGCTCGGGGCTCGGGGTTCGGGGCGCCGGGCTCGGGGCTCGGGGGCTCGGGGTGAAAGCACCCGGACCCGCAGGCGAGACGCCTGCGGGTCCGGGATCAGCCTGGTGGGGCTACTGCTGCCGTCAGGCGGCAGCGGGCGCCTTCGGGGCGTTGACGTCGGCCGGAAGGGCCTTCTGCGCGACCTCGACCAGCGCGGCGAACGCGTTGATGTCGTTGACGGCCAGCTCGGCGAGGATCTTGCGGTCCACCTCGATGTTGGCGGCCTTCAGACCCTGGATGAGGCGGTTGTACGTCATGCCGTTCTGGCGGGCAGCGGCGTTGATGCGCTGGATCCACAGCTGACGGAAGTCGCCCTTGCGCTTCTTGCGGTCGTTGTAGTTGTAGACCAGCGAGTGGGTGACCTGCTCCTTGGCCTTGCGGTACAGGCGCGAACGCTGACCGCGGTAGCCGGAGGCCGCCTCGAGGATCGCCCGGCGCTTCTTGTGGGCGTTTACTGCCCGCTTGACGCGTGCCACTTGTTAACTCCTTGTAGCGGGGCCGTGGTTGTGTTCACACGACCCGAAATCGATTGGGTCCCGGTCCAGACGTCTCGCCCCGCTCCACTGTGCGGGAGCGGGCGGACATCACTTGCCGAGAAGCTTCTTGATCTTCGCGGCGTCGCCCGGGGCCATCTCGGCGTTGCCGGTGAGGCGACGCGTCAGCTTGGACGACTTGTGCTCGAGCAGGTGGCGCTTGCCGGCGCGCTCACGGAGCACCTTGCCGGAGCCGGTGATCTTGAAGCGCTTCTTGGAACCGCTGTGGGTCTTGTTCTTCGGCATAGCGCCGTTATCTCCTCGTCGGTGCCGCTCCTGCCGGCCCGTTTCCGGACCGGCGCACCGGAGCGTCAGTTGTGTGGGTTGATTCCGGGACGGGCTGCCCCGGTATCAGGCCTCGGCGGAGGGCTGGTCTTCGACCTGCTCTTCGGCCTGGGGCTCGGCGACACCCTCGGCGGGCGCCTCCGCGACCTGGCCCTGACGCTCGGCCTTGCGGGCGGCCTGCGCCTCGCGGGCCTCGGCCATCGCCTCGGTCTTCTTCTTGTGCGGACCCAGGACCATGATCATGTTGCGGCCGTCCTGCTTCGGGTTCGACTCGACGAAACCGAGCTCCTGGACGTCCTCCGCCAGGCGCTGCAGCAGTCGGTAGCCGAGCTCCGGCCGGGACTGCTCGCGACCACGGAACATGATCGTGATCTTGACCTTGTCGCCCTGCTTGAGGAACCGTACGACGTGACCCTTCTTGGTGTCGTAGTCGTGCGGGTCGATCTTCGGCCGGAGCTTCATCTCCTTGATGACCGTGTGCGCCTGGTTCTTGCGCGCCTCACGGGCCTTCATGGCCGACTCGTACTTGAACTTGCCGTAGTCCATGAGCTTGCAGACGGGCGGACGGGCGTTCGCCGCGACCTCGACCAGGTCGAGGTCGTACTCCTGCGCAAGCTCGAGGGCCTTGGCAAGCGGAACAATCCCGACCTGCTCGCCGCTGGGACCGACAAGTCGCACCTCGGGAACGCGAATCCGGTCGTTGATGCGGGGCTCGGCGCTGATGGATCCTCCTAGGTAGCACCACACGACTGCCTGGCAGACAGTCGTGCACGTCTGTTTGAACGGACCACCGCGGGCGGAACGCAAAAACGCCCCGGACGGGACACAGGCGGGAGCTCCAAGCACAACCGGAGCACCGCCGCGTCGACCGCGGGGCGCAGACTCGGGCGGCTTTCCATCGTCCGTACGGAACGATGGATGCCGCCTGACCGGATGACCTGCCTCCCCGGAGGGTGGTCAGGTGGGAGTTCGGAGCCTCCACTTGTGGGCCGGGGACATACGTCTCCGGCCGGTCGTCACACAAGGTTAGCACCCACGCCCCGGGGAGACCAATCGGCGGGAACGCTTATGGTGAAGGACATGACTGACGCGACCCCCACCGCTCCCGAGGCTTCCGCCGCCCCCGACTACGACGCCATGACCCGTGACATCGCGGACGTGCCCGCCGTCGAGGTGATCACCACGGTGGCGGTCCACCTGCTGAGCGCCGCCGCGGTCAACCTGGGCCTGGACAAGCCGGACTCCGAGCACAAGGACCTCGACGAGGCCCGCAAGCTGATCACCGCGCTGGCCGGTCTGGTGACCGCGAGCGCCACCGAGATCAGCTCCTTCCACGCGGCTCCGCTGCGTGACGGTCTGAAGTCGCTCCAGCTGGCGTTCCGCGAGGCGTCCATCGTCCCGGACGAGCCGGGCCAGGGCCCGGGCGAGAAGTTCACCGGTCCCGTCTACGCCTGACCGCCGGAACCCGAAGGGGGCATACGCACCGCGTATGCCCCCTTCGCGCTGCCCGGGCCCGGACCGGCGGGAGCAGCGGGAGCAACGGGTGGAGCCGGGATCAGCGGGTGAAGAGGGGTTCCCCCGGCGGCGCAGGCGCGTCCGCCGGCAGCAGGGCCATCTCCAGCCCGCGCACCAGCCGCTCCCTCAGGGTGTCGTCGGCGGCCAGCGCCTCCGCCACCCGGCGCGCCCCCGCCGCCGGGTCGGCACCGCCCACCAGCACCACCGCGAGGATGCCGTCGGCCGAGGCTCCGCCGGGCAGCAGGTGGGCGCGGAGCACCGAAGGCTCCTTGGCCACCGCCGCCCGGACCGCCTCCGTGACGGCCGGGTCGGCCAGCGGGTCCGCGTCCGTACGGCCCTCCGCGAGCGCCCGCAGCGCCGCCCCGGTCAGCTGGTACGCGACCGGGCCCGCGAGGTCCAGCACCACGGTGTCGGCCCGCTCGTGGGCGGCGGCCTTCAGGGCCTGGTGCAACGGCACCGCGACCGGGCGGGCCGCCGGGTCCCAGCGGGCCAGTGAGTCGAGCGAGGTGAAGGCGGGCAGCGCCCGCCGGTTCCCGGCGGTGAGGGTCGGCACGGCCATGTCGCTGGTCTTCTCGCGCTTCAGGCCGGTCTCCGGGTCGGTCTCCACCTCGCCGAGCACGGCGACCACCGGGACGAGCAGGCGGGCACCGCGCAGGGCCGCCAGGACCTCCGGCTCCCTGGACCGGTCCTCGGCCCAGGCGGCCAGGGCCGCGCTCAGCCGGGGATCGGCGGAGCCGTCGTCGTCGGAGAAACCGGGGTCTGGGATGTTCTTCTGCGCCACAGTTACCCGACCCTATCCGGTGGCCGGGCCCCGTCGGCGCCGGGCGAGCACGGCGGCCGCCGCCAGCAGCGCCAGTCCCCCGCCCGCGGCCACCCCGGCGAGCAGCCCGTGACCGCGGGCACCCGGGCGTTCCGGCTCCGGGCCGGAGCCGAAGTAACGGCTCTGGTGGGCCGCGGCGGCCGGCAGCACGGGCTCCGGCTTCCACCGCTCGGCCTTCTGCAGGGCGAGCACCGGGTCCACCAGGCCTCGACCGCGCGAGTCGTCCCGGCCGCCGCGCGGGCGGTCCGAGGCGGTGTCCTCCAGCAGCCGCTTGACCTGGGACGGGGACAGCTTCGGGTACTTCGCCCGGATCAGGGCGACGGTGCCGGAGACGTACGCGGCGGCGGCGCTGGTGCCCCAGCCGCCCGGGTAGTACTTCCGGTCCGGATCGGCGATCACGATGTCCTGGCCGGGGGCGCTGACGCTGGCGTACCAGTTCCGGGTGGAGAAGCCGGCCCGCTGGCCCTTGCGGTCGATGGCGGTGACGGCGATCACGCCCGGGTAGGCCGCCGGGTAGGAGACGGGGTGCCCCTTGCGCCCGCTGTTGCCGGCCGAGGCGACCACGACCACGCCCTTGGCCAAGGCGTACTGGACGGCCTCGTCCTCGGCGGCCTCGTGGTGCGCGGAGGCGCTGTCGTCGCCGAGGGACAGGTTGATCACGTCGGCGCCGTGGTCGGCGGCCCAGCGGATGCCTTCCGCGAGGGCCCCGCCCTTCTTCTCCCGGGCCTGGCCCCGGGCCGGGTCGCCCTCCTCGAGGATCACCCGGACCGGCAGGATCTTCGCGGCCGGGGCGATGCCCATCACCCCGTCCCGGCGGTCGGGGCCGTGGCCGTGGCCGGCGATGATCCCGGCCATGGCCGTGCCGTGGCGGGCCCAGGTCTTGTCCCCCGGGGAGGCGCCGAATCCGACGAGGTCCTTGCCGGGCAGGACCCGGCCGGTGAGGTCGGGGTGGGTTCCGTCAGCCCCGGTGTCGAGGAGGGCGACGGTGACCCCCTCGCCCCGGGTGACGCCCCACGCCTCCTCGGCGCGCAGCACGGTCAGCGCCCACTGCCTGTCGCGGACGGCGTCGGCCGAGGCGGGGGTGGCGGCGACGGCCACGAGCACCCCGCCGAGCAGCGCGGCCAGGCCGGCCCGGGCGCGGCGGGCGTACGAGGCGGACGGGCGCGGGGTCATGAGCGGGTCTCCGGTGCGGCGGGGGCAACCTGGGCGGCGAGGGCCGCTTCGAGGCCGTCGGCGACCGACTCGGCGGCGTGCCCGAGCCCGGCCAGCGCGACGGCGCTGCGGTCGGCGGGCTTCATCGCGTCCTCGGCGGGCCGGGCCTGGGGGACGTCCCGCTTGTCGGAGAAGGCCGACACCGTGTACACGATCACCGGCGCGTCGGACCGCACGGACACCTTGTACGCGGCCCGCTGCCCGCCGCCGATACCGAGCGCGGCGGGCGCGGACAGCTGCCCGCGCAGTTCGTCCATCGCCTCCGGGCCGGCCGGTGTGAAGACCAGTCCGGCGGACACCATGGCGCTGCGGGTCGCGTCCGTGTAGGTCGCCCGCAGCACCTGGGTGCAGCCGGTGCGCTCCATCTCCTTCTGCCATTCCTTCGACAGGCCCTCCGCGCAGTCCGTCCGGGGGGACACCGCGATCCGGGTCCACTTGCGGTCGGCGCCTCCGGGGCCCGCGCCGGCTCCGTCGAGGACAGGGGGGAAGAGGGTGTCGACCGGGGCCCGGTTCCCGAGGGTGCCCGCCCGCCGGTAGGTCTCCACGGCCGACGGCACGCGGTTCGCCTCGCGGTGGTCCTGCCAGACGAGCCAGCCGGCCCAGCCGAGCAGGCCGAGACCGAGCGCGCCGCACACCGCGGCGGCGACGGTGCGGACGGGCAGGGCAGAGCCCGCGGACCCCGCGGATGCCGTGGATGCAGCCGACCCGGGAGATGCGGCGGATGCAGCGGATGCCGAGGACACGGCGGATATGGCGGATATCGCGGATGCGGCTGCTGTGGCGGGCGTCCCGGCGTCGGCGGCGCGGTCGGTCACGGGTCCGGCCGGCTCCGTGCCGGAGCCCGGGACAGCCCAGGGCGCGGGCAGCGCCGAGTGCGGGTCGGTCGTCGTCATACGGCGCTCCGCCCCCTGTTCCGTGCCACGGCTGCCTGCCCGTACTTTACGGCTCCGGGAACGGGACCGGACCGCCGCCTCCGGCCCCTACCCACCGGTAGACCGGTCTGGCAAGCTGCGCCCATGAACACCCCCGCCTCGGACCGGGCCCGGTACGACCGGGCCACCGCCCACCTGGACGCGCCGCTGGCCATCGTGGACCTGAACGCGTTCGACGCCAACGCGGACGACGTCGTCCGGCGGGCCGCCGGCAAGCCGGTACGGGTCGCCAGCAAGTCCGTACGGTGCCGGGCCCTGCTGGAGCGGGTGCTGGCCCGCCCGGGCTTCGCCGGGATCATGTCGTACACCCTGGCGGAGTCGGTGTGGCTGGCCCGGTCGGGCTTCGAGGACGTACTGCTGGCGTATCCGTCGGCGGACCGCGCGGGCTTCGCCGAACTGGCCTCCGACGCCAAGCTGGCCGGCTCGGTCACCGTCATGGTCGACGATCCGGCGCAGCTGGAGCTGATCGACCGGGCGCGGGACGGCGGCCGCGAGGAGATCCGGGTCTGCCTGGAACTGGACACGGCGCTGCGGCTGTTCGGCGGCCGGGTGCGGGTCGGCGCCCGGCGGTCCCCCCTGCGCGAGCCGGCCGAGCTGGCCGGGCTGGCCGAAGCGGTGCAGCGGCGGCCGGGGTTCCGTGTGGTGGGGCTGATGGCGTACGAGGGCCATGTCGCGGGGGTCGGCGACGCGGTGGCGGGGCGGCCGCTGCGGTCGCGGGCGATCCGGCTGATGCAGGCCGCGGCCCGCCGGGAGCTGGCGGCCCGCCGGGCCGAGGTGGTGCGGGCCGTCCGGGAGGTGGTGCCGGACCTGGAGTTCGTCAACGGCGGCGGCACCGGGAGCGTGCAGCACACGGCGGCGGAGGCCTCGGTGACCGAGATCGCCGCGGGTTCAGGGCTGTACCAGCCCCGGCTGTTCGACAACTACACCTCCTTCTCGGGGCGGCCGGCGGCGCTGTTCGCGCTGCCGGTGGTCCGGCGGCCGGGGGTGGGGGTGGTGACCGTGCTGGGCGGCGGCTATCCGGCCTCGGGCGCGGCGGGCGCCGACCGGCTGCCGGAGCCGTACCTCCCGCGTGGGCTGCGGTACGACCCGCAGGAAGGGGCCGGCGAGGTGCAGACCCCGCTGCTGGGGGCCCCGGCCGACGACCTGCTGGTCGGCGACCGGGTGTGGTTCCGGCACGCGAAGGCCGGGGAGCTGTGCGAGCGGTTCGACCGGCTGCACCTGGTGGAGGGGGACGTGGTGACGGCCTCCGTCCCGACGTACCGGGGCGAAGGCCGCACCTTCCTCTAGCCGGCGGCCCGCGGCCGGCCCGCGGTCAGCCGGCCGGGGTCACGCGCCCGTTCAGAAGACGGTGTCCTGCTGGTCCGGGACGATGCTCCGGTCGGAGCGGCGCACCGGGCCGGTGGTGCCGTCCGGGTTGACGTACCCGGTGGTGGCGCAGGGGTAGGAGCCGGTCTTCTGCTTCTTCGGCTCGATGAACATCGGGTTGACGATCCAGCGGCCGTCGCTGTTGTCGTACGCGCGGCACATCAGCTCGTTCTTGTTGCGGTTGACCACCAGCCGGAGGGCGGTGGCGTCGCGGAGGAACGAGATGTCGGTGTCGGAGTCCCCGGCGGCGAAGACCTGGCGGCGTGCGGCCGGCTGGACCTTCTCGGCCGCGGCGCCGCGCACGCCGAAGATCTCCTTGTTGATCCAGCAGCGCTTGCCGTCGATGTACGTGATCATCGTGTCGGCGCCGTCGCGGACCGAGCCGCAGCCCTGGAAGTGCGGGGTCAGCTTCCCGCCGCGGGTGGTGGTGTTGCGGATGCCGATGACGTGGTCGGCTTCGATGCCGACGCCCTTGGCCCACACCTCGACCACGGGCTGCGGGGAGGCGGAGCTGATCCAGACGTCGAAGCCGGCCTTCTGGAGCTTCTTGATCAGGTCCTTCTGCTGGTCGTAGTAGCGGACCCAGCCGGTGGCGGTGCCGCTGCCGACCTGCTGCTTGGCGCCGATGGGCGCGGCCAGGTTCTCGGTGCGGGCGGCGGCGGCGAAGGACCGTATCTCCCTGGCGGTCCAGCCTTGCATCAGCTGGGGCAGCCAGGCGTACGAGGGCTCGGTGGTGCGGCGGTTCCAGCCGGTGAAGGCGGCGGCGCCAGTGGTGGTGGCGCCGGTGCCGTAGACGGTGTTGATCTGGTCGGCGCAGGCGGTGCCGGCCGGGGTGTGGGTGGGCAGCGGTGCGCCGGGCCGGGCGAGCCCGTCGCAGGCCGCGGAGAGGGCGGCGGCCGCCTGGTCGGTGAGGTGGCGGCTGGTGGTGTGCCAGTCGCGGCCGGAGGGCTGGCGGATCTTCCCGTTGCGCAGCAGCCAGTACATGGTGGCGTCGCCCACGTCGTTCTTGACGACGGTGTTGTCCCAGTCGAAGACGGCGACGGGCTTGGAACGGGCGTCCCGGTACGGGTCGCAGCTGTGGTACCGGTCGATGAGCTGCTGGAGACGGGCCTGGTTGGCGCCGTACCAGCCGCCGGCCAGCTGCGGGGCGGTGCAGCGGGCGGCGGCGGGGGCCGCCTGGGCCGCGGAGGCGGAGACGGCGAGGGTGCCGGCGGCGACGGCCGCGGCGGCGCCGACGGCCTGCAGCCGCCGGAGGGTCTGGGAGCGGGACACTGAGCTGGATACTCCTGTCGTAACCGAGGCCGGACGGCCTCAAGATCGTCAGGGACGGTAGACACGACAGCCGGGCGTCGTGCGACGCCCGGCTGTCGGGGTGGTGGAGCGGTGGTGAACCGTCGGGGGGCGATGCGGCTGCGCCGCCCGGCGGCCGGGCCCGCTACAGGGGGGTGACGTAGGCCCCGGAGATGCCGCCGTCGACGAGGAAGTCGGTGGCGTTGATGAAGGAGGAGTCGTCGCTGGCGAGGAAGGCCACGGCGGCCGCGATCTCCTCGGCCTCGGCGAACCGGCCCACGGGGATGTGGACCAGGCGGCGCGCGGCGCGCTCGGGGTCCTTGGCGAACAGTTCCTGCAGGAGCGGGGTGTTCACCGGTCCGGGGCAGAGGGCGTTGACCCGGATGCCCTCGCGGGCGAACTGCACGCCGAGCTCCCGGGACATGGCGAGCACGCCGCCCTTGGAGGCGGTGTAGGAGATCTGGGAGGTCGCGGCGCCCATGATCGCCACGAAGGAGGCGGTGTTGATGATGGAGCCGCGGCCCTGGCGCTGCATGTACGGCAGGGCCGCCTTGCAGCAGAGGTAGACGGAGGTGAGGTTGACGTCCTGGACGCGCTTCCACGCCTCCAGGCCGGTGGTGAGGATGGAGTCGTCGTCGGGGGGCGAGATGCCGGCGTTGTTGAAGGCGATGTCCACCGAGCCGTAGGTGTCGAAGGCGGTGCGGAAGAGGGCCTCGACCTCCTCGGGGTCGGTGACGTCGACCTTCACGAAGGTGCCGCCGACCTCCTCGGCGGCGGCCTTGCCGGCCTTCTCGTCGATGTCGCCGCAGACGACGTTGGCGCCTTCGGAGGCGAGCCGGCGGGCGGTGGCGAGGCCGATGCCGCTGCCGGCTCCGGTGATCACCGCGGTACGGCCGACCAGGCGGCGGCAGACGATCTCTGCGTTCTCGGCGTGCTCTGCGTGGGACATGTGCTCAGTCCTCCGTGCTGATGAAGACGTTCTTGGTCTCGGTGAAGGCGGTGAGGGCGTCGGGGCCGAGTTCGCGGCCGAGTCCCGACTGCTTGTAGCCCCCGAAGGGGGTCCAGTAGCGGACGCTGCTGTGGGAGTTGACGGAGAGGTTGCCCGCGGCGACGGCGCGGGAGACGCGCACGGCGCGGCCGACGTCGCAGGTCCAGATGGACCCGGAGAGGCCGTACTCGGTGGCGTTGGCCAGGCGGACGGCGTCCGCCTCGTCCTCGAAGGGCAGGAGGACGGCGACGGGGCCGAAGACCTCCTCGACGGCGACGGGTGCGGTCGGGGCGACGCCGGTGACCAGGGTCGGCGGGTACCAGAACCCGGGGCCTTCGGGGGCGGTGCCTCGGATCGCGGTGAGGTCGTCGGTGACGTAGGACCGTACGCGGTCCCGCTGGGCGGCCGAGATGAGCGGGCCCATCTGGGTCGCCGGATCGAGCGGGTCGCCGACGACAACGGATTCGACGGCGGGGGTGAGGAGTTCGAGGAAGCGGTCGTACACGGAGCGCTGCACCAGGATCCGGGTGCGGGCACAGCAGTCCTGTCCGGTGTTGTCGAGGAAGGCCATGGGGGCCGCGGCGGCGGCGCGCTCCAGGTCGGCGTCGGCGAAGACGATGTTGGGGCTCTTGCCGCCGAGTTCGAGGGTGACGCGCTTCACCCGGTCCGCGCACTTGGCCATGATCTGCTTGCCGACCCGGGTGGAGCCGGTGAAGACGATCTTCGCCACGCCGGGGTGTTCCACGAGCGCGTCGCCGGCCACCGGTCCCTCGCCGGGGAGCACCTGGAAGAGGTGCTCGGGGATCCCGGCTTCGAGGGCGAGTTCGGCGAGGCGGAGCGCGGTGAGGGGGGTGGTCTCGGCGGGCTTGAGGAGGACGGCGTTCCCGGCGGCGAGGGCGGGGGCCAGTGCCCAGGCGGCGATCGGCATGGGGAAGTTCCAGGGGGCGATCACGCCGATGACGCCGAGGGGTTCGAGGAAGGTGACGTCGAGGCCGCCGGGGACGGGGATCTGCCGGCCGGAGAGCCGTTCGACCCCGCCGCCCGCGAAGTCCAGGAGGTCGCGGACGTTGCCGGCCTCCCAGCGGGCGTTGCCGAGGGTGTGGCCGGCCTCGCGGACCTCCAGGAGGGCGAGTTCCTCGATGTGGTCGTCGACCACGGCGGCGAAGCGGCGCAGCAGCCGGGCGCGGTCGGCGGGGGCTGCGGCGGCCCAGGCGCGCTGTGCGGCGGTGGCCCGGGTGACGGCGGCGTCGACCTCGTCCCGTGTGGCGGCCGGGACGAGGGCGACGAGTTCTTCGGTGGCCGGGTTGATGACGCTCAGTTTTTCGGGGGCCGTCGGGTCGGCAGGCGCGTCGGTCACGGGGTGCCTCACAGACGTTCGAAGGAGCGGCGCAGTTCCCAGTCGGTCACCGCGGAGTCGTAGGCGTCGAGTTCGACGCGGGCCATGTTGAGGTAGTGGGCCACCACCTCGGGTCCGAAGGCGGCCTTGGCGATCTCGCTGTTCTCCCAGAGTTCGGCGGCTTCGCGCAGGGTGGTGGGGACGTGCGCGTAGTCGGCGGTGTAGGCGTTGCCGGTGCAGGGGTCGGGCAGTTCGAGGCGGTTCTCGATGCCGTAGAGGCCAGCCGCGACCAGTCCGGCGACGGCGAGGTGGGGATTGACGTCGCCGCCGGGGAGACGGTTCTCGAAGCGGGTGGAACGGCCGTGGCCGACCACTCGGAGGGCGCAGGTCCGGTTGTCCGAGCCCCAGGCGACGGCGGTCGGGGCAAAGGATCCGGGACGGAACCTCTTGTACGAGTTGATGTTCGGGGCGTAGAGGAGGGAGAAGTCGCGCAGCGCGGCGAGCTGGCCGGCGAGGAACTGGCGCATGACCTCCGACATACCGTCCGGCCCCTCCCCCGCCATCGCGTTGCGCCCGTCGGAGTCGGTGAGGGAGAGGTGGATGTGACAGGAGTTGCCTTCGCGCTGGTCGAACTTGGCCATGAAGGTGAGGGAGACGCCTTCCTGGGCGGCGATCTCCTTGGCCCCGGTCTTGTAGACCGCGTGCTGGTCGCAGGTGACCAGCGCCTCGTCGTAGCGGAACACGATCTCGTGCTGGCCGAGGTTGCACTCGCCCTTGGCGGACTCCACGGTCAGCCCGGCCCCCTGCATCTCGTTGCGGATGCGGCGGAGCAGGGGCTCGACGCGGCCGGTGCCGAGCACCGAGTAGTCGATGTTGTACTGGTTGGCGGGGGTCAGGCCGCGGTAGCCGCTGTTCCAGGCCTGCTCGTAGGTGTCCTTGAAGACCATGAACTCCAGCTCGGTGCCGACCTGGGCGGCGTATCCGTGCGCGGCGAGGCGGTCGAGCTGGTGCCGGAGGATCTGGCGGGGGGCGGCGACGACGGGGGTGCCGTCGTTCCAGGCGAGGTCGGCGATGACCATCGCGGTGCCCTCGTTCCAGGGGACGCGGCGCAGGGTGGAGAGGTCGGGTTGCATGGCGAAGTCGCCGTAGCCGCGGTCCCAGGAGGACATGTCGTAGCCGTCGACGGTGTTCATGTCGGTGTCGACGGCGAGGAGGTAGTTGCAGCCCTCGGTGCCGTGGGCCATGACCTCGTCGAGGAAGAACTGAGCGGCGAACCGCTTGCCCTGGAGCCGTCCCTGCATGTCGGGGAAGGCCAGGACGACTGTGTCGATCTCACCGCTCGCGACGAGGGAGCGGAGCTCCTCGGGCGCGAGCGGCGGCTTGCGGTCTACCACGGGATTCTCTCCTTCGGGTGAGCCGAGTGGGTCTAAGGTATTGAACAGAACCATTGCTTGGGAAGGGGAGACGCCGATATGGCGAACACCGCGGGTGGGGAAGGCGCGGCCGGAGGGCTGGATCCCGTGCTGCGCCCCGTGCTGCGCCAGGTGCGGGCCGGCAACGGTTTCGAGGAGGCTCTGGAACAGATCCTGCAGGTGGTACGGCTGGGCCTGGTGCCCGCCGGCGAACGGCTGCCACCGGAACGCGAGCTGGCCGAGCGGATGGGGATCAGCCGGGTCACGCTGCGGGAGGTGCTGAAGGTACTGCAGGAGCAGGGCCTGGTGGAGGCGCGGCGCGGCCGGTACGGCGGAACGTTCGTGCGCGCCCGGCCCGACACCCCGGCCGGCGGCGCCGAGGAGGAGCTGCGGCGCCGGGTCGCCGGCGTGGACCTCGAGGACGTGCTGCGTTTCCGTGAGGTGCTGGAGGTGGGCGCGGCCGGGCTGTGCGCCGCCCAGGGGCTGACCGGGGAGGAGACCGCCCGGCTGACCGACGCGCTGGCCGCGACGCACGACGCGCAGCTCGCCGAATACCGCCGCCAGGACACCCTCTTCCACCTGACGCTGTGCGAACTCGCAGGCTCGGCCACCCTGACGGCGCAGTACGCGGCCGTCCGGGCCACCGTCAACGACCTGCTGGACTGCATCCCCCTGCTGGTGCGCAACCTGGAGCATTCGCAGCGGCAGCACACCGCGCTGGTGGAGGCTGTGCTGGAGCGGGACGCGGAGGCCGCCCGGGAGGTGATGCGGGAGCACTGCTGCGGAACGGCGGCGCTGCTGCGGGGGTTCCTCGGACCGCGGTTCCTGTGACGGCGGTTGGTCACTGTTCCCGCCGGGGCGGTTAACCGCGGTTTAACGCAGAGGTCTTGCGCCCCCCACCCCCTTGGCGCAAAGGTACGCTGCACAACCATTGCCGAGCCCCCCCTCACGGCAGGAGCGCACATGGCCGACGACATCGCACCCGCGACGCCATCCGCAAGACCGTCCTCCGCAGGCCCTTCCTCCACGAGTCCGTCCTCCGCGAGCCCGTCCTCCGCGAGCCCGTCCTCCACGAGCCCGTCTCCCGGATCCTCCCCCGAGGATGCCTATCTGGAGCGCCGTACCCTGCGCCGCGGCAGCGCCGGCTGGCTGCTGCTGACCGGCCTCGGGGTCGCGTACGTGGTGTCCGGAGACTTCTCCGGCTGGAACCTCGGCCTCGCCAAGGGCGGGTTCGGCGGCCTGGCGATCGCCACCGTGCTCATGGGCGCCATGTACGCCTGCCTGGTCTTCTCGCTCGCCGAGCTGTCCGCGATCCTGCCCACGGCGGGCGGGGGCTACGGATTCGCCCGCCGGGCCCTCGGCCCCTGGGGCGGCTTCCTGACCGGCACGGCCATCCTCATCGAGTACATCCTCGCGCCGGCCGCCATCGTCATCTTCATCGGCGACTACGTCGAGTCCCTCGGCCTGTTCGGGCTGACCTCCAGCTGGCCGGTCTACCTCGGCTGCTTCGTCCTGTTCATCGGGGTCCACCTGTGGGGGGTCGGCGAGGCCCTGCGCTTCTCCCTCATCGTCACCGCCATCGCGGTCGCCGCACTGCTGATCTTCGCGGCCGGTGCGCTGACCGACTTCAGCGTCGCCCGGCTGGACGACATCCCGGTGGACACCGGCGCGGCCGGGTCCTCCTCCTGGCTCCCCTTCGGCGTGCTGGGCATCTGGGCGGCGTTCCCCTTCGGCATGTGGTTCTTCCTCGGCGTCGAGGGGGTCCCGCTGGCCGCGGAGGAGGCCAAGGACCCGGTGCGCTCCATGCCCCGGGCCCTCGCACTGTCCATGGGCGTCCTCGCCGTCCTCGCGCTGATCACCTTCTTCGCCGCCACCGGCGCGCAGGGCGCGAACGCCATCAAGGAGGCCGGCAACCCCCTGGTCGTGGCCCTGGAGGGGAACGGCGAGCCCACCGCCCTGAGCCGCTTCGTCAACTACGCCGGCCTGGCCGGACTGGTGGCCTCGTTCTTCTCCCTCATCTACGCCGGCTCCCGACAGCTGTTCGCCCTCTCCCGGGCCGGCTACCTGCCGCGCGCGCTGTCCCTCACCTCCCGGCGCAAGGCCCCGTACCTGGGGCTGCTCATCCCGGGGGCGCTCGGCTTCGCGCTGGCCGCCGGCACCGGAAACGGCGCGCGGATGCTGAACATCGCGGTGTTCGGCGCCACCATCTCGTACGCCCTGATGGCCCTGTCGCACATCGTGCTGCGCCGGTCCGAGCCGAACCTGGCCCGGCCGTACCGCACGCCGGGCGGCGTGGTCACCTCCTCGGCGGCCTTCGTGCTCGCCCTGTCGGCCCTGGTCGCCACCTTCCTGGTGGACAAGGACGCGGCATTCATCGCACTGGCCGTGTACGCCGTCGCCCTGGCCTACTTCGCGATCTACAGTCGGCACCATCTGGTGGCCTCGGCGCCCGAGGAGGAGTTCGCCGCGCTGGCAGCCGCCGAGGCGGAGCTGTCCCGCGACTGACCTGCGACTGACCTGCGACTGACCTGCACCCAACCCCCGTTCACCGTTCGCCGTTCCCTTCCGGAGGTACCAGCTGTGCCCAGGCCGCTCATCGGCATCACCACCTACGTGGAGGCGTCCACCCGCTACGGCGTGTGGGACGTCCCCACGGTCCTGACGCCCACCGGTTACCACCGGCTCGTACAGGCGGCGGGCGGCGCGGCCGTCCTGCTGCCGCCGGACGAACCGGAGGCCGCGGCGGAGGTGCTGAGCCGGGTGGACGGCCTGGTCATCGCAGGCGGCCCGGACGTGGACCCGGCGCACTACGGGGCCGCCCGCGACCCCCGCACCGGTCCGGCGGCGCCGGAACGCGACACCTGGGAACTGGCACTGATCCGGGCTGCGGTGGAGGCGGGCACCCCACTGCTCGGCATCTGCCGGGGCATGCAGGCCCTGAACGTGGCGCTGGGCGGCACGCTGATCCAGCACATCGACGGGCACTCGGACGGCCACGGTGTCGTCACCCCGCACCCCGTCACCCCGGTGACCGGCACCCGGTACGCCTCGCTGGTCCCGGAGGAGGCCCAGGTGCCGACGTACCACCACCAGGCGGTGGACAGGCTGGGCGAGGGACTGGTGGTGTCGGCGCACGCACTGGACGGCACGGTCGAGGCGATCGAACTCCCGGGCGAACCCTGGGTGGTGGGCGTCCAGTGGCACCCGGAACGCGGCACCGACACCCGCGTGATGGCGGGCCTGGTAGCCGCCGCGAGCCTGGTGCCGGCCCGGGTCGGCTAGCCGACGGAGCGGGGGCGGAGCCGGGACCGGGGACCGGGACCAGGGACGAGGGCAACGACCGGACTCGGCTGTGGCCCGGCCGGTCGGCTGGGCGGGGTTACCAAAGGCGGACGCCCTCGGGCGGGAGCGAGAACGTCCCGGGGGCTGCCCGTCAGTCCCAGTGTCATTCCGCGCCGGCCGCCGGCGTCAAGGGCGCTCCCTTCGGTCGCGTCGCCTCCGGCGATGGCCCTTCGGGCCACCCTTGACCCCGACGACCGTCACGAAACGACAAGGACTGTCGGGCGGCCCCCGGGGGAATGGCATAGGGAGGACCTGCGGGTTGTGAGGCTCTGGCTTCGGTGGGCACGAGCGGCGGCCCTGCTCGGCCAGCCGCCCTTCGGGCGGACGCGGGACCGAAGTCGATCAGATCTACGCAATCCAGCTCGGTCCACGCGCACCAGATCGCTACGCGCTCCTGTCCCTCAGCGAACGCGGCCCGTCAGGGGCCGGACATAGGCCGCCATCGATCGCTACGCGCTTCTGCCAGGCGGCGGGTGCGGGCTGCCGGGGGTTGGGCGGATGACGCCAAACGATCTCTACTCGCTGCTGCGGGACGGCGGGTACGGGAGGTCGTGGGCCGGGCGTGGATCGCCATCGATCACTGTGTGCCCGGGCCGCGATCACAGCATGCTCGGGTCGTCTCGGCGGGCCGATGGCCGCCCGGACTCCCGCCATCCTCGGACCCGGACGGCGATGGCCGCAGGCGCATCGTGCCTTCCCGGCCTGCCCGGAGGTGCGGTCAACGGCCCGCCGCACCGGCGATCACACACTACGCCCGCACCGCCCCACCCGTCCCGTCCCGCCCACCCGTCGACCTCGTCAGGCCGCCGGCCGCCGGGTCAGGGACAGCAGGTCCCGGGCCGGGCCGGCCGGGCGGGTGCCCGCCGGCCAGACGGCACGCAGGGATCGCCGCAGCACAGCGTCCGCCACCGGCACCTCCACCAGGCGGCGCGAGGCCAGTTCGTCGGCGAGCGAGAGCTCCGACAGCACGCAGGGCCCGGCGCCGCTGACCGCCGCCGCTTTCACCGCCGTCGTGGAGGCGAGCTCCAGCAGCGGTACGGCCAGGCCTCCCGCCGTGGCCAGCGCGGCGTCCAGCACCTGGCGGGTCCCCGACCCGAATTCCCGCAGGATCAGCGAGGTCCCGGCCAGTTCCGCCGCCGGCACCGGCGCGGAGCGCCGGGCCCACGGGTGCTCCGGGGCCACCGCCACCACCAGCCGGTCGTGGGCGATCACCACCGAGGACAGCCCGTCGGGCACCCTCAGGCCCTCCACGAAGCCCAGGTCGGCCTCGTGGGCCAGCACCCGCTCGGCCACCGTCGCCGAGTTCCCCGCCTGCAGCGACACCGCCGTGTCCGGCCGGGCCGCGCGCAGTGCGATCAGCCAGCCGGGGAGCAGGTACTCGGCGATGGTCATGCTGGCGGCCACCCGGAGCCGGGAGTCCCTCCGCGCGCGCAGCGCCTGCGCGCCCGCGTCGAAGGCCTCCGCCGCCTCCACGACCCGCCGCGCCCAGTCCGTGACCAGGGCGCCCTCCGCCGTGAGCGTGGAGCCGCGCGGGGAGCGGTCCACCAGGGCCACCCCCAGCCGGGCCTCCATCGCCCGGATGCGACTGCTCGCTGCCGGCTGGGTGATGCCCAGTTCGCGGGCCGCCGCGCCGAGACTGCCCACCCGGGCCACGGCGAGCAGCAGCTCCAGCGCCCCCAGGTCGGGCACCCGGTGCGCCAGCGGAACGGGGAGGTCCAGCCCATTGGTCATAAAGACAGCTTATGGCCTCATAGGAAGATGACCTCTGCCGGTTGTCCCCCGGCGACAGGACGCTGGACCCATGGCCACCCTCGCGCAACCGCGCCAACACCAGCGCCACCAGCAGCGCCACACCCAGCGCTCGCTCACCCTCCCCGCCCTCCGGCACCTCGGCCCGAACTGGTACGCCACGGTGATGGGCACGGCGATCATCGCCAACGCGGGAGCGACCCTCCCCTACCGGCTACCGGGGCAGCTCGTGGCCTGCCGGATCGTCTGGGCCCTTTCGGCCCTCGTCCTCGCGGTCGTCCTCGCCGCCCGTGCCGGGCACTGGCTGCACCACCGTGACCAGGCCCGCGCCCACCTCATGGACCCGGCCGTCGCTCCGTTCTACGGCTGTCTCTCCATGGCCCTGCTGGCCGTCGGCGGAGGCACCCTGATCGTCGGCAAGGACATCGTCGGGGAGCCCGCCGCGGTCGCCGCCGATGCCGTGCTGTTCACGGCCGGCACCGTCATCGGGCTGGTCATGGCCGTCGTGGTGCCCTACCTGATGGTCGTACGCCACAAGGTCGAGCCCTCCCAGGCCACCCCCGTGTGGCTGCTCCCCCTGGTCGCCCCCATGGTGTCCGCCGCGCTCGGCCCCCTGCTGATCCCCCACCTGCCCGCCGGGCAGCCCCGCGAGACCCTGCTGCTGGCCTGCTACGCGATGTTCGGCGTCAGCCTGCTGGCCACCCTGCTGATGCTGCCGCTGGTCTTCGGCCGGCTGATCGTCGGCGGCCCCCTGCCCCTCGCCCTCACCCCGACCCTGTTCCTGGTGCTCGGCCCGCTCGGCCAGTCCACCACCGCCGTCAACCAGCTCGCCGACCAGGCCCCGCAGGCCATCGGCGCCCCGTACGCCGGCGCGCTCGGCGCCTTCGCGGTGATCTACGGCGTCCCGGTGATGGGCTTCGCCCTCCTGTGGCTGGCCCTGGCCACGGCCATGCTGGTACGGGCGGCCCG
This sequence comes from Streptomyces sp. NPDC048603, assembly GCF_043199475.1. Lineage (NCBI taxonomy): Bacteria > Bacillati > Actinomycetota > Actinomycetes > Kitasatosporales > Streptomycetaceae > Streptomyces > Streptomyces sp. NPDC048603. The sequence goes on along the minus strand of NZ_JBICVY010000013.1, from coordinate 142,090 downwards.
TGACGGGATGGGCTTCGCGATGACCTGGTGGGCGCTCACCTTCCCGCTGGGCACCTGCGTCACCGGCGCCGCCGGCCTCGCCCGGCACACCGGTCTGACCGCCTTCTCCTGGCTGGCCGCGGTGCTCTTCGCCGCGCTGGTGACCGCCTGGCTGGCGGCCGCCGGCCACACCCTGCGCGGCCTCGCCGCCGGCACCCTGCTCCCCCGACGGGCCTGAACCGGCCCGGCGGGGCCCGGCCGACCGGGGTCCGCCCCCGCCGACGGGATCCGGGACACGGCCCTACGCCCTCCGCAGGGCCTCGCCCAGCACCCGCGGCGCTTCCGCCAGCGAGGGCCCGTACCAGGTCAGGTGCCGGCCGCTGACCAGGGCAACGGGCAGTCCGGGGAACGCCTCCGGGCCGTCCTGCCGGGTGAAGCGGTACGGCTCGTCGGGCAGGACCACCAGGTCGCAGTCCGCCGCCAGTCCGTCCGCCGGCACCCTCGGGTACCGCTCGGCGTGCCCCGCGAACACGTTCCGGGCGCCCAGCCGGGCGAGCAGGTCCCCGGCGAAGGTGTCCCGCCCCAGCACCATCCACGGCCGCCGCCACACCGGGACCACGGCCCGCCAGTCGCCCACCGGGGCGAGCCCCTCCCACGCCGCCTCGGCGGCGTCCAGCCAGCCCGGCCGGGCCAGCCCCAGTTCCCGGACCAGCAGCCGGTCCAGCTCCCGGAACGCGCCGTCCAGATCGCGGACCTCGGTCACCAGAACCCGCAGGCCCGCCGCGCGCAGCGCTGCCAGGTCCGGGGCCCGGTTCTCCTCCTCGTTCGCGATCACCAGGTCGGGCCGGAGCCCGACGACCGCGGCCACGTCCGGGTTCTTGGTCCCCCCGATCCGGCGGGCCTCCAGCCCGGCCGGGTGCGTGCACCAGTCGGTGACCCCGACCAGCGCGCCGGGCGCGCTGACCGCCACCGCCTCGGTCAGCGAGGGCACCAGCGAGACGACCCTCACCGGTGATCCACCCAGGCCGTGTCTTTTGGATCAGGCCGGATCAGCCCGCGGCGTCCGGCGCCGTGCATCGCAAGGCGGAGAAGGGAGTCGACGCGGAGCGTCGGCGACCGCCGACAACGCGGCGAGGTGCGGCGCCGGACGCCGCGGGCCCGGCATGATCCGAAAGACACGGCCTAGTGCTCCGGCGAGGGCGGCTCGGACACGGCGTGGATGTGCTCGCCCACCGCGACCACCAGGATCCGGGTGTCCTCGGTGACGGCCCGCCACCGGTGCCGGACCCCGCCCGACAGGAACAGCGCGTCGCCCGCCTCCAGCCGGTACGCCCGGCCCTCGGCCTCGACCTGGCAGGCACCCGCGACCACGTACATCAGCTCGTCGTTGCGGTGCTGGTACTCGCGGCCGGCGTCCTGGTCCCCGGTGAACTCCAGTGCGTGCAGCTGGTGGTGGCCGCGTACGAGCGGCCGCACCCCGGCGGCCGGCTCGATGCCGCCGGCGTCGGCGGCCCGTACCAGGTCCACCGTGCGCGCGGTGTCCGAGGCCGCCAGGAGCTCCACGGCCGTGGTCTCCAGCGCGTCCGCGACCCGCTCCAGCGACCGCATGCTCGGCCGTGCCCGCTCGTTCTCTATCTGGCTGAGGAAGGGAACCGAGAGTCCGCTGCGCCCGGAGACCGCGGCGAGGGTGAGCTTCAGCGCGCGTCGCCGCTTCCGCACGGCCACACCCACCCGAAGCGTTTCCTTGGCGTCCTTTTCCTTTTCCCTGTCGTCCATGGCGGGGCTGCCCTCCCCTTGTCCTCCGCACATCGGTGTGCTGTAAGCACCTTACGCAGCATTCGCCCCCGGTTTCGCGCGCACGGGTGGACCGCCCTCCCCTCCGGCCCGATTCCGCCACCTTCGGTTACGGCATCATCACCCCCATGAACCGTCGCCTGATGCTGCTCGACACCGCTTCCCTCTACTTCCGCGCGTACTTCGGAGTGCCGGACTCCGTCAAGGCGCCGGACGGCACGCCCGTCAACGCCGTCCGCGGGCTGCTCGACATGATCGCCCGGCTGGTCTCCGACCACCACCCCGACGACCTGGTGGCCTGCATGGACGCGGACTGGCGGCCGCACTGGCGGGTCGAGCTGATCCCCTCGTACAAGGCGCACCGGGTAGCCGAGGAGACGGAGTCGGGGCCGGACGCGGAGGAGATCCCCGACACCCTGGCCCCGCAGGTGCCCGTCATCGAGGCCGCGCTGGACGCCTTCGGCATCGCCCGGGTCGGCGTGCCCGGCTACGAGGCCGACGACGTCATCGGCACCCTCACCGCCCGTGCCACCGGCCCGGTCGACATCGTGACCGGTGACCGGGACCTCTACCAGCTGGTCGACGACGCCCGAGGGCGCCGCGTGCTCTACCCGGTCAAGGGGGTGGGCACGCTCCAGCTGACCGACGAGGCCGTGCTGCGCGAGAAGTACGGAGTGGACGGGCCCGGTTACGCCGATCTGGCCCTGCTGCGCGGGGACCCGAGCGACGGCCTGCCCGGTGTCCCCGGCATCGGCGAGAAGACCGCGGCGAAGCTGCTGGCCGCCTACGGGGACCTGGCGGGGATCATGGCCGCGGTCGACGACCCGTCGTCCCGGCTCACCCCGACCCAGCGCAAGCGACTGGACGAGGCCCGCCCCTACATCGCGGTGGCGCCCAAGGTGGTGCGGGTCGCCACGGACGTCCCGCTGCCGTCGTTCGACCCGTCACTGCCGACGGCTCCGGCTCACCCGGACGAGGTCGACGCTTTGGTCCACCGGTGGGGTCTTGGCGGGGCGGTCAGCCGCCTCAGCGCGTCGCTCCACCGATGAGGTGCTAAGTTAACTTAGGCAATCCTAAGTATTCGGGTGAGTCAGGAGAGACAGCCGTGGCATCACGTCCCGTCGGCACCGCAGTCGTCGTCCGCACCGAGCGGCTCACCCCGCACATGGTGCGGGTCGTCCTCGGAGGCGAAGGACTGGCCGGGTTCGGCGCGGGCGAGTACACCGACCACTACGTCAAACTCCTGTTCGCCCCGGACGGCGTCCGGTACGCCGAGCCCTGGGACCTGGAGCAGATCCGCGGCTCCCACCCCCGCGAGGAGTGGCCTCGCCAGCGGGCGTACACCGTGCGTTCCTGGAACCCCGAACGGCGGCACCTGACGATCGACTTCGTCCTCCACGGCGACGAGGGACTCGCCGGACCCTGGGCCGCCCGGGTCCAGCCCGGCGAGACCGTCCACTTCGTCGGCCCGGGCGGAGCGTACGCCCCCACTCCCGCGGCCGGCTGGCACCTGATGGCCGGGGACGAGAGCGCCCTCCCTGCCATCGCGGCCTCCCTGGAGCGGCTCCCCCGCGGCGCCCGGGTGCACGCCTTCGTCGAGGTGGCCGGCCCGGCCGACGAACAGCCGATCTCCACCCCGGACGGGATCACCCCCGTCTGGCTGCACCGCGGCGACCGCCCGGTCGGCGAGGCCCTCCTCGAAGCCGTCACCTCCCTCGACTTCCCGTCCACCGATGTCCAGGCGTTCGTCCACGGCGAGGCGGGCGTGGTCAAGGAGCTGCGCCGGCACCTCCGCACCGACCGCGGCATCGCCCGCGAACGCCTCTCCATCTCCGGCTACTGGCGGCTCGGCGAGACCGACGAGGGCTGGCGGGCCATCAAGCGCGACTGGAACGCGCAGGTCGAGGCCGAGCAGGAGTCACTGGCCCACGCCTGACGCCCGGGTGTCCCCCGGCCCGCCGGCAGGCGGGGTTCCGGCCGCGGCGCGACAATGTCGCCATGGCCGTGCTCCGCGCACTCGGGGCGGCCGGTGTGGCAGTGGTGCTGGCCACCGGTCCGGCCGCCGCCGCGCCCAGCCCGCCGCCCCCGCCGAAGCCGCAGATCACCGACGCCGAGGTGGACGCCGCACTGCGTCACCTCGACGCCTACGTCACCGAGGTAATGAAGCGCACCGGAGTCCCCGGAGTCTCCGTCGCCGTCGTGTACCGGGACCGGGTGGTCCACCTCAAGGGGTACGGCGTACGGAAGACCGGCGACCCGGCCGCGGTCGGGCCCGACACCGTCTTCCAGCTGGCCTCGCTCTCCAAACCGGTCTCGTCCACGGTGGTCGCCGCCGGCATGACCGACCCCGGCGACTGGGAGCGTCCCGTCGAACTCCCCGGCTTCGCCCTCAAGGACCCCTGGGTCAGCCGGCACGTCACCACCGCCGACCTGTTCGCGCACCGCAGCGGTCTCCCCGACCATGCCGGCGACCTCCTGGAGGACCTCGGCTACGACCAGTCGTACATCCTGGGCCGGCTCCGCCTGGAACCCCTCACCGCCTTCCGCGCGAGCTACGCGTACACCAACTTCGGCCTGACCGCGGCCGCCGAGGCCGTCGCCCGCGAGAAGGGGGTCAGCTGGCAGAAGCTCAACGAGGACCTGCTCTTCAAACCCGCCGGCATGTCGAGCACCTCCACCACCTTCGCCGCCTTCGAGAAGGCCGCGAACAGAGCTGCGACCCACGTCCGGAACCCCGACGGCAGCTGGACCGCGCGCTACGTCCGCGACCCCGACGCCCAGGCCCCGGCCGGCGGGGTCAGCTCCACCGCCCGCGACATGGCCCGCTGGCTGCGGCTGCAGCTCGGCAACGGCGAGCTGGACGGCCGGCGGATCGTGGCCGGCCCGCCCCTGGACGCCACCCGTGCCCCCGCGATCGTGTCCCGTCAGCCCGCCGGACCCGACGGCCGGGCCGGCTTCTACGGCCTGGGCTGGAACGTCTCCTACGACGACGCCGGCCGGCTGCGCCTGTCGCACACCGGCGCCTTCGAGCTCGGCGCGAACACCAACGTGACCATGCTGCCGCTGGAACAGCTCGGCATCGTCGTGCTGACCAACGGCGCCCCGGTCGGCCAGGCCGACGCCATCGCCCTGGACTTCTTCGACACCGCCGAGCACGGAAAGGCGACCACCGACTGGCTGGAGCTGGCCGCCGCCCTGTACGCGCAGCAGCTGGACGAGGACCGCTCCCCCACCGACTACGCGAAGCCGCCCGCCGATGCCGCGCCCGCCCGTCCGGACTCCGCGTACACGGGCACGTACGACAACCCCTACTACGGGAAGCTGACCGTCACGGCGCGGGAGGGAGCAGCGCCCGGGACCGGACTCACCCTCTCCCTGGGGCCCAAGCCGCTGCTCTTCCCCCTCACCCACTACCAGGGCGACACGTTCAGCTTCGAGACCACCGGCGAGAACGCCGTCGGCCGCACCGGTGTGACCTTCAAGGGCGCCGGCACGGACAGCGCCACGGTCACCGTCGAGTACCTCGACACCAACGGGCTCGGCACCTTCCGCCACGGCTAGGGCCTGCCGTCAAACTCGCGTCTGCCCCGCGGCGCCTGGCACGCACTCTCGCCGCACCGGGCGAGAGCCCGAGTACGTCCAGTACGGGGGCTCCCGCCCGGCACGCCGAGAGCACGCACCAGACGCCGTGGGGCCGCCCTCCGGGCGACGACGCGAGTTCGACGACAGGCCCTAGGCCATGCCGCCCGGGGCTCCCGCGGTACGGACCGCCGCCTAGGCTGGGCGCACCATGAGACGCCGCGCCGCCGTACCGCCTTCCCCGCTGGCCCAGCGATCGGGCATCGACCCGGTCCACCTGAGGATGCCCCCGGCCGGCCCCCATGCCACCGTCGGCGCGTTCCTCACCGACCGCTACGCCGACGGTCCCGGCGCCGCGGCCGTCGCCGAGCTGCTCCGCGCCGGCCGGGTGGTCGGCCCCGACGGCCGGGGGGTGCGCGCGGAGGACCCGTACCCGCCGCAGGGCGGGCACCTCTGGTTCCACCGTGAGCTGGCCCCCGAGGCCCCGGTGCCGTTCCCGCTGCGGGTGGTGCACCGCGACGCGCACCTGCTGGTCGTGGACAAGCCGCACTTCCTGGCCACCACCCCGCGCGGCAGCCACATCACCCAGACCGCCCTGGCCCTGCTGCGCACCGAGCTGGAGCTGCCCGGCCTGTCGCCCGCGCACCGGCTGGACCGGCTCACCGCCGGGCTGGTGATGTTCAGCGTGCGCCCCGAGGACCGCGGCGCCTACCAGCACCTGTTCCAGCGGAAGTCGGTCCTCAAGGAGTACGAGGCCGTCGCCGCGTACGACCCCTCGCTGCGCTTCCCGCGCACCCTGCGCAGCCGGATCGAGAAGACCCGCGGGGTCATCGCGGCCGTGGAGGTCCCGGGGGAGCCCAATGCCGAGACCACCGTGGAACTCCTCGGACACGGCCACCCGGCCGGTCTGGCCCGCTACCGGCTGACCCCGCACACCGGTCGCACCCACCAGCTGCGGGTGCACATGAACTCCCTGGGCCTGCCGATCCTGGGCGACTCGGTCTATCCCGTCGTCACCGACCCGGCCCCGGACGACTACCGCCGTCCGCTGCAACTCCTGGCCCGCCGACTGGAGTTCACCGATCCGGTCACCGGTGCCGAGCACCGCTTCACCAGCGCCCGCACGCTGTCGGCCTGGACGGACTACGACTCCTGGGCCGCGGGACCCGCAGCCGGCTGAGGCAGGCTCACCCCCGCGATCCGCAGCGCGGCGTCCGCCGCAGCCGTCGCGAAGGAGTCCACGGGGCGCTGCGGCGCGGACCGGTGCACCAGGATGACCCCCTCGATCAGCCCGAACACCAGGTCGTTCCGCAGGTCCAGGCCGCTCGCGTCGGCGGACCCGCCGACGTCGGCCGCCTCTCCCAGCAACCGCCCGTACGCCCTTTTGAGTTCGGCCCGCAAGCTCCGGAAGCGGCCGAACCGCTCTCCGTCGCTCACCTCCGGCAGCAGGTACAGCGCGCCCAGGTTGTTCGGCCCGCCGCACAGCAGCAGTGCGTCGGCGCGGCACAGCTCCCACAGCCGGAGCGCGGCCGGGCGGCCGGTATCGGCCAGCAGCCGGGCGGCCATCCGCAGCGAGGGCGCGACCGTCGACTCCAGGAGTTCGACGAGGAGTTCCTCCTTGCCGCGGAAGTAGTGGTACATCGTGGCCTGACGCAGTCCGGCCCGCTGGGCCACCTCCCGCGTGGTGGTGGCCGCGTACCCGCGGAGCGTGAACAACTCGGCCGCCGCATCGAGGAGTTCCTCGCGCGGCGGCCGGCCGCTCACCGGTCTTCGCCGGTCGGCGCGGGGTCGGCCGACCCGTCTGGCCGCACCCTCGCCCGCGCCCGTGTCCTCGCCCGCGCCCCTGTCCGCGTCACCGTCCGCGTCACTGTCCGCACCCACATCGGCACCCATGTGAATCATGGCCAGATCGTCGCACAGCGCGCACCGAAATGATCATGGCGAGAGATCAGATCGGGCCATCCTCCTCTTCGGAGGAAGGCCCAAAACCGTCTATCCGACCGAGCTGTACGCCACTACGCCCCGCAGCAGCGCGTCCACGGCCTTCCGGGCGTTCCGCGCCACGGTCGAACCGCCGTTGCCCTCGGCACCCGGAGCCGCGGCCGCGATCTGCCCCAGAACGTCGATCACCTGCTTGCACCAGCGCACGAAGTCGCCGGCCGGCATCTCCGCCTCGCGCAGCACCTCGTCCAGGCTCTTCTCCGACGCCCACTGGTACGCGGCCCAGGCGAAGCCCAGATCCGGCTCCCGCTGGCCCACGCCCTCGGTGCCGTTGATCCGGTACTCCTCCTCCAGGGCGTCCAGCCGACCCCAGATCCGCACCATCTCGCCCAGGGCCGCCTTCGCGGCGCCACCCGGCACCTTCGGCGCCACCGCGTCGTCCGACTGCCGCGCCTCGAACACCAACGCCGAGACGCACGCGGCCAGTTCCGCCGGGCTCAGCCCTTCCCAGACCCCGGCCCGCAGGCACTCCGAGGCCAGCAGGTCCAGTTCCCCGTAGAGCCTGGCCAGCCGCCTGCCGTGCTCGGTGACCTCGTCCTCGCGCAGGTAGTCCAGCTCCGTGAGCAGCGCGTGGATCCGGTCGAAGGTCCGCGCGATCGTGTTCGTCCGGCCCTCGATGCGCCGTTCCAGCTGCCGGGTGTCCCGCTGCAGCCGGTGGTAGCGCTCCGCCCAGCGGGCGTGGTCCTCCCGCTCGTCACACCCGTGGCAGGGGTGCGCCCGCAACTCCGCCCGCAGCCGGGCGATCTCACGGTCGTCGGCCGCAGCCGCGCGGCCCCGCCGGTTCCGCTCCGGCACCAGGTGCCCGGCCTTCGTCCGCAGCGCCGAGGCCAGATCCCGCCGGGACTGCGGGGACTTCGGGTTGAACGACTTCGGGATGCGCATCCGCTCGATCGGCTCCACCGGCACCGGGAAGTCGATCCCGGCCAGCCGCTTCACCTGCCGCTCGGCCGTCAGCACCAGCGGACGCGGGCCCTCGTGGTACTCGTAGCCGCGGTGCCCGTTCACCCGGCCCGGCACACCCGGGTCCAGCACCAGCGCCAGACCCGCGAACTTGCCCGTCGGCACGTGGATCACGTCGCCCGGCTTCAGCCGCTCCAGCGAGGCCGCCGCCTGCGCCCGGCGCTGCGCGGCGCCCTGCTTGGCGAGCTCGGTCTCCCGGTCCTTCAGGTCCCGCCGCAGCCGCGCGTACTCCTCGAAGTCGCCCAGGTGGCAGGTCATGCCCTCCTTGTACCCGGCCAGGCCCTCCTCGTTGCGCTGCACCTGACGGGAGATGCCCACCACCGACCGGTCCGCCTGGAACTGCGCGAAGGAGGTCTCCAGCAGCTCCCGCGACCGGTGCCGGCCGAACTGCTGCACGAGGTTCACGGCCATGTTGTACGAGGGCTTGAAGCTCGACCGCAGCGGATACGTGCGCGTACCCGCCAGACCCGCCAGCGCGCCCGGGTCCATGCCGCGCTGCCACAGCACCACCGCGTGGCCCTCGACGTCGATCCCGCGCCGTCCGGCCCGGCCGGTCAACTGGGTGTACTCACCCGGGGTGATGTCCGCGTGCTGCTCGCCGTTCCACTTGACCAGCTTCTCCAGGATCACCGTGCGGGCCGGCATGTTGATGCCCAGCGCCAGGGTCTCCGTGGCGAACACGGCCTTCACCAGGCCGCGGACGAACAGCTCCTCCACGACCTCCTTGAAGGTCGGCAGCATGCCCGCGTGGTGCGCGGCGATGCCCCGCTCCAGACCCTCGAGCCACTCGTAGTAGCCGAGCACGTGCAGGTCCTCGGCGGGGATGGAGGCGGTCCGCTCCTCGACGATCTCCCGGACCCGCAGCCGGCCGGCGTCGTCGTTCAGCCGCAGCCCCGCGTACATGCACTGCTGGACGGCGGCCTCGCAGCCGGCGCGGCTGAAGATGAACGTGATGGCGGGCAGCAGGCCCTCGTTGTCCAGCCGCTCGATGACCTCCGGGCGGCCCGGGGTCCAGATCCGGCCCCGGGACCGGCGTTCCCGCTCCCGGTCGGCCTCGCGGACCATCTTGCCGCGCCGCCGGTCCCGCGGGTTGTACGTGCGGCTGTTCTCCTCGCGCGCCATGCGCAGCAGGTCGGGGTTGACCTCGCGGCGGGCCGAGCCGCGGCCGCCGTGGTCGGACTCCTCCTCGAACAGGTCGTGGATCCGCCGGCCGGCCATCACGTGCTGCCACAGCGGCACCGGCCGCTCCTCGGAGACGATCACCTCGGTGTCGCCGCGCACCGTGTCCAGCCAGTCACCGAACTCCTCGGCGTTGCTGACCGTAGCCGAGAGGGACACCAGGGTCACCGACTCCGGGAGGTGGATGATCACTTCCTCCCAGACGGCCCCGCGGAACCGGTCGGAGAGGTAGTGCACCTCGTCCATCACCACGTAGCCCAGGCCCAGCAGCGACTGCGAGCCCGCGTACAGCATGTTGCGGAGCACCTCGGTGGTCATGACCACGATCGGCGCCTCGGAGTTGACGCTGTTGTCACCGGTGAGCAGGCCGACCTTTTCGGCGCCGTAGCGCCGGACCAGATCGGAGTACTTCTGGTTCGACAGGGCCTTGATCGGCGTGGTGTAGAAGCACTTGCGGCCCTGGGCCAGCGCCAGGTGCACGGCGAACTCGCCGACCACGGTCTTGCCCGAGCCGGTCGGCGCGGCGACGAGCACGCCCTTGCCGGCCTCCAGCGCCTTGCAGGCGTCGATCTGGAAGGGGTCAAGGCCGAATTCGTACATCTCGCGGAAGGAGGCCAGTTCAGTGGCTTCCTCGGCGGCGCGGATCCTGGCAGCGGCGTACCGCTCGGCGGGTGAGAGGTCCTCGGTCATCTTGCTCTGGAGCCTACCCGCCGCCTCTGACAACAGTCGCGATCATTTACATGATGAGCTGCACCGCTCCCGGCACGCAGGTCGCGGTCACCGGAAGCGGCCCCATCCGCTCCCCGTCGGCGTACGCGGTGATACCGGCGGCCTCCACCGTGATCCTGGCGGCGCGGTGCACGGTCACCTTGGGGTGCGACAGGTGCGTCCCCTTGTAGACCTGCGGGAACACCCGCAGCAGGGTGGACCGGGAGCAGTCGCCGACCACCGTGACGTCGAACAGCCCGTCGTCGGTCCGGGCGTCGGCGCAGATCCGCATCCCGCCCCCGTAGGAGGAGCCGTTGCCGACGGCCACCAGCGTGGCCTCGGTCTCGATCACCGGACCGTCGTCGAGGGTGATCCGGTACGGGAACGGCCGGAACGCGGCCAGCTCGGCCACCATCGCCAGGTCGTACTTGAACCGGCCCGAGGGCCACCGCATCCGGTTGCCCCGGTCATTGACCCGTGAGTCGAATCCCGAGCACAACACCGTCCCGTACCAGCGGTCCCCGACCCGGCCCAGGTCGACCTCACGGATCCGGCCCTCCTTGAGCGCTTCCGCGGCCAGCGCCCCGGCGCCCGCCGGGTCCCGCACCGGCAGCCCCAGCGACCGCGCGAAGTCGTTTCCGGTGCCCACCGCCACCACACCGAGCGGCACCAGAGTCCCGGCCAGCGCCTGCAGCGCGAGGTGGACCATGCCGTCACCACCGACGGCGATCACCGCACCGGTCCCCTCCCGTACGGCCGCCCGCAGCCGGGCCAGAGCGTCCTCGGCGTCCGTACCGACGACCGTCCGTACGGAGAAACCCGCGGCCCGGAGCGCGGCAGCGGCCGGCTGCGCGCCCTGCGCGCCCCGGCCGCGTCCCGCGGTGGGATTGACGAAGAGGGTGATCTCAGCAGTCACCCACCGGAATGTACCTGTCAGGTCGCGTCGTCGTAACCGTTGATCCGTTGCCGGCCGCCGTCGGCCTGTTCCGGCAGGCCCGCCGGAGCGCCCACCGACTCGATCTCGCCGAGCTCGGACGGGCTCAGGTCCAGCTCCGAGGCCTCGTCCGCGGACAGTTCGGCATCGGGGTCGTTGCGCCTGCGGCGGCGGTCGTTGAGCAGACAGATACCCAGGGCGATGAAGTAGAGCGCCACGATCGGCGCGGCCAGCGTCAGCATGGTGAGCGGGTCACCGGTGGGCGTCGCGAACGCGGCGAAGACGGTGATGCCGAGGATGAACGCCCGCCACCAGCTCGCCAGCCGCTTGCCGGTGAGCACCCCGGTGAAGTTCAGCAGCACCAGCAGCAGCGGCAGCTCGAAGGCCAGACCGAAGACGATCACCATGCGGGTGACCAGGTCGAGGTAGTCGTCGACCGGCAGCAGGTTCCGCGCGTGCTCGGGCGTGAAGTCGAGCAGGATCGTCGCGGTCTGCGGAAGGATCACGTACGCGAGGACCGCGCCGGCCGCGAACAGCGGCGCACCCACCGCGACGAAGCTCATCGCGTACTTCTTCTCGTGGTTGTGCAGGCCGGGCGCGGCGAACGCCCACACCTGGTACAGCCACACCGGTGCCGCCAGCACCACACCGGCCATCAGCGAGACCTTCAGGGCGATCGAGAACGGTGCGATGAGACCGTTCACGGTCATGTCGGCGCACGGCTTGCCGTTGCGCTGGGTCACCACCCCGTCCGTACAGCCGACGGAATCCAGCATCGGCTTCAGCAGGAAGTCGATGATGTCCTTGTAGAAGAAGGCCGCCGCGATGGTGATCACCAGGATCGCCAGGACCGACTTCAGCAGGCGGTTTCTCAGCTCACGCAGGTGCTCGACAAGCGGCATGCGCCCTTCGGCGTCACTGTCCGGCTTGCCTTGGTTCCCCTGCTTGCGGGCAGACTTGAGCAACCCACGTCCCTTGTCTCGTTGCAGCTGGCTGGCGGCGCTCGGGGCTGGGATCAGCCCTGGGTGGTGCGGTTGGGCTCGGTCACCGGACGGGAGCTGGTCACGTCACCCGGCGCGGCCTGGATGGTGCGCGGAGCGGCCTGCTGCGGAGCGTCGGCGGTCGGCGCGGCCGCCGCGGCCTCGTTCTCGCCGTCCTTCTTCATGGCCTTGGCTTCGCTCTTGAGGATGCGGGCCGACTTGCCCAGGGAGCGGGCCATCTCCGGGAGCTTCTTGGCGCCGAACAGCAGCAGGATGACAGCGATGATCAGAATGATCTCAAGAGGCTTCAGATTGCCGATCATGTGTGACTTCCTTCGAACCGGAACGGCTGGCTGGTTGGAGTGACTGCGGGCTGACCGGACACGCGTCCGCAGCAGCCCTTGAAGGATCGTAACCCCCAGGGGTAAACGCCCGGCAATCCCCCGGGGTACCCCTGATTGCGCAGGTCCAGCGATGATCTAGCGCAACGAGTGACCCGCGCGAGCGAGACCCTCGGCCGCGTGCTCAAGATCACCCGAGGCCTCCGCGATCCTCCGGCTGGATTCGGCGACCTGCCCGGCCAGCCGTCTGACCTCGACGTACACCCGCACGGACAGGACGGCGAGAACGGCGCACCCGAGGAAACCCAGGGCGATCGCGAGCATCGGCCACAGCATGTCCCCGAGCCTAGGGCACCGGACCCGTCACACCGTGCGCAGGGGGCTCACACCCCGCACGGACCTCTCACAGCCCGTATGACCGTCACACTTCGCAGGAAGTTCACGCGGCGCAGCACGCTCCACACGCTTCGCAGCGCGTTCACACCCGGCGCAGGGTGCTCACCCCGCCACCGGTGAGCAGTTCCACGATCCGCTCGCCGGCCGGCTTGCGGACCGCCGCCCCGCACTCCGGGCACGTGAAGGAGTAGAAGGTGGTGCGGCGGCTGCCGCCGATCGCCAGACGCAGCGCACCCGCCGCCAGCTCCAGGCGGGCCCGGCAGTCCGGGCAGGCCGCCTTGAAGGTGACCGGGCCCGGCGCGCCGCCCGCCCCGGCCCCGCCGGACCGGCCGGCACTTCCTGACATCCGCCTCGCCCCCTCGATCCTGGCCCCGCTCACCGCACCCCGCCCACAGGGTTCCCGCACGCCGCCGCGGAGCTAGAGGCCGTAACCGGCCAGCGCCTCCCGGGCCGCCTGGCGGGCGCTCCCGGCCAGCTCCGCCGGCTCCACGATCCGGCCGTCCCGGCCCAGCCGCAGCGCCAGCCTCCGAAGGCTCGCCGGGTCCGGGGTGCGCAGCGCGATCCGCAGCCCGCCGTCGGGCAGCTCCTTGGCGCTGTCGTGCGGGTAGTACTCGGCGACCCAGCGGCCGCCCGGCCCCACCTCGACCACCACCTCCGGGTCCTCCGCGGCCGGCTGCACGAGCCCCTCCGACAGGTCCCGCGGCTCGATCGCCGGCGGTTCGGACCGCTCGTCCAGCAGCCGGATCTCCGCGACCCGGTCCAGCCGGAAGGTGCGCCGGGCCTCCGACAGGTGGCACCAGCCCTCCAGATAGGTGTGGCCCACCGCCACCAGCCGGATCGGGTCGACCTCGCGCTCGGTCAGCTCGTCCCGGGCCGGCGAGTAGTACCGCAGCCAGATCCGGCGCCCCTCGGTGATCGCCCGGTCGACATCCGCGAAGACCCCGCCCTCCGACTCGAAGGTCACCGACAGCCGCGCACTCGCCCCGGCCGCCTCGCCCGCCGCCGCCTCCAGCTTCGCGGTCGCCCGCAGCAGCGCGTCACGGTCGCTCTCCCGCAGCCCCGGCAGCGTCGCCACCGCCCTCGCCGCGACCAGCAGCGCCGTCGCCTCGTCGGCGGCCAGCCGCAGCGGCTCGGCCGTCGACTCCCCCGACGCGTCCGGGTTCCGCCACCAGATCCGCTCACCGTCGGTGTCGATGTCCAGCAGGTCCCCGCCCCGGAAGCTCGTCCCGCACATCGGCAGCACGTCCAGGTCCGAGATCAGCTCGTCCTCGGTGATCCCGAACGCCCGCGCCACATCGGCGATGTGCGCACCCGGGCGCTCCCGCAGATACGTCACCAGGGACAGCATCCGCCGGGTCTGGTCGATCGCGTTCGCAGCCATCGCCCGTACGCCTCCCCTTCTCAGTCCTGCGCCACGGCACGCAGCCGGGCCACCACATCGGCCCGCAGGTCAGCGGGCTCCACCACCACCACGTCCGGGCCGAACTCCACCAGCCAGGCGTCCAGACCGTGCCCGTAGGGGATCTCCAGCTCGTCCCAGCCGTCCCCGCCCTCACGGACCACGGTCGCCCTCGCCCGCAGCGGGTACCCGGCACCGGACCGCAGCCGGATCAGCGCGGTCCGGTCCGTGATGTCTCCGGCCCACTCGGCCACGGTCTCCCGTACGGTCACCACGTCCGGGACCTCCGCCGTGTACGCGCCGGCCCGCGACTTCACCTTCCCGGTGATCCGGGACAGCCGGAACACCCGCTCGGCGCCCCGGTCCCGGTCGAACCCCGCCAGGTACCAGTGACCGCGCCAGCACTCCAGCGCCCACGGCTCCACGTGCCGGGGCTCGGGCCGCGCCGCGTTCGACTTCCGGTAGTCGAACACCACCGGCCGCCGGTCCCTGCAGGCCAGCATCAGCGGCTCGAAGGCCGTCTCGTGCACCGGGATCCGCGGCTCGATCGCGCCGTGCCGCCCCTCGTAGGGGTCCTCCGCCTCCGGCATGCCGCCGGCCCGCAGCTTCTGCAGGGCACCACTGGCCGCCCCGGCCAGCCGGGCCTGCTGCCACACCTTCGCGGCCAGCCCCAGCGCCGCGGCCTCCTCGGCGTCCAGGGACACCGGCGGCAGCGTGTTGCTGGACCTGCGCGCCAGGTAGCCGGTCTCGCCCTCCAGGTTCTCCACGGTCTCGATGACCAGACCCAGCTCGCGCAGGTCGTCCTTGTCCCGCTCGAACATCCGGTTGAAGGACTCGTCGTTACCGGCTTCCATGTACGCCTCGATGGAACCCCGCAGCTCGCGCTTGCTGAGCGGCCGGCGGGTCCCCAGCAGACACAGCGCCAGGTTCATCAGCCGCTCGGCCTTGGCAATCGCCATCGACGCCCTTCCCACCCTTCCGATGCGCCGCCGGCCCGCCGACGGCACCTACTACCCGTGACCGTTGACCGTACCGCCCCGGCGCGCCCGGACAAAAGCGAGGGGCCCCAGCCGAAAGAGCTGGGGCCCCACACCGGTCACGACCGGAAGGATCGGGCTGTGATCAGGACCTGATCAGACGCCCATCAGGTCGCAGACGAAGATCAGCGTCTCGCCCGGCTTGATGGCGCCACCGGCACCACGGTCGCCGTAGCCCAGGTGCGGCGGAATGATCAGCTTGCGGCGGCCGCCGACCTTCATCCCCTGGATGCCCCGGTCCCAGCCCGCGATGACCTGACCCGCACCGAGCGGGAAACGCAGCGCGCTGCCGCGGTTCCAGGAGGCGTCGAACTCCTCACCGGTCGAGTAGGCCACACCCACGTAGTGGACGGAGACCACGTTCCCCGCCTCGGCCACCGGGCCGTCACCCTCCCAGATGTCCTCGATCACGAGGTCGGCCGGAACCGGGAAGTCGGGGAAGTCGATCTCGGGCTTCTCGAGCTGGTTGCTCACGTGTTCACTCCTGCTTCTGACTGCTGTGTCAGGGACAAGTCTTACACCGCTTCGAGGATGTCCACGACGAACACCAGCGTCGAGTTGGCAGGCAGGTCCGCGCCCTTGTCCTGGTCCTTGTACGCCTGCTCCGGCGGGATCACCAGCAGCACCCGGTCACCGACCTTCTTGCCGACCAGACCCTTGTCCCAGCCCTCGATGACCTGGCCCTGGCCGATCGCCGTCATGAACGGCTTCCCGGCCTTCCAGGAGCTGTCGAACAGCGTCGCCTTGTCCTTGCCCTCGTTGATCTTCCAGGCGGCACCGCTGTACTGCATGTACACGGTCTGACCGGACTTGACCTCCGGCCCCTTGCCCTCGATCAGCGTCTTGGCGACCAGCTCCTTCGGCGGGTCGTTCTTCGGGATCTTGATCTCGGCGGGCTCCTCCTTGTCCGCCTTGATCTGCGGCAGATCCGCCGGCAGCGACGCCTGGGTACCGTCCGCCTTCTTCGGCATCAGCCGGTCCAGGTCCATCACGAACACCAGGTTGTCCGTCGGACCGATCTCCAGCTGCTGGCTGCCCTGCGCGCCGAAGGCCGCCGCCGGCGGGGCCACCACCAGCACCCGGCTGCCGATCTTCTTGCCGGCCACCGCCTCGGCGAACATCGGCAGCGTCTCCGGGTTGTTCGGCGTGACCATCAGGGGCTGGCCCTTGTCGTCGTACGAACCCGGGGTCAGCTCCTTCCCGCTCTTCCAGACCTTGCCCGTGTACTTGGTGACCACGGTGTCGGACTTCTGCACCACCGGGCCGGTGCCCTCGGTCAGCGTCCGCACCACGAACTTGCCGCTCGGCTCGCCCTTGGGCACGGTGATCTGCGGCTTCTTGCCGGCGTCACCCGCCACCGACGGCATCGGGTCGGCCGCATCGACCGGCTTGGGCGCTCCCTCCGTCGAGGGCGAGGCCGACGCGGAATCCGAGGATTCCTTCTTGTCGTCGTCACCCCCTCCGCAGGCCGCGGTGAGCATCAGGGCAGGCACGATGAACGCGGCAGCAAGTCGGCGTCGCACTGTGGTCCTCGGGGTAGGTGGAATGATCCGTCTGGTCCCCGCCACTCTACGGGCTGGTAGCCACAGACCAACCCCCCGCACATGACGAAGGCCCCGCACGCCACCGCGCGCAGGGCCTCCACCGGGCCGGACCGCGTACCCGGCCCCATGCCGGACTACATGCCGGCGATCAGCTTCTCCACCCGGTCGTCCACCGACCGGAACGGGTCCTTGCACAGCACCGTCCGCTGCGCCTGGTCGTTCAGCTTCAGATGCACCCAGTCCACCGTGAAGTCCCGGCGCTGCTCCTGCGCCCGCCGGATGAAGTCACCGCGCAGCCGGGCCCGCGTCGTCTGCGGCGGCACCGACTTGCCCTCGAAGATCTTCAGGTCGTTGCAGATCCGCTCCGCCTGGCCCTTCCGCTCCAGCAGGTAGTACAGCCCCCGCCGGCGGTGGATGTCGTGGTACGCCAGGTCTATCTGCGCCACCCGCGGATTCGACATCGTCATGTTGTGCTTCGCCCGGTACCGCTCGATGAGCTTGTACTTCATGACCCAGTCGATCTCGGTGCCGATCCGGTCCAGGTCCTCCGCCTCGACCGCGTCCAGCGTGCGGCCCCACAGCTCCAGCACCTGCTCCACCGTGCCCGTCCGGATGCCCCGGCGCTCGGCGAAGTCCACCGCCTTGTCGTAGTACTCCCGCTGGATCTCCAGCGCCGAAGCCTCCCGGCCACTGGCCAGCCGCACCTTCCGCTGCCCGGTGATGTCGTGGCTGACCTCACGGATCGCCCGGATCGGGTTCTCCAGCGTGAGGTCCCGCATCACCGTGCCCGCCTCGATCATGCGCAGCACCAGGTCCGTCGCCCCGACCTTGAGCAGCATGGTCGTCTCCGACATGTTGGAGTCGCCCACGATCACGTGCAGCCGGCGGTAACGCTCCGCATCCGCGTGCGGCTCGTCCCGGGTGTTGATGATCGGACGGGACCGGGTGGTCGCCGAGCTGACGCCCTCCCAGATGTGCTCCGCCCGCTGGCTCACGCAGTACACCGCACCACGCGGGGTCTGCAGCACCTTGCCCGCCCCGCAGATCAGCTGACGCGTGACGAGGAACGGGATCAGGATGTCCGCCAGACGGGAGAATTCCCCGTGCCGGGCCACGAGGTAGTTCTCGTGGCATCCGTACGAGTTGCCCGCCGAGTCGGTGTTGTTCTTGAAGAGGTAGACGTCGCCCGCGATTCCCTCCTCGTGCAGGCGCCGTTCGGCATCGACCAGCAGACCCTCGAGAATGCGCTCGCCGGCCTTGTCGTGCGTGACCAGCTCGGTCACGTTGTCGCATTCGGGAGTTGCGTATTCCGGATGCGAACCCACGTCGAGATACAGGCGGGCACCGTTCCGCAGGAACACATTGCTGCTGCGGCCCCATGACACGACACGGCGGAAGAGGTAGCGCGCCACTTCGTCAGGTGACAGTCGGCGCTGTCCCCTGAACGTGCACGTGACGCCGTACTCGTTCTCCAGCCCGAAAATGCGGCGGTCCATGACTGAACATTACGCCTTCTGCTGTGTTCTGAAACCGGGTTCGAGAGCCGGGTTCGATCATTTTCCCGAGGAAGCAGCAGCAGGGCCCTGCGACACGCCCGCCACCCCGTCCGCCTGCCCGCCCGGAGCCGACCCCGCCACCGTGCGCCCGCGCCCCGCAGACCCCGACAGCACCCGCTGAGTGGCCGTCAGCACCAGCAGCGCCAGCACACCGCCCGCCACCGCCACGCCGAAACCGGCCCTGGCCCCACCCAGTTCCACCGCGGGCCCCGCCAGCGCGGTACCCATGGCAGCACCCACCCCGAAGAACGTCACCAGCCACGAGAAGGCCTCCGTCACCGTGCCCGAGGGCGCGTGCCGGTCCACCACGATGAACGCGCACGCCAGCGACGGAGCCAGGAACACCCCCGCCAGCGCCGTCAGCGCCGTCATCGGCACCGCACCGGGCACCAGCAGCAGCGGCACGTACCCCACCGCCAGCAGCCCCACCAGCACCGTCAGCCGCCGCTCCGGCACCCCCGCCCACTGCCGCGCCCCGTACGACACCCCGCCGACCAGCGCGCCCAGCCCCAGCGCCGCCATCAGCCAGCCGTACACCGCGTCCCCGCCGTGACCGTCCGCGTACGCCAGACCCGCCACCGCGATCGACCCCAGTGCCGAACCCACGAAGAAGAACGACCCCAGCAGCGCCAGCAGCCCGCCCGAACGCAGCGCGCCCAGCCAGTGCGCCTCCCGCGGCTCCGACCGCCACCGCCGCGAAGGCTCCGAGACCACCACCGACAGCGCGCCCAGCACCCCGAGCGCGTTGATCACCAGCAGCGAGGCCCTCGGATCCCACAGCGAGGCCAGCAGCGTCACCATCAGCGGACCGACCGTGAACATGATCTCCTGGGCCACCGCGTCCATCGCGTACGCCGCGTGCACCCGCTCCTCCCGGCCGCCCAGGACACCCGGCCACAGCGCCCGCAGACCGCCCTCCAGCGGCGGCGTGAACAGACCGGCCACCACCACGGCCGCGTACGCCCACCCCAGCGTGCCGATGCCGGCCAGCGCCAGCCACACCGCACCCAGCGCCGACACCACGGCCGCGGGCAGCTGCACCCGCGGCTGCCCGTACAGGTCGACCAGCCTGCCCAGCAGCGGCTGGCCCACGGCATTGGCCACGCCGTAGACGGCGGCGAGCGCGCCCGCCAGGCTGTAGCTCCCGCCCTCGCCCCGGACGAAGAGCACGATGGCGATCGAGGCGACCGCGTTCGGCAGCCGCCCCACCAGCGTGCCCGCCAGCAGCCGTGCGGCATGCCGCGTCCTGAGCAGCTCCGCATACCCCGCGGCCATGTCGGCCCCTCTCCGCCCCCACAGGGCGACGTAATACGTATAACTTGACTCATCATACGTACCATGGCGGCAACCGAACCGTCCACCCGCAAACCCCCGCCACCCCCACGACCAGGAGCAGCGCGTGACGAGACCCACCAGCCGCGACGTCGCACGGGCCGCCGGTGTCTCCCAGGCCACCGTCTCCCTCGTCCTCGGCGACAAATGGCGCGGCCGCGTCTCCGAACGCACCGCCGCACTCGTCCGCGAAACCGCCGGCGAACTCGGCTACCGCCCCAACCTCGCCGCCCGCAACCTCCGCCTCGGCTCCACCCGCACCGCCCTCCTCGTCGTGCCCGCCCTCACCAACGAATTCTTCGCCCGCGTCTACACCGGCGCCGCCACCGTCGCCGGCCGGCACGGCTTCGGCGTCGTCCTCTACCTCTCCCCCGACGGCACCGGCCCCGCCCGCGACCCCTTCGCCTCCGCCCAGGCCGCCCTCGACGGCGTCATCGCCTCCTCCATGGCCGCCGACGCTCTCGAAGCCATCAGCGGCACCGCCACCCCGCTCCCCCTCGTCATGCTCGACAGCGACCCCGCAGGCGGCGCCGACGCCTACGTCAACCTCGCCATCACCGACGGCGTACGACAGGTCACCGACCACCTCCTCGGCCTCGGACACCGCCGCTTCCTGCACCTCGCCGCCGACATCGACTCCTGGACCTTCGACATCCGCGCCAGGGAGATCCACCACGCCCTCGGCGCCCACGGACCCGGCGCCGAACACCGCACCGTCCGGTCCGCCCTCAACGTCAACGCGGCCACCGCCGCCATGGAACAGGCCCTCGCCGGGCTCACCGACCCGGCCACCCGTCCCACCGCCGTCATCGCGGACGACGACATCCTCGCCGTCGGCGCCTGCAAGGCCGCCCGCCGCCTCGGCCTGCGCATCCCCGAGGACCTCTCCGTCACCGGCTTCGACGACATGGCCCTCGCCACCGCGGTCGAACCCGAACTCACCACCGTCCGCCTCCCCGCCGAACGCGTCGGCGAACACGGCATGACCGCCCTCCTCGCCGTCCTCGCGGGCCACCAGTGGTCCGCCCCCGACCTCCCCGTCGAACTCGTCGTACGCGGCTCCACCGCGCCCCCGGCCCGGCCCGCCGGCCCCTGAACACGACGATGCCCCGGCCCGCCACAACGGCGGACCGGGGCACGGCCACACGCTCCTACTCGGCGTCCTCGTCGGGCGCCTCGTCATTGGACACCGCGTCCGCCTGCGCGGCCGGCGTCACCTCCGGCTCCAGCAGCCGCGCCAGCTGCCGGCCCCGGATCCGCTTGAACTTCCGCTGCTGGGTCCGCGTACGGTCCAGCACCGCCACCTCCAGACGGTCCGCCGGGATCTCCCGGTCCGCACCGTTCGCCTGGCTGGACAGCGCCTGCACCGCCAGCTTCAGCGCCTCCGGCAGCGACATCCCGTCCTGGTGACGCTGGTCCAGATAACTGCTGATCTGCTCGGCGTTGCCACCGACCGCGACCGAGCCGTGCTCGTCCACGATCGAACCGTCGTGCGGCAGCCGGTAGATCTGGTCACCCGAGGCGCTCTCACCGACCTCGGCCACCACCAGCTCCACCTCGTACGGCTTCTCACCGGCCGAGGAGAAGATGGTGCCGAGCGTCTGCGCGTAGACGTTCGCCAGCCCACGCGCCGTCACATCGTCACGGTCGTAGGTGTACCCGCGCAGATCCGCGTACCTCACACCACCGATCCGCAGGTTCTCGTACTCGTTGTACTTGCCGGCGGCCGCGAAACCGATGCGGTCGTAGATCTCGCTGAACTTGTGCAGCGCGCGGGACGGGTTCTCGCCGACGAACACGATGCCGTCGGCGTACTGGAGCACGACCAGGCTGCGACCGCGGGCGATGCCCTTGCGGGCGTACTCGGCCCGGTCCGCCATGGCCTGCTGGGGTGAGACGTAGAACGGAGTCGACACCGGCTATCCGCCCCTTTCTTCTTCTGGGCTGACGAGGACTTAGAGGAGGGCGGCGCGGGGGCCGTCGGGCTGCTCCAGGCGGTGCTCGGTGACCGAGCGGGCCAGCGCCGAGGACTCCTCCTCGGTCAGCCTCCGGAAGCCCTCGTCGGTGATGACGGTGACGATCGGGAAGATACGGCGGGCCAGGTCCGGGCCGCCCGTCGCCGAGTCGTCGTCGGCGGCGTCGTAGAGGGCCTGCACGACCAGCGTGGTCGCCTGCTCCTCCGTCAGATCCGGGCGGTACAGCTTCTTCATCGACCCGCGGGCGAAGATGGAACCCGACCCGGTGGCCGCGAACCCGTGCTCCTCGGACCGCCCGCCGGTGACGTCGTAGGAGAAGATCCGGCCCTTCTCCTTGCCCTCGTCCCAGCCCGCGAACAGCGGCACCACGGCGAGGCCCTGCATGGCCATGCCCAGGTTGCTGCGGATCATGGTCGACAGGCGGTTGGCCTTGCCCTCCAGGGAGAGGGTCGTCCCCTCCACCTTCTCGAAGTGCTCCAGCTCCAGCTGGAACAGCTTGACCATCTCCACGGCGAGACCGGCGGTGCCGGCGATGCCGACGGCCGAGTACTCGTCAGCGGGGAACACCTTCTCGATGTCCCGCTGCGCGATCATGTTGCCCATGGTCGCCCGCCGGTCACCGGCGAGCACGACCCCACCGGGGAACGTCGCCGCGACGATCGTCGTCCCGTGCGGCGCCTCCACGATCCCTTCGGGCAGCTTCCGGTTCCCCGGCAGCAGCTCCGGCGAGTGGTTCGCCAGAAAGTCCATGAAGGAGGACGAACCCGGCGTCAGGAATGCCGCTGGGAGACGCCCGGTGCTCATGTTGTTCGCTTCCACGCGTTTCCCTCCAGGTCATGCGATGGCCATACGGCAGGGACCCTACCCGTCCCCCGGCAAAGATCCACATGCGCGGCGGCGGGTGCCCGACTCTCGGGCACCCACCCCGGTTTACCTTCGATTCGAAGGCCAGAGGGCCCTACTGGCCACCCTTTTGCACGAAGCTTCGCACGAAGTCCTCGGCGTTCTCCTCGAGCACATCATCGATTTCGTCCAGGACGGAGTCCACGTCGTCCGAGAGCTTTTCCATGCGCTCTTCAAGGTCGGTGCTCGCCTCGGCGGTCTGCTCCTCGACCTCTTCGGTCGAGCGCGTCGCCTTCTGCTGTCCGCCGCCGGTGTCCTTGGTCGCCATGTCTACCTCACCCCGCTCGGTTCGCACGCTCGTGACGAGGGATCCCGCGGATCGGGGATCCCTCAAGATCAGACCCTACGCCGGACCCTACAAGGAGGGTCCGGCATTCGTCCCGGAACTTTCCAACGTCCGGATGTCTTCATGATTCCCGGCTGCGCGGCCTTTCAGCCGCGTCCGGGGCGATCAAGTGCTGCTGGCCCGGATCGGCCCGGGATCACTTGCCGCCGGACAGGACCCGCACCAGGTCCTCCGCCGTGCGGCAGCGGTCCAGGAGCTCCTTGACGTGGTTCCGGGTACCCCGGAGGGGTTCCAGGGTGGGGACCCGCTGGAGCGAGTCCCGGCCGGGCAGGTCGAAGATGACCGAGTCCCAGCTGGCCGCGGCCACGTCGTCCGCGTACTGCTCCAGGCAGCGGCCGCGGAAATAGGCCCGGGTGTCCTCCGGGGGCTTGCTCTCGGCCCGCTCCACGTCCGGCTCGGTCACCAGCCGCTTCATCTTGCCGCGGGCCACCAGACGGTTGTACAGGCCCTTGTCGGGCCGCACGTCCGAGTACTGGAGGTCCACCAGGTGCAGCCTGGCCGCGTCCCAGTTCAGGCCGTCGCGGCGCCGGTAGCCCTCCAGGATCTCCCGCTTGGCGATCCAGTCCAGCTCCCCCGAGAGGCTCATCGGGTCGCTCTCCAGCCGGCCCAGCACGTCCTCCCAGCGCACCAGGATGTCCTTGGTCTGCTCGTCCGCGTCCGCGCCGAAACGCTCGTCCACGTACTTTCGCGCCAGCTCGAAGTACTCCATCTGGAGTTGTACGGCGGTCAGGGTGCGCCCGCTGCGCAGGGTGATCAGGTGGCGCAGGTCGGGGTCGTGGGAGACCTGGTGGAGGGTGCGCACGGGCTGGTCGACGGCGAGGTCGACGGTGATGAAGGCGTCCTCGATCATGGAGAGGACGAGGGCGGTGGTGCCGAGCTTGAGGTAGGTCGAGATCTCGGAGAGGTTGGCGTCGCCGATGATCACGTGGAGCCGGCGGTACTTCTCGGCGTCCGAGTGGGGCTCGTCCCGGGTGTTGATGATGGGCCGCTTGAGGGTGGTCTCCAGGCCGACCTCGACCTCGAAGTAGTCCGCGCGCTGGCTGATCTGGAAGCCGTGCTCGCGGCCGTCCTGGCCGATGCCGACGCGGCCGGCGCCGGTGACGACCTGCCGGGAGACGAAGAAGGGCGTGAGGTGGCGCACGATGTCCGAGAAGGGGGTTTCCCGCTTCATCAGGTAGTTCTCGTGCGTGCCGTAGGAGGCGCCCTTGTTGTCGGTGTTGTTCTTGTAGAGGTGGATGGGCTGGGCGCCGGGGAGCTGGGCGGCTCGTTCGGCGGCCTCCGCCATGATCCGTTCGCCGGCCTTGTCCCAGAGGACCGCGTCGCGCGGGTTGGTGACCTCGGGCGAGCTGTATTCGGGGTGGGCGTGGTCGACGTAGAGCCGGGCGCCGTTGGTGAGGATGACGTTGGCCAGGCCGATGTCCTCGTCGGTGAGCTGGCTGCTGTCGGCGGCCTCGCGGGCGAGGTCGAAGCCGCGGGCGTCCCGCAGCGGGTTCTCCTCCTCGAAGTCCCAGCGGGCGCGTCGCGCCCGGTGCATCGCCGCGGCGTAGGCGTTGACGATCTGGGACGAGGTGAGCATGGCATTGGCGTTCGGGTGACCGGGGACGGAGATCCCGTACTCCGTCTCGATCCCCATCACGCGCCGTACGGTCATGCGGCCCTCCTTGCCCGGCGGCGCTCCCGTGCGGGAGCGATACGGAAGAGCCTAGAGCGGCTCCGCGCTGGTGGGGAGATCATTTCAGTCATTGAATCAGTGGCCGATTCGGCTGGCTGTGTCTGTGGAAAGCAGGCGGCTGCGGGTGCCCTATTCCGGGCATCCGCAGCCGCCCCTTTCGATCAGAGGTACTGACCGGTATTGGCCACCGTGTCAATGGAGCGACCGGTGTCCGCGCCCTGCTTCCCGGTGACGAGGGTGCGGATGAAGACGATCCGCTCGCCCTTCTTTCCGGAGATCCGGGCCCAGTCGTCCGGGTTGGTGGTGTTGGGCAGGTCCTCGTTCTCCTTGAACTCGTCCACGCATGCCTGGAGGAGGTGGGAGACCCGGAGGCCCTTCTGGTTGTGCTCGAGGAATGCCTTGATGGCCATCTTCTTGGCGCGGTCGACGATGTTCTGGATCATCGCGCCGGAGTTGAAGTCCTTGAAGTAGAGGACTTCCTTGTCGCCGTTGGCGTACGTGACCTCGAGGAAGCGGTTCTCCTCGGTTTCCGCGTACATCTGCTCCACAACGGTCTGGATCATGTTGTGGACCGCGACCTCGGGCGAGTTCTGGTGTTCGGCGAGGTCTTCCGCGTGGAGCGGGAGGGATGCCTTGAGGTACTTGGCGAAGATGTCCCTCGCCGCCTCGGCGTCCGGGCGCTCGATCTTGATCTTCACGTCGAGCCGGCCGGGGCGGAGGATGGCGGGGTCGATCATGTCCTCGCGGTTGGAGGCGCCGATGACGATGACGTTCTCCAGGCCTTCCACGCCGTCGATCTCGGCGAGCAGCTGGGGGACGATGGTGTTCTCCACGTCCGAGCTGACTCCGGATCCGCGGGTGCGGAAGAGGGACTCCATCTCGTCGAAGAAGACGATGACGGGGGTGCCCTCGCTGGCCTTTTCGCGGGCCCGCTGGAAGACCAGGCGGATGTGGCGCTCGGTCTCGCCGACGTACTTGTTGAGGAGCTCGGGGCCCTTGATGTTCAGGAAGTAGGACTTCCCGGCGGGCTGGCCGGTCACCTCGGCGACCTTCTTGGCAAGGGAGTTGGCCACGGCCTTGGCGATGAGCGTCTTGCCGCATCCGGGCGGTCCGTAGAGCAGGATGCCCTTGGGCGGGCGGAGTTCGTGCTCCTTGAACAGGTCCGGGTAGAGGTAGGGGAGCTCGACGGCGTCGCGGATCAGCTCGATCTGGTCGCCCAGGCCGCCGATCTTGTCGTAGTCGATGTCCGGGACCTCTTCGAGGACGAGTTCCTCGACCTCGCTCTTGGGGACGACCTCGTAGACGTAGCCGGAGCGGGGCTCGAGCAGGAGGGCGTCGCCGGGGCGGATGGTGATGTCCAGGAGCGGCTCGGCGAGCCTCACCACCCTCTCCTCGTCGGTGTGCCCGACGACCAGGGCGCGCTCGCCGTCCTCGAGGATCTCCTTGAGGGTGACGATGTCCCCGGCCCGCTCGAACTCCATGGCCTCGACCACGTTGAGGGCCTCGTTGAGCATGACCTCCTGGCCGCGCCGGAGGTCTTCCGGGTCGACGCTGGGGCTGACGTTCACGCGGAGCTTGCGGCCGCCGGTGAAGATGTCGACGGTGCCGTCCTCGTTCGCCTGGAGGAAGACACCGAAGCCGGCCGGCGGCTGGGCGAGCCGGTCGACTTCTTCCTTGAGCGCCACGATCTGGTCGCGGGCCTCGCGGAGGGTATTGGCCAGCCGTTCGTTTTGTGCGGAGACGCCTGCCAGGTTTGTCTGCAGCTCGACGATCCGCTCTTCGAGAATCCTCGTGTGTCGCGGAGAGTCGGCGAGCTTACGTCGCAGGACGGCGATTTCCTGCTCGAGATAGGCAACCTGACCGGCGGGGTCGTCGGACCCCCGCCCGGGCCGGATGCCGCGGTTGATGTCGTCGTCGTGGGCTGCCACGGTCCTCACCTCCTCCAAGGGGAGCTGGACGCTTCCTGACCCTACCTGGGCTGGTGGTGATTGAAACCCCTAGATCACAAAGACGGTAGGGGTGTGTCCGATCTTCACCCTTGCGTATCCCCTCACGCCAGGGGAATACCCACCGTTCAACATCGGAAAGCGGCCAGTTGTAAGGTCGAGGCGTTCAACGCCCGCGCAGAGCACGCGCACAGCACCAGGGGAGCGCAAAGGATATGACCGTGCAGCAGGAGGCTCCGGCCGAGGGGACCGGCGGCGGTACGGCCGGGGAGCCGCTGGAGGTCTGGATCGATCAGGACCTGTGTACCGGTGACGGGATCTGCGTGCAGTACGCGCCGGAGGTGTTCGAGCTGGACATCGACGGTCTGGCATACGTGAAGGGCGCGGAGGAGGAGCTGCTGCAGGAGGCGGGGGCGACGACTCCGGTGCCGCTGCCGTTGTTGCAGGACGTGGTGGACTCGGCCCGGGAATGTCCGGGCGAGTGCATCCACGTGCGGCGGGTTTCGGACGGCGTCGAGGTGTACGGCCCGGACGTCGCGTAACCGGATGTGTCGCCGTATCGGCGGAGATGTCGGGCACACGGGGTGACCGGCTGCGCGGGGGGACCCGGTGCGGCCGGTGACTGTGGGTGGCGTGGTGTGACCGTCAGGCGTGGAGTGCCGCGGCGTCCGTCAGCTCCTGGCTGAATTTTCCGCCGGTCCAGGCCCACTTGGCGTGCTGCCGGGTGTCGGGGCAGCAGCGGGGGACGTCGGGGGTGGAGTAGCCGAGCAGGGTGGCGGTGATCTTGCCGTCGGTCACGGTGAGCTCGGTGACGTTCTTCCGCTGTTCCGCGGGGAGCAGGGTGGCGACGACCCGGGGCGGGGTGCCGGCGGCGGTGCCCTGGGTGAGGACGTAGAGGGCGTTGGGCGGGGTGCCGAGGCCGGCGTCGCAGCGTACGGCGGCCACGGTCTCGGGCCGGCCGTCTCCGTCGAGGTCGCCGTGGGCGGTGGCGGTGATCTGGTGGGGGCCGCCGCGGCAGTCCAGGGGGTAGTGGGCGAGTGCGGCGTCGGGGGCCGCGATCCGGGAAGCGGGGGTTCCGGGTTTGCCGGGGGTTCCTGGGGTGCCGGCTACGGCGGTGGGCTGGAGGAGTCCGGCGCCGGCTATGACGGCGGCCATGGCGGCGGCGGTGGCGAGCCAGTGCAGGGGGCGGGCGTCGTTGTGCGGGAGTGCGGGCTCGGCGGGGTTGTGCACGGGGGCGTCTCCTGCGCGGGGGATGACGGGGAGCCAGCATCGTGCCATACCGCTGCGCCGGGCGGAACCGGTGGGTCCGTGGTCCGCTTGGCGGGGCGCGGCAGGGGCCTTGGCGCAGGTGCGGGGCGGGGTCCGGAGCGAGTGCGGGGGCTGCGGTGCCGTGTGCCCACCCTCCCCCAAGCTCTCGGCTTCGCTCGAGCAGGGGGCACCCCCATCGCCCGGCGGCACGATTGCCCACACGGCGGGTGGCGGGGCCAGGCGGGTAACGCGGAGGCGCCGTGCTGCAGTTCCCGGTGTGGTGCGGGAAGTGCGGCACGGCGCCGTGGGGTTGTGGGTGGGTCAGCCTCGGCCGGAGCCGCTGCCGGGGCCCTCGTAGTCCTCGCCGTAGGCGCCCTTGGCGGGGCGGCGGCGGCGCAGCGGGGGCTCGACGCCGTCGGCGAGGCGCCGGGCGGTGACCAGGAAGCCGGTGTGGCCGATCATGCGGTGGTCGGGCCGGACGGCCAGGCCTTCCACGTGCCAGTTGCGGATCATCGATTCCCAGGGCTGCGGTTCGGCGAAGCAGCCGATCTCGCGGATGGACTCGACGGTCTTGGACAGCTGGGTGGTGGTCGCCACGTAGCAGCAGAGGATGCCGCCGGGGACGAGGGCCTTCTTGACCGCTTCGAGGCACTCCCAGGGGGCGAGCATGTCGAGGATGACGCGGTCGACGTCGGTGTCGGACAGGTTGTCCTGGAGGTCGCCGACGGTCAGCTGCCACGCGGGGTGGGGGCCGCCGAAGTAGCGCTCGACGTTGTCCTTGGCGATCTCGGCGAAGTCGGCCCGCCGCTCGTAGCTGTGGAGCATGCCCTGGTCGCCGATGGCGCGCAGCAGGAAGCTGCTGAGGGAGCCGGAGCCCACGCCCGCTTCCACGACGCGGGCGCCGGGGAAGATGTCCGCGAAAGCCAGGATCTGGCCCGCGTCCTTGGGGTAGACCACGGCGGCGCCGCGGGGCATGGACAGGACGTAGTCGGGGAGCAGGGGACGCAGCGCGAGGTACGCGACGTTCCCCGTGGTACGGACAACACTGCCCTCGGGAGCGCCGATCAGCTCGTCGTGGGGGAAGGAACCCTTGTGGGTGTGGAAATTCTTCCCGGCTTCGAGCGTGAACGTGTAGTGGCGTCCCTTGGGGTCGGTGAGCTGGACCTGGTCCCCGACCTTGAAGGGCCCGCGTCGGCGGGCGGCACCGGTCGGTTCGGACATGTGACCAGTGTATTGGGTTCAGGAGTGGGGCCGTGCCATGGCCTTGAAGAAGGCCTTCTCGACGTCGAGGGTGGACAGGACGCCGTAGATGGCTCCGTCGCTTTCGGTGACGAGGTATTCGGTGGCGGGGGTGGTGCGGAGGTGGTCGAGGAGTTCTTCGCCCGCGAGGTCCGCTGAAACCTTCATGCCGTCGGTGATGTCCTGGGCGATGCTGCCGGCGGCTTCCCAGGGGCGGCGGTGTTCGGGGATGGAGGCGATGGCGCTCTCGCGGACGATGGCCGTGGGGTTGCCGTGGCCGTCGGTGACGACGAGGGCGCGGGCGCCGGCTTCGTTGGCGCGGCGGAGGGCTTCGGAGAGGGGGGTGGCGGCTTCGACGGGGATGGCGCGGCGGGTGAGGGTGCGGGCGCGGAGTTGGGGGAGGTGTTCGCGGAGGCGTGCCATGCGGAGGCTGTTGCCGGCGCCGGTCCACATGATCGCGGCGAGGATGGCGGCGAGGAGGGCGTTCATGACGGTGTCCATGCCGCTGGTCTGGTCGGCGCCGGCGCCGATGACTCCGGTCTCGGTGAGGAGGGGGAGGCCGAGGAGGACGGAGACGGCGATGGCGCGGCCGACCCAGGCGGCGGCGACGGTGCCGGCCATGGCGCGGCCGGTGAGGGCCCAGACCAGGGCGCGGAGCATGCGTCCGCCGTCGAGCGGGAGGCCGGGGAGGAGGTTGAAGACCGCGACGATCAGGTTGGCGATCATGAGGCCGGCGAGCAGGACGCCGGGGATGGTGCGGGGTTCCACGGCGGTCATGCCGAGGTAGAAGGCGGCGGCGAGGACGAGCGAGAGCAGGGGGCCGACGAAGGCGAGGACGAATTCGCGGCCGGGGGTCTCGGCCTCGTCGACGTGGGTGGCGCCGCCGACGAACTGGAGCTGGATCCGGCGGACGGTGAGTTTGAAGCGGAGTCCGGCGACGGCGTGGGCGAGTTCGTGGACGAGTACGGAGGCGTAGAAGGCGACGGCGAAGAAGAGGGCGACGAGGTAGCGGACGGCGCCGAGGCCGGGGAGGACCTGGTCGAGTCGGTCGCCGAAGATCCAGGTGAGGAGGGCGGCGACGACGAACCAGCTGGGTGAGACGTAGACGGGTACGCCGAAGGGGCGGCCCATGAGGAGTCCGCCGCCCGGTTCGGAGCGCCGGGCCGTGCGCTCGCCGGTTCCGTCGGTGTCTGCCACGGCTGTCCTTCGTTCGGGTGCGTCGGCCGGTTCGGTGGCCGGGGGTCCGGTGGCCCCCCGTTGTCGCTCGGGGTGATGCTCCGATCATGCAGTGCGAGGGGGGCTGCCGTCGATGGTATTGCGGTGCTGTCGGTGGCGGGTCGTAGGGTCTTTGTCATGACGACGAGCCCCGGTCCCGTTCCGGCCGGCGCGGAGCCGGTGGCGGATGCCTCCGGTGCCGCTGCCCGGCCCGTGTCGCTGTCCCCTTCGCGGGCGAGCGATTTCATGCAGTGTCCGTTGCTGTACCGGTTCCGGGTGATCGACCGGTTGCCGGAGAAGCCGAGTGCGGCGGCCACCCGGGGGACGCTGGTGCACGCAGTGCTGGAGCGGTTGTTCGATCATCCGGCGGCGGAGCGGACGGTGCCGCGGGCGAAGGCGCTGGTGCCGGGGCAGTGGGACCGGCTGCTGGAGGCGAAACCGGAGCTGGCGGAGCTGTTCGCGGAGGACGCGGACGGTGAGCGGCTGGCAGGCTGGCTGTCGGAGGCCGAGGCGCTGGTGGAGCGCTGGTTCACGCTGGAGGACCCGACGCGGCTGGAGCCGGTGGAGCGGGAGTTCTTCGTGGAGGCGGAGCTGGAGTCGGGCCTGCGGCTGCGCGGGATCATCGACCGGGTGGACGTGGCGCCGACGGGTGAGGTGCGGATCGTCGACTACAAGACGGGGAAGGCGCCGCGGCCGGAGTACGCCGAGGGCGCCCTGTTCCAGATGAAGTTCTACGCGCTGGTGGTGTGGCGGCTGAAGGGCGTGGTGCCGCGGCGGCTGCAGCTGGTGTACCTGGGCAACGGGCAGGTGCTGACGTACGACCCGGTGGTGGGGGACCTGGAGCGGGTGGAGCGGAAGCTGCACGCGCTGTGGGAGGCGATCAAGGAGGCCACGGAGACGGGTGAGTGGCGGCCGCGTCCGACGAAGCTGTGCGGATGGTGTGATCATCAGTCGGTGTGTCCCGAGTTCGGGGGCACTCCCCCGGCCTATCCTCTGGTGGTCATCCCGAGGGGGGAAGAGGGCGGGGCGCGGGCCGGGGAATCCTGATCATCGGGCCGGGGCAGAATGGGCGTCGTCCGCCGACACGAAATCGAGGTGTTTTCCGTGGCGATCCGCGTCCTTCTGGTCGACGACCAGCCGCTGTTGCGTACCGGCTTCCGGATGATCCTGGAGGCCGAGGGGGACATCGCGGTGGTCGGTGAGGCCGGGGACGGTCTGCAGGCCCTGGACCAGGTACGGGCGCTGCAGCCGGACGTGGTGCTGATGGACATCCGGATGCCGCGGATGGACGGGGTGGAGGCGACCCGGCAGATCACCGGGCCGGGCCGGGACGGGCCGGCGAAGGTGCTGGTTCTGACCACGTTCGACCTGGACGAGTACGTGGTGGAGGCCCTGCGTGCGGGGGCGAGCGGGTTCCTGCTGAAGGACGCTCCGGCGAACGAACTGGTGCAGGCGATCCGGGTGGTCGCGGCGGGTGAGGCCATGCTGGCGCCGTCGATCACGCGGCGGCTGCTGGACAAGTACGCGGGGCACCTGCCTTCGGGCGAGGAGGCGGTACCGGATTCGCTGGGGACGCTGACCGAGCGGGAGGTCGAGGTGCTGAAGCTGGTATCGCGCGGCCTGTCGAACGCGGAGATCGCGGCGGACCTGTTCGTCAGCGAGACGACGGTGAAGACGCACGTGGGGCACGTGCTGACGAAGCTGGGTCTGCGGGACCGGGTGCAGGCGGCGGTGTACGCGTACGAGAGCGGGCTGGTGCGCCCGGGCGCGCAGTAGGACGGGCACAGGCCGGAGGGGCCGGACCGCGCTCGCGGTCCGGCCCCTCTCGGTGTGCGGGGTCGGGCTCAGCCCTTGGAGATCTCCCAGAAGCGGAAGACGGTGGAGGCGTCCAGCGACCACTGGAGGCCGGTGACGTTGGGGCGGGCCACCGCGTACTGCTTGCTCTGCCACAGCGGGAGGAGCGGGATCTCCTCGGCGACGATGTCCTGGAGGCGGGCGTAGTCGGTGCTGATGGAGGTGCGGTCGGAAACGGCCGAGGTCTGCGGGATGATCTTCTCGGTGATTTCCTTGTTGTTGTAGTTGTTCTTCAGCACGTTGTCCTTGCCGAAGAACGGCGCGGTGAAGTTGTCCGCGTCGGGGTAGTCCGGGACCCAGCCGCGGACGTAGACGCCGTACTTGCCGGCCTCGATGTCCTTCTCGTACTGGTCGAACTCGCTCGACTTGACGTCGGCCTGGAAGAGGCCGCTGTCGTTGAGCTGCTTGGCGATGACCTCGAGGTCACGGCCGGTGGCGGGGCCGTAGCGGCTGGGGGTGGACCACAGGGTCAGCTTGACCTTGCCCTTGATGCCGCCCTTGTCCAGGACCTCCTTGGCCTTGTCGGCCTGCGGGGAGGAGCCGTACTTGTCGAAGAACGGGGTGGTGTGGCCGCCGATGCCCGCCGGGACGATGGAGTACAGCGGGGTGGCGGTGCCCTGGTGGACGTTCCTGACGAGGGCTTCGCGGTCCAGGAGGTAGGCCATGGCCTTGCGGACCGGGAGCTTGCCGGCGACCGGGTCGTTCATGTTGAAGACGAGGTGCGAGACCTCGGCTCCGGTGCCCTGGATAGCGGAGGGCTTGCCGTCGGTGCCGGTGGAGGCGGCGGGGTTGGGGATGTCCTTGGGGTCCAGGCCGCGGAAGGCGAAGTCGACCTGGCCGTCCTCGAGGGCCTTCTTCAGCGCGGTCTGGTCGCCGTCGAAGAACTTGATGGTGACGCCGTTGTTCTTCGCCTTGGCCTGGCCGGTGTAGGAGGAGTTGACGGAGAGGCTCGCCGACTTGTCGCCGAAGGAGTCCAGCTTGTAGACGCCGGAGCCGACGGCCTTGCCGTCGGTGCGCAGCTTGTCGGCCGGGTACTCGGTGTGGTCGACGATGGAGCCGGCACCGGAGGCGATCTTGCTGGGGAAGGTCGCGTCGGGGGTCTTCAGGCGGAAGGTGACGGTCTTGTCGTCGGGCGTGTCGATTCCGGCTATGGACGTCAGCATGACGGCCGGGCCGTTCTCGTCGTTGATCTTCAGCGTGCGCTCGAAGGAGAACTTGACGTCCTTGGAGGTGAGCGCGTTGCCGTTGCTGAACTTGAGGCCGGTGCGCAGGGTGCAGGTGTACACCTTGCTGTCACTGCCCTTGAAGCCGCAGGTCTCGGCGGCGTCGGGGGCGGGGGCGGTGGCGCCCTTGGGGAAGTGCAGCAGCGACTGGAAGACGTTGTTGAACAGCAGCCAGGAGCCGGGGTCGTAGCCGGATGCCGGGTCGGTGGCCTTGACCTCGTCGGACATTCCCATGACCACGGACTTGCCGTCGCCGTCGGCCGGGCCTTCCTGCGAGCCGCAACCGCTGAGCAGGGCAGCTGCGGTGGCCGCGCCGAGCGGGGCCGCCAACCACTGGTTACGAATCTTCACGCGAGTGTCCTTCACAGTTCTTGTACGCCTTGTTCCGCCGACCGCGGTTCCGACGGCCGGTTGCCGCAGTGTCAGCCCCGCATGCCCCGGCCGAGTTCCCACAGCTGAAGGTCGGAGATGGAGTTCACGGACCACTCCACTCCGGTGATGCCGTCGCGTGCGGCGACGTACTGCTTGCCCTGCCAGAGCGGCAGGACGGGCACGTCCTCGGCGACGATGTTCTGCATCTCCTCGACGGCGGGCGCGGCGAGGGTGCGGTCGGCCGCGCGCCGGGACTCGGGGATGAGCTTGGTGCGCACCGTGCTGTTCGCGTACGGCGTGCCCAGGAAGTTGTCCTGCTCCAGGAAGGGAGCGAGGAAGTTGTCGGCGTCGGTGTAGTCGGGGAACCAGCCGAGCCCGTAGGCGGCGTAGTCGCCCTGCTTCTGGGCGGGGCGGAAGTCCGCCCATTCCTTGCCCTGGACGGTGACGTCGAACAGCTTGGTGGCGTTGAGCTGGGCCTTGAGCTCCTCGAACTCGGCGGCCGTGCCGTCGCCGTAGTGGTCGGTGGTGTAGTTCAGGGTCAGCTTGACCGGGGTCTTGATGCCGGCCGTGCGCAGCAGGTTCGCGGCGGTCTGGGTGTCGGCCTCGCCGTACTTGTTGAAGAACGAGTTGACGTGGCCGGGGACGCCGGCGGGGACGAGGGAGTAGAGCGGCTGGGCGCTCTTGCCGTAGACCTTGTTGATGAGCCGGCCGCGGTCGACGGCGGTGGCGAGGGCCTGGCGGACGGCCTTGTCCTTGACCGCGGGCGCGTCGGTGTTGAAGCCGATGTAGCGGATCTCCAGGCCGGGCAGGGGCACCAGCCGGACGCCCTTGGGCGGGTTGGTGGAGAGTTCCTTGATCTGGGCGGGCGACAGGGTGCGGGAGACCACGTGGATCTTGCCGTCGGTGAGTGCCGTGCCCATGGAGTCGGAGTCCTCGAAGGTGCGCAGTTCGACCTTGTCGTTCTGCGGCTTGAGGTCGCCCTGGTAGTTCGGGTTGCGGGTGAAGACGGCGCGGACCAGCTTGTCGCCCTTGACCTCGGCCTTCATGGTGTACGGGCCGGAGCCGTCGATCTGGAAGCCGTCGCGGAGCCTGCGGGCGTCGTAGGTCTTCTGGTTGACGATGCCCGCGGCGGGGGTGGAGAGCTTGTGCGGGAAGGTCGCGTCGGGGGTCTTCAGTCGGAAGACGACGGTGTCCTCGCCCTTGGTCTCGACCCGGTCGAGGGTGGAGAGGAGGGAGGAGGGGCCGTTCTCGTCCTTGATGGCGAGGACCCGGTCGATGGAGAACTTGACGTCCTCGGCGGTGAGCGGGTCACCGTTGGCGAACTTCATGCCGGGCCGCAGGGTGCAGCGGTAGGTCTGGTTGGCCTTGTCGGTGAAGTGGCACTTGGAGGCCGCTTCGGGGACGGGCTGGCCGCCGCCGCGGGGGGTGTGCATGAGGGTCTGGACGGTCTGGCGGAGGACGTTCCAGGCGCCGGCGTCGTAGGCGTGGGCCGGGTCGAAGGGTGCGGGCGCGGATGCGGAGGCCTCGAACCGGTCGGTGGTGCCGACCACGATCGCTCCGGATCCCGCTCCCGCTCCGCTGGTGCTGCCGCAGGCGGTCAGCGCGGGGGTGAGCAGGCCGGCTGCGGCCGTCAGCACCAGGGTCTTGCGGTTCATGCTGGACGTTCTCCCTCGACCGGCGCTTGGTCACTGCGGTACTGAGGGCATTTCGCGATTCGCCCGTTC
Source organism: Streptomyces sp. NPDC048603 (assembly GCF_043199475.1). Classification (NCBI taxonomy): domain Bacteria; kingdom Bacillati; phylum Actinomycetota; class Actinomycetes; order Kitasatosporales; family Streptomycetaceae; genus Streptomyces; species Streptomyces sp. NPDC048603. The sequence continues at coordinate 106,653 of NZ_JBICVY010000013.1, read as the reverse complement.
TGGGCGGAACGATCGGGCCGGTGTTGTGACGATCGGTCCACGCAGTTCCGGCACGTGGGTATGTGTCCGGAACGGCTGAGGTGCGGCGAAGTGCCCGCGACGACCATAGTGGTCCGGGAAGGGATGGCTGGAACCACCCACGGCGGGCCTGTAATCGCTGGGTGATGGGTCCGAACTGCCTGCGTATCCAAGGCTCTCGGCAGATTCGGTCAGGAGCTGATCAATCCGGACACAAGGGAACGGCGCGGGGGCCCGAACGGGGCCGGGCGGGCCTGCCGCGGGTGACCAAGGTCACCCGGACATCCCGCCCGACACGGGATGGAATTTCGGCCTCCGGCACCCTGCGCGAGAGATCCTTCCGTGACACCGGGGCATGGGCCGCGTTCCGTTCGGCGTACGCGGGTACGGAGGGTGCCTGTTCAGTTCATCCGGGTGATCAGCGACCGGAGGAACGAGAGGTCGATGTCCTCCAGAGAGCCGACGATGGTCCGGCCCGGCGCGGGGTCGATCCGGCCCACGGAGGGTACGGCCACGACCCGGCAGCCGGCGGCCTCGGCGGCGGCGACCCCGGTGGCGGTGTCCTCGACGACGGCGCACCGGGAGGGGTGGGCGCCGAGGGACTGGGCGGCGAACAGGTACGGGTCGGGGTGCGGCTTGGTGCGTGCCACTTCGTCCCCGGCGACGGTGAGGGCGAACCGCTCGGGTCCCAGGGAGAGCAGGATGCGGTCGATGACCCGGCGGTGGGAGGCGGAGACCAGGGCGGTGGGCACGTTGTGCCGGGCGAGTTCGGTGAGCAGGCGCTCGGCGCCGGGCATGAGCGGTACGCGCTCGGCGATGCGGGCCTCGAACCGCTCGTTGAGCAGTACGGACATCTCGGCGAGGGAGATGTCCGCGCCGGTGGCCTCGATCAGGAAGCCCAGGCTCCGGCTCATCGGCCCGCCGACGACGATGTCGCGCCAGGATTCGTCGAGCCGGTGCCCGAGTTCGGCGAAGGCGTCGACTTCGGCGTCCCACCAGAAGCCCTCGGTGTCGACGAGCGTCCCGTCCATGTCGAGCAGCACCGCCTGGAGGGCCGAGCCGTCGGCCGTGCGCGCGACGGAGGCGGATACGGCGCTGGTCATGTGGCGCACCTCTCTGAAGGGACGAGAAGGCCGGCCACCTCTTCCCCCGGGCGGCACGCGGGGTGCGTGCCGGAGGGAACAGGCGACCGGCCTGTATGGGACCGACCAGTGTACGCCGGTCTGCCTCAGCGTGCGTTGAAATACTTCGCTTCGGGGTGGTGGATGACGATCGCGTCGGTGGACTGCTCGGGGTGGAGCTGGAACTCCTCGGACAGGTGGACCCCGATCCGCTCCGGCTGGAGCAGGTCGGCGATCTTCGCGCGGTCCTCCAGGTCGGGGCAGGCGCCGTAGCCGAGGGAGAAGCGGGCGCCGCGGTACTTCAGGGCGAACATGTCCTCGACGTCGGCGGGGTCCTCGCCGGCGAAGCCGAGCTCGGCGCGGACGCGGGCGTGCCAGTACTCGGCGAGGGCCTCGGCGAGCTGCACGGACAGGCCGTGGAGTTCGAGGTACTCGCGGTAGGAGTCGGAGGCGAACAGCTTGGCGGTGGCCTCACCGATCTTCGAGCCCACCGTGACCACCTGGAGGCCGACCACGTCGGTCTCGCCGGACTCCTCGGGACGGAAGAAGTCGGCGAGGCAGAGGCGGCGGCCGCGGCGCTGCCGGGGGAAGGTGAAGCGGGTCCGCTCGTTGCCCTGCTCGTCCAGGATGATCAGGTCGTCGCCCTTGGAGACGCACGGGAAGTAGCCGTAGACCACGGCTGCTTCCAGCAGGTTCTCGGTGTGCAGCTTGTCCAGCAGGCCGCGCAGCCGCGGCCGGCCTTCGGTCTCGACGAGCTCCTCGTACGTCGGGCCGCCTGCGCGGGCCTGCTTGAGGCCCCACTGGCCCTTGAACAGGGCGCCCTCGTCGAGCCAGGAGGCGTAGTCCTTCAGGCCGATGCCCTTGATGACGCGGGTGCCCCAGAACGGCGGGGTGGGCACCGGGTTGTCGGTGGCGACGTCGGAACGGACTCCGCTCTCGGGCTCCTCCGTCACCGGCAGGGGCACCTCGCGCTTGGCGACGCGGCGCTGCTTGAGCTCGGGCAGGGCGGCGCCGGGCACGCCGCGCTTGACGGCGATCAGGGCGTCCATGAGGCGGAGGCCCTCGAAGGCGTCGCGGGCGTAGCGGACTTCGCCCTCGTAGATCTCGTGGAGGTCCTGCTCGACGTAGGCGCGGGTGAGGGCGGCACCGCCGAGGATGACCGGGTAGTCGGCGGCCAGCTTGCGCTGGTTGAGCTCCTCCAGGTTCTCCTTCATGATCACGGTGGACTTGACCAGCAGGCCGGACATGCCGATGACGTCGGCGCGGTGTTCCTCGGCGGCTTCCAGGATCGCCGAGACGGGCTGCTTGATGCCCAGGTTGACCACGTTGTAGCCGTTGTTGGACAGGATGATGTCCACCAGGTTCTTGCCGATGTCGTGGACGTCACCGCGCACCGTGGCCAGCACGATCGTGCCCTTGCCCTCGGCGTCGGACTTCTCCATGTGCGGCTCCAGGTAGGCCACCGCGGTCTTCATGACCTCGGCGGACTGCAGCACGAACGGCAGCTGCATCTGGCCGGAGCCGAAGAGCTCGCCGACGACCTTCATGCCCTCCAGCAGGGTGTCGTTGACGATGTCGAGGGCCGGGCGGTCCTTCAGCGCCTCGTCGAGGTCGGCCTCCAGGCCGTTCTTCTCGCCGTCGATGATCCGCCGCTGCAGCCGCTCCTCCAGCGGCAGCGCGGCCAGCTCCTCCGCCTTGCCCGCCTTCAGCGACTTCGCGGTCGCGCCCTCGAACAGGGCCATCAGCTTCTGCAGCGGGTCATAGCCCTCCGCACGCCGGTCGTAGATCAGGTCCAGGGCGGTGGTGACCTGCTCCTCGTCGAACCGGGCGATCGGCAGGATCTTCGAGGCGTGCACGATCGCCGAGTCCAGGCCCGCCTTCACGCACTCGTCCAGGAACACGGAGTTGAGCAGGATGCGGGCGGCCGGGTTCAGGCCGAAGGAGATGTTCGACAGACCGAGGGTGGTCTGCACCTCCGGGTGGCGCCGCTTGAGCTCCCGGATCGCCTCGATGGTGGCGATGCCGTCCTTGCGGGACTCCTCCTGACCGGTGCAGATGGTGAAGGTCAGGGTGTCGATGAGGATGTCCGCCTCGCGGATGCCCCAGTTCTGCGTCAGGTCGTCGATGAGGCGCTCGGCGATGGCGACCTTCGTCTCGACGGTGCGGGCCTGGCCCTCCTCGTCGATGGTCAGCGCGATCAGCGCCGCGCCGTGCTCCTGGGCCAGCCGGGTGACCTTGGCGAAGCGGGACTCGGGGCCGTCGCCGTCCTCGTAGTTGACGGAGTTGATGACGGCGCGTCCGCCGAGCTTCTCCAGGCCGGCCTGGATGACGTCGACCTCGGTGGAGTCCAGCACGATCGGCAGCGTGGACGCGGTCGCGAAACGGCCCGCGAGTTCCTCCATGTCCGCGACGCCGTCCCGGCCCACGTAGTCCACGCAGAGGTCGAGCATGTGCGCGCCCTCGCGGATCTGGTCCCGGGCCATCTCCACGCAGTCGTCCCAGCGGGCTTCGAGCATGGCCTCGCGGAACTTCTTCGACCCGTTCGCGTTCGTCCGCTCGCCGATCGCCATGTACGAGGTGTCCTGCCGGAACGGGACGGTCTGGTACAGGGAGGCGGCGCCGGGCTCGGGGCGCGGCTCGCGGACGGCGGGGGCCAGGCCGTGGACGCGTTCGGCGACCTGGCGGAGGTGCTCGGGGGTGGTGCCGCAGCAGCCGCCGATCAGGGAGAGGCCGTACTCGCGGACGAAGGTCTCCTGGGCGTCGGCGAGCTCGCTCGGCGAGAGCGGGTAGTGGGCGCCGTCCTTGGTGAGGACCGGCAGGCCGGCGTTGGGCATGCAGGAGAGCGGGATGCGGGCGTTGCGGGCGAGGTAGCGCAGGTGCTCGCTCATCTCCGCGGGGCCGGTGGCGCAGTTCAGGCCGATCATGTCGATGCCGAGCGGCTCGAGCGAGGTCAGGGCGGCGCCGATCTCGGAGCCGAGCAGCATGGTGCCGGTGGTCTCCACGGTGACCGAACAGATCAGCGGTACGGAGACGCCGAAGGCGTCCATGGCGCGGCGGGCGCCGATCAGCGAGGCCTTGGTCTGGAGGAGGTCCTGGGTGGTCTCCACCAGCAGGGCGTCGGCGCCGCCCGCCAGCAGGCCCTCGGCGTTGATCTGGTAGGCGTCGCGGATGGTGGCGTACGAGATGTGGCCGAGGGTGGGCAGCTTGGTGCCCGGGCCGATCGAGCCGAGCACCCAGCGCTGGCGGCCGGTGGAGGCGGTGAACTCGTCGGCGACCTGGCGGGCGATCCGGGCGCCGGCCTCGGACAGCTCGAAGTTGCGGTCGGCGATGTCGTACTCGGCGAGCGCGGCGAAGTTGGCGCCGAAGGTGTTGGTCTCGACGCAGTCGACCCCGGCGGAGAAGTACTCCTCGTGCACGGAGCGGACGATGTCGGGGCGGGTGACGTTCAGGACCTCGTTGCAGCCTTCGAGCTGCTGGAAGTCCTCCAGTGAGGGGTCCTGCGCCTGGAGCATCGTTCCCATGGCTCCGTCGGCGACCACCACGCGGGTGGCGAGTGCCTCGCGGAGGGCTTCTGCCCGGGCACGGGTGTCGGCGGACGGGTTCGGCAACGAGGCCATGGTGTGCTCCCTGGGATGCGACGGCTGTCGGCTTTACACCCTTCTGACAAGGGTGTACGCGGTCAGGGTAACCGTGCGGGCCCGCCCCCGGTGCGGGTGTCCCACGGGGCGGACAGGCATCCTGTGCGCGGGGACGGCCGGTCCGGTCCGGTGCCGCCCGTCGCCCCGGTCCTGCGCAAGGTCGGCATCGGCCGATAGAGTTCGACATTGTCGAATGACGTCTTCACCAGCCCTACCCGCTCCACACCGCTCCCAGGAGGCCCCGCGATGGCACGGAACATCCAGTCGCTCGAACGAGCCGCTGCGATGCTGCGGCTCCTGGCGGGCGGCGAGCGCAGGCTCGGCCTGTCCGACGTGGCCTCCGCCCTGGGGCTGGCCAAGGGTACGGCGCACGGGATCCTGCGCACCCTGCAGGCGGAGGGCTTCGTCGAGCAGGACCCGGCGTCCGGCCGCTACCAGCTGGGCGCAGAGCTGCTGCGGCTGGGCAACAGCTATCTGGACGTGCACGAGCTGCGCGCGCGGGCACTGGTGTGGACGGACGACCTGGCGCGGGCGAGTGGCGAGAGCGTGTACGTGGGCGTGCTGCACCAGAGCGGGGTGCTGATCATGCACCACGTGTTCCGGCCGGACGACAGCCGGCAGGTGCTGGAGGTCGGGGCCATGCAGCCGCTGCACTGCACGGCCCTGGGCAAGGTGCTGTCGGCGTACGACCCGGTGGCGCACAGCGAGGCGGTGGAGGCGGAGCGGGAGGCGTTCACCCCGCGGACGGTCACCGACCTGGAGGGCTTCGAGGCGGTGCTGTCGCTGACCCGGGCGCGCGGCTGGGCGGCGGACGTGGAGGAGACCTGGGAGGGCATCGCCTCGGTGGCGGCGCCGATCCACGACCGGCGGCGGATGCCGGTGGGCGCGGTGGCCGTCGCGGGTGCCGTGGAGCGGGTCTGCGGGGAGCCGGGAGAGCCGCGCGCGGCCCTGGTGGCGGCGGTCCGCGACTGCGCAAGGGCGGTTTCCCGCGATCTCGGCGCGGGCCGGTTCTGACCTTCCCCTTCTCTGCCAGGAGGCCACTCTGTGGCCTCTTTTGGCGTTTTTTGAGCATTTTCAGCCACGTCACGCCATCCAGGTGGCTGAATTTGGGCGATCGTACCGAGTGGTAACGATCCGGAATCTGGCCTGGCCAGACCTTGACGCGTTCTTCACCTGGCCGGAAAACTGCCGTTCATCGGTCGGCATTGTCGAACACCTACCGGCAATACGCGCTAGGGTGTGACAAGGCCGGGACCGGAACAGCACTGACCCAGTGCGTGGGACCCGGGCGGGATCCGGGGTCCCCTCACCCCCTGGACGTACGACAAAGGAGTCGCGGGTGACCAGCTCCGACATCTTCATCGGCGAGACCATCGGTACCGCCCTGCTCACACTGCTCGGCGGTGGCGTCTGCGCCGCGCTGACCCTCAAGAGCTCCAAGGCCCGCGGCGCGGGCTGGCTCGCCATCACCTTCGGCTGGGGCTTCGCCGTCCTGATCGCGGCCTACGTGTCCGCGCCGCTCTCCGGCGCGCACCTGAACCCGGCCGTCACGGTCGGCATCGCCGTCACCAACGGCGAGTGGGGCGACGTCCCCGTCTACCTGGCCGGCCAGCTGCTCGGCGCGATGCTCGGCTCCGTGCTGATGTGGATCGCCTACTACGGGCAGTTCCAGGTGCACCTCTCCGACCCGGAGCACATCAAGGACGCCACGCTCGGTCCCGAGGACCCGCACCCGCACGACCAGGCCGGCCCGGTCCTGGGAATCTTCTCCACCGGCCCCGAGATCCGCAATGTCGTCCAGAACCTCGCCACCGAGATCATCGGCACGGCCGTCCTGATCATCGCGATCCTCACCCAGGGTCTGCAGGGCGACGGCAAGGGCCTCGGTGTCATCGGCGTGCTGATCACCTCCTTCGTGGTCGTCGGCATCGGCCTCTCGCTCGGCGGCCCGACCGGCTACGCCATCAACCCGGTCCGTGACCTCGGTCCGCGCATCGTGCACGCCCTGCTCCCGCTGCCCAACAAGGGCGGTTCGGACTGGGGGTACTCCTGGATCCCGGTGGTCGGCCCGCTCATCGGCGCCGTACTCGCCGGCGGTCTGTACAACCTCGCGTTCGCCTGATCCGCTGATCTGCTGATCCGTCGGCGTGCCGACCGGCCCCGCCGGTCGGCCCCGGCATCCGCCCACTCACGAGACTTGCCAGGAGCAGCCACATGACCACCAGCACCGGCCCCTTCATCGCCGCGATCGACCAGGGCACCACCTCCTCCCGCTGCATCGTCTTCGACCGCGACGGCCGCATCGTCGCCGTGGACCAGAAGGAGCACGAGCAGATCTTCCCGAAGCCGGGCTGGGTGGAGCACGACGCCACGGAGATCTGGACCAACGTCCAGGAGGTCGTCGCCGGGGCCATCGCCAAGGCCGGCATCACCTCCGCCGACGTCAAGGCTGTCGGCATCACCAACCAGCGCGAGACCACCGTCCTGTGGGACAAGAACACCGGCGAGCCGGTGCACAACGCGCTGGTCTGGCAGGACACCCGCACCGACGCGCTGTGCAAGGAGCTCGGCCGCAACGTCGGCCAGGACCGCTTCCGCCGCGAGACCGGCCTGCCCCTGGCCTCGTACTTCTCCGGCCCCAAGGTCCGCTGGCTGCTCGACAACGTCGAGGGCCTGCGCGAGCGCGCCGAGGCCGGGGACATCCTCTTCGGCACCATGGACACCTGGGTCATCTGGAACCTGACCGGCGGTGTGAACGGCGGCCGGCACGTCACCGACGTCACCAACGCCTCCCGCACCATGCTGATGAACCTGCACGACCTGGCCTGGGACGAGCGCATCCTGCAGTCCATGGACATCCCGGCCTCCGTGCTGCCGGAGATCCGGTCCTCCGCCGAGGTCTACGGCGAGGTCGAGGAGGGCGTGCTCGCGGGCATCCCCGTCGCCTCCGCGCTGGGCGACCAGCAGGCCGCCCTGTTCGGCCAGACCTGTTTCGCCGAGGGCGAGGCCAAGTCCACCTACGGCACCGGAACGTTCATGCTGATGAACACCGGCGACAAGATCATCAACTCCTACAGCGGCCTGCTGACCACGGTCGGCTACCAGATCGGCGACCAGAAGCCGGTCTACGCCCTGGAGGGCTCCATCGCCGTCACCGGCTCGCTCGTCCAGTGGATGCGCGACCAGATGGGCCTGATCAAGTCCGCGGCCGAGATCGAGACCCTGGCATCCTCCGTCGAGGACAACGGCGGCGCCTACTTCGTGCCCGCCTTCTCCGGCCTGTTCGCCCCGTACTGGCGTTCCGACGCCCGCGGTGTGATCGCCGGCCTCACCCGGTACGTCACCAAGGCGCACATCGCCCGTGCCGTGCTGGAGGCCACCGCCTGGCAGACCCGTGAGATCACCGACGCCATGACCAAGGACTCGGGCGTCGAGCTCGCGGCCCTCAAGGTCGACGGCGGCATGACCTCCAACAACCTGCTGATGCAGACCCTCTCGGACTTCCTGGACGCCCCCGTGGTCCGTCCGATGGTCGCCGAGACCACCTGCCTCGGTGCCGCCTACGCCGCCGGCCTGGCCGTCGGCTTCTGGCCCGACACCGACGCGCTGCGCGCCAACTGGCGCCGGGCCGCGGAGTGGACCCCGCGGATGCCCGCCGACCAGCGGGAGCGCGAGTACAAGAGCTGGCTCAAGGCCGTTGAGCGGACCATGGGCTGGGTCGACGACGAAGACGCCAGCTGACCTCAACCGGCTGACGCAACGATGCCGGCCCACCGCACCGCGGCCGGCGCAAGCGACGACGAGGAGCTAAGACAATGAGCAGCCCGCAGAGCGTGCCCGCCCTGGGCACGCACCCGACCGCCGGTTCCCACGCGAGCCGTGCCGAGACCCGCGAACAGCTGGCGAAGGCCACGTACGACCTGCTGGTCGTCGGTGGCGGAATCCTGGGCACCTCGGTTGCCTGGCACGCCGCGCAGTCGGGCCTGCGGGTCGCCATGGTGGACGCCGGCGACTTCGCCGGCGCCACCTCCTCGGCCTCCTCCAAGCTGGTCCACGGCGGTCTGCGCTACCTGCAGACCGGCGCGGTCAAGCTGGTCGCCGAGAACCACCACGAGCGGCGGGTGCTGGCCAAGGACGTGGCCCCGCACCTGGTCAACCCGCTCACTTTCTACCTGCCGGTCTACAAGGGCGGTCCGGTGGGTGCGGCCAAGCTGGGCGCGGGTGTGTTCGCGTACTCCGCCCTCTCGGCCTTCGGCGACGGCATGGGCAAGGTCATATCCCCGGCCCGTGCCGCCGCCGACAACCCCGGCCTGAAGACGGACAACCTCAAGGCCGTCGCGGTCTACTACGACCACCAGATGAACGACTCCCGCGTCGCGGTCATGACGGTCCGCGCGGCCGTCGAGTCCGGCGCCGTCGTCCTCAACCACGCCGAGGTCACCGGCCTGCGCATGACGCAGGGCCGGGTCACCGGCGCCGAGCTCAGGGACCGCCTGGACGGCACCGAGTTCGGGATCGACGCGCGCGTCGTGCTCAACGCCACCGGCCCGTGGGTGGACCACCTGCGGCGCATGGAAGACAAGCACTCGATGCCGTCGATCCGGCTCTCCAAGGGCGCGCACATCGTGATGAAGCGCAAGTCCCCGTGGAAGGCCGCCATGGCCACCCCGATCGACAAGTACCGCATCACCTTCGCCCTGCCGTGGGAGGACCAGCTCCTGCTCGGCACCACCGACACCCAGTACGAGGGCGACCCGGCGGACGTGCAGGCCACCGAGGCCGACATCCAGCAGATCCTCGACGAGGCCGCGTTCTCCATCAAGGACACCGACCTCGACCGCTCCCTGATGACCTACGCCTTCGCCGGCCTGCGGGTGCTCCCCGGCGGCCCGGGCAACGTGGCGCAGGCCAAGCGCGAGACGGTCGTCACCGAGGGCCGCGGCGGCATGCTGTCGGTGGCCGGCGGCAAGTGGACCACCTACCGGCACATCGGCCGCGTGGTCATGGACAAGCTGTCCAAGCTGCCGGGCAGCCCGCTGACCGAGGACATGGAGCCGGTGAAGTCCCTGGTGCGCCGGGTCCCGCTGCCCGGCGTCGCCAACCCCAACGCGGTCGCGCACCGCCTGCTGGTGGACCGCGAGCCGGGCATGCGGATGGACCCGCTCACCGCCCGGCACCTGGCCTCCCACTACGGCTCGCTGGCCTTCGACATCGCCCGCCTGGTCAACGAGGACCCCTCGCTGGGCGAGCGGATCCACGAGGACGGCCCGGAGATCTGGGCGCAGGTCGCCTACGCCCGCGACTACGAGTGGGCTGAGACGGTGGACGACGTGCTGCGCCGCCGTACGACGGTGACCGTACGCGGCCTCGACGACGACGCCGTGCGCGCGCGGGTGGCGGAGATGCTGGCCGCGAAGGCGTAGCCCACGCGGCCACTGGGCAGGGGCGGTTCCGAGAGGAACCGCCCCTTCGTCATGGCTTCACGCGGGGTGTGGCGGCCGTCCCCTCAAGGCATAGGCTGACCCCTTGTACACGAGGAACTTCGGAAGGAGACCTGGGTGATCGAGCTTGAGGGCGTGCCCGAGCTGATCGACCCGGTCATGGTGGCCGCGTTCGAAGGCTGGAACGACGCGGGCGACGCGGCCTCCGGTGCGGTCGCGCATCTGGACCGGGAATGGAAGGGCGAGGTCTTCGCGGCGCTGGACGCCGAGGACTACTACGATTTCCAGGTCAACCGTCCGACGGTGTGGCTGGACAACGGCGTACGCAAGATCACCTGGCCGACGACCCGGCTGTCGGTGGTCCGGATCGGCGGGGCGAAGCCGCGCGACCTGGTCCTGGTGCGGGGCATCGAACCGTCCATGCGCTGGCGGTCCTTCTGCAACGAGCTCCTCGGCTTCGCCCACGAGCTGGGCGTCGAGATGGTGGTCATCCTGGGCGCGCTGCTGGGTGACACCCCGCACACGCGGCCGGTGCCGGTCAGCGGGGTCACCTCCGACCCTGACCTGGCGCGGACCATGGACCTGGAGGAGACCCGGTACGAGGGCCCGACGGGCATCGTCGGCATCCTGCAGGAGGCCTGCACCCACGCCGGCGTCCCGGCCGTCTCGCTGTGGGCGGCGGTCCCCCACTACGTCTCGCAGCCGCCGAACCCCAAGGCGACGCTGGCCCTCCTCAACCGCCTTGAGGACCTGATCGACATCCGGATCCCGCTGGGCGAGCTGCCGGAGGACGCGCGGGCGTGGCAGCTGGGCGTGGACCAGCTGGCGGCGGAGGACAGCGAGGTCGCGGAGTACGTGCAGACGCTGGAGGAGGCCCGGGACACGGCGGACCTGCCGGAGGCGTCCGGCGAGGCCATCGCCCGCGAGTTCGAGCGGTACCTGCGGCGGCGTGACCCCGCGCCCGACCAGGGCGGCCCGGGTGACGGCTCGTACATCCGCGACCCGTCGAGCGGCGGCCGCCCCCAGCCGAAACCGAAGCCCGGGCCCGAGGGGCCGGCGGACCCCGACGAGGACTCGTCGGGCTGACCCCCGGCGGGCCCCCGCACCACGAAGGCCGGTGGGCCGGAACTGCTGAGCAGTTCCGGCCCACCGGCCTTCGTGCGGGGAGGGGAAATCGCCCCGCGCAGCGGCTACAGTGCGACGCCCAGCAGGGCGTCCACCGTGCGGGAGACCAGCCCGGGGGCGGACTCGTCCTCGCCGTCCGTCGCGAGCTGGCGCTCGACCCAGCGGTCGACCGCCGCGAGGGCCGCCGGGGCGTCCAGGTCGTTGGCCAGGGCCTCGCGGACCTCCTCGACGAGGCCGTCGGCCGGCAGGCCGTCGGGCCGGGACACCGCCGCGCGCCAGCGGCCCAGGCGGGCCTCCGCCTCGGCGAGGACCGCGTCGGTCCACTCCCAGTCGGCCCGGTAGTGGTGGGAGAGCAGGGCGAGGCGGATCGCCACCGGGTCCGTGCCGGCCCGGCGCAGTGCCGAGACGAAGACCAGGTTGCCCTTCGACTTCGACATCTTCTCGCCGTGCAGCGCGACCATGCCCGCGTGCACGTACGCCTTGGCCATCGGGAACTCGCCGGTCAGCACCTGGGCGTGCGAGGCGCCCATCTCGTGGTGCGGGAAGGCGAGGTCCGATCCGCCGCCCTGGATGTCGAAGCCCATCCCGAGGTGCTCCAGCGCGATGGCGACGCACTCGATGTGCCAGCCGGGGCGGCCGCGCCCCAGCGAGCCGCCGTCCCAGCTCGGCTCCCCGTCCCGGGCCGCCATCCACAGCATCGGGTCGAGGGCGTTCTTCTTGCCGGGCCGCTCCGGGTCGCCGCCGCGCTCCGCCGACAGCAGGCGCATCGCCTCGGCGTCGAGCCGGGAGACGGTGCCGAAGTGCCGGTCGGCCTCGACGGAGAAGTAGATGTCGCCGTCGAGCTCGTAGGCGGCACCCGCGTCCCGCAGGCGTTCCACCAGCGGCACGATCCCCGGTATGGCCTCGACCGCGCCGACGTAGTGCTGCGGCGGCAGCATCCGCAGGGCGGTCATGTCCTCGCGGAACAGCGCGGTCTCGCGCTCCGCCAGCTCGGTCCAGTCATGGCCGTCGCGCAGCGCCCGCTCCAGCAGCGGATCGTCCACGTCGGTCACGTTCTGGACGTAGTGGACCTGCCGCTTGGTGTCGAGCCACACGCGCTGAACGAGGTCGAACGCGTTGTAGGTCGCCGCGTGACCCATGTGGGTCGCGTCGTACGGGGTGATACCGCAGACGTAGATACGGGCGACGGGACCGGGACTGAGGGTGATCAGTCCGCCGGTCGCGGTGTCGTGGATCTGGAGGTCGCGGCCCTTGCCGGGCAGGGCGGGGACCTCAGAAGCGGGCCAGGCATGCATGCCTCGAGCCTAACCGGACGGATGTTCCGTAAACGAACCGGACCTGCACCGTTACCGGGAATGGCCGGTTCCGCGCTCTTGCGGGCCGGCTGGATCCGTGCGCGCCCGCCGGCTTCGGCTGCCTGCCGGACTCAGACCGGCGGCCAGGGGATCGACGGCCACTGCCCGGACGGCTCCGGATGCGTCCCGGTACCCAGCAGTACCGCCACCCGGTCCCGTACGGCGGCCAGCTCGGCGGGAGTGATCAGTTCGGCCAGCCGGGTGGCGAGGGGGCCTCCCTCCGCGAGCTGCCCGGAGAGCGAGCCGAGCACCGCCACCGCCTCCTCGGTGAGCGGCTCCCCCGCCCACCCCCACAGCAGGGTCCGCAGCTTGTCCTCGACGTGGAAGGAGACCCCGTGGTCGATCCCGTAGAGCCGTCCGTCCCCGCCCGGCAGCAGGTGGCCGCCCTTGCGGTCGCCGTTGTTGATCACGGCGTCGAGCACGGCGAGCCGTCGCAGCCGCTCGTCGTCGGCGTGCACCAGCAGGGCGGTGCGCCCGCCGCCGACCTCCGCGAAGGCGACCGGCCGCCAGCCCTCCCCGGCCTCCTCGCCGTCGACCAGGGCCAGCAGCGCGCCGTCCCCGCCGGCCCCGTCCCCCGCGCCTGCGTCGGCATCGGCATCGGCATCGATCCACTGCTGGACCATGCCCTCGCCGTACGGGCCGTCGCGCAGCACGGTGACGGGCACCAGGCCCCAGCCGGTGGCCTCGGAGACCAGGTAGGCGGCGACCTCGCGCTGGGCGAGGGTGCCGTCGGGGAAGTCCCACAGCGGCCGCTCGCCCTTGACCGGCTTGTACACGCACTCGGCGGTGTCGCCGTCCAGGGTGACGGTGCACAGCAGGACCGCGTTGGACGCCTCCCGGATCCGGCCGCGGACGGTCAGCTCACCATGGGTGAGCAGCTCCACCAGTGCGGAGCTGTCGGGGGTCACGGCGGTCACACCTGCCGCCGGTATCCGTTCTGACGCGGACACACGTGTCCTTCCGGGTCCAGGGGCAGGCTGCACAGCGGGCACGGCGGCCGGCCGGCGTTGACGACGTCCAGGGCGCGCTTGGCGAAGGCCCGGGCCTGCGCGCCGGTGAGCCGGACGCGGAGCATGGGCGGGCCGTTCTCCTCGTCCTGCAGGAGCCGTTCCTCGGCCTCGGCGAGGTCCTCCTCGGAGTCCGCCTCGAGTTCGACCAGGGCCTGGGCCTCGACGATCATGCGCTGTTCCTCGCCGTCCCAGGCCAGGGCCATGGTGCCGACGCGGAACTCCTCGTCCACGGGAACGTCCAGCGGCGCGGTGTCGGTGGCCTCGGCCGGGGCGACGGCCGGAACCGCCGCGTTCCCGCCGGTACGGCGCACGACCTCGTCGAGGAGTTCGTCCATCCGCTCGGCGAGCGCGGCGACCTGGGTCTTCTCCAGCGAGACGCTGGTGACCCGGGGACCCGCCGATGCCTGCAGGAAGAACGTACGGCGTCCAGGCAGGCCGACCGTGCCCGCTACGAAGCGGTCCGGCGGGTCGTAGAGGAACACCTGACGGGGCACGTCCAGTCTCCAAGTCTCGGCAGGGTCGTTCTGGGCAGTTCGATCAGTCCACACTACTGCGCCCACCCGTGCACCGTTCGGTCACCCGGCGCCCGCGCCGCCCCCGACCACCGCTTTCCCGCCGTCTTCGGTGAGTTTGTCCGCGTTGCTCTCCCGGGGGGCGAGCGAGCCAAAGTCCCCGGTGTCACCCAGCCGGAGCAGGAAGGGGCGGGTCCGGGTGTAGCGGATCGCGGTGACCGAGCAGGGGTCGACGTGCAGGCGCTGGAACAGGTCCAGGTGCATGCCGAGGGCGTCGGCCACAAGGGACTTGATGATGTCCCCGTGCGAGCACATCAGGTAGACGGCGCCGGTGCCGTGCTGTTCGGCGATGCGGGCGTTCCAGTCCCGTACGGCGTCCACGGCGCGGGCCTGCATGGCCCGCATGGATTCCCCGCCGGGGAAGGCGGCGGCGGAGGGGTGCTGCTGGACCACGTCCATCAGGGGTTCGTCGGCGAGTTCGGAGAGTTTGCGGCCGGACCAGTCGCCGTAGTGGCATTCGCCGATCCGCTCGTCGGTGTGCAGCGGGAGGTCCGGGCGGGCCGCCAGCAGCGGCGCCAGGGTCTGCGTACAGCGTTCGAGGGGGCTGGTGACGGCGGCCGCGAGCGGGAGTCCGGCGAGCCGGCCCGGCAGTGCGGCGGCCTGGGCGGCACCCCTCTCGTCCAGGGTCACGCCGGGGGTCCAGCCGGCGAGCAGCCCTGCGGTGTTGGCGGTGGACCGCCCGTGTCGTACGAGGATCAACGTGGCCATGGCGCCAAGAGTAGGCGGTGCGCCCGGGGTGCGGGTCCGGACCGGGCAGGGAAGAATGCCCGGCGTGATTGTGGACTGCGCCATCTACCGGGCCGGGCGTCGCGCGGAGACGCCGGGGGACCTCTCCGACGCCCTGGCCGAGGCACGTGCGACCGGTGACGCCTTCCTCTGGATCGGCATGTACGAGCCCACCGAGCAGGAGTTCGAGCATGTGCGGAAGGAGTTCGTCCTGCATCCCCTGGCGGTGGAGGACGCTCTGACCGCGCACCAGCGCCCGAAGCTGGAGGTCTACGACGACTCGCTGTTCGTGGTCCTCAAGCCGGTGCTGTACGACGAGGACACCGACACGGTGACGGCGGGCGAGCTGATGGTCTTTGTCGGCGACTCCTTCGTGGTGACCGTCCGGCACGGTGAGGGCGGTGCGCTCTCCGCGGTGCGCCGGCGGCTGGAGCACGAGCCGGAGGTGCTCAGGCACGGGCCGACGGCCGTGCTGTACGCGGTCAGCGACGCGGTGGTGGACCACTACATCGAGGTCGCGGCCGAGCTCCAGGCCGACATGGAGGAGGTGGAGGCGGACGTGTTCGCGCCGAATCCCACCGATCCCAAGTCGATCGCGATGCGGATCTACGGTTTCAAGCGGCAGGTGCTGGAGTTCCGGCGGGCGACCACTCCGCTGATCCAGCCGATGAACCGGCTCGCCTTCGGCGGAGTGCCCTTCGTGGACGAACACGCGCAGCCGTTCTTCCGCGATGTCGCCGACCATCTGACCAAGGCGACCGAATACATCGAGGGCCTGGACCGGCTGCTGTCGGACGCCCTGGCGGCGCACCTGGCGCAGATGGGCGTCCGGCAGAACGACGACGTGCGGAAGATCTCGGCGTGGGCGGCGATCGCCGCCGTCCCGACGATGGTCGCGGGCATCTACGGCATGAACTTCGATCACATGCCGGAGCTCCACCAGTGGTGGGGGTACCCGCTGGTGCTGGCACTGATGGCGGGGGCCTGCGTGGGCCTGCACCGGATGTTCAAGCAGCGCGGCTGGCTGTAGCGGCCGTACCGGACCGCCCCGGGAGTCAGGCGAACTCGGGTGCGGTGGCCGCCGGGCCGCCGAGGGCGTCGCGGCGTTCCGGCATGGCCAGGCTGACCATGCGGTGCCAGCCGGCGAAGCGCTCGTAGCCGTGGACGGCGCGGATGCCGGCGGCGAGCACGGCCGCCTTCGGGCGGGGCCACTTCAGGATGCGGCCCATGTGGTCCATAACGGCCAGGCTCACGTCCCGGTAGACGGCGATCTCGGCGAGGGCGCTCTCGCGCAGCACCCGCTGGATGGTGCGGCCGTGCCCGGCGCGGGCGAGCCGGAGCAACTCCTCGTGGCAGTAGGCGAGGTGGTTGGTCTCGTCGTTGCTGATCATGCGGATGGCCCTGCCGAGCTCGGGGTGCTCGCCGAAGTCCCTGACGAGCATGTCCATCTGGTCGGCGGCCCGCTGCTCGGTGACCCTGCTGTGCGCGAGGTAGACCACGATGTCCTGTTCGGAGAGCGGTTCGTCGGCTCGCAGTTTGGTGTGTGCGAGGCCGATGCCGCGGCGTTCCAGCAGCATGGTGTAGTCGGTCTCCGGCGGGACCGGGACCGCCGGCAGGCCCCGCTTGCGGAGCAGGGCGTGGAAGATGCGGCCGTGCTTGTCCTCGTCCGCGCCGTGCCGGGTGATCTTGGGGGCCATGTCGCGCATGCTCTCCGGGACCAGGGCGGCGATCCGGGCGTTCTCCCATCCTCCCTGGGCCTCGCCGCTGGCGGCGATGGAACAGAACAGCTGGAAGGAGGCGTCGTCGTCGACGATCTCCTGGAACAGGCTGCGGGCAGAGAGCATGGGCCACCTCCGTGCGCGGACACCCCCGGGTAGCCCACTGAAGTCGGGATGGGGAGCGCGGGCAAGCCGATACGCCGGACGGCTGGGCCGAACGAAGGACGGGAAGGGTGGCGGCGGGCGCGTAACCCGGCGGGCGGGCCGCGCGTTGATGGGGGTGACGGCCGTGGCGGGGAAGACCCCCGAGCCCCCACCACGGCCGCTGGGCTCCTCAACTGCCGCCGGGCCCGCCCCCTCCGGGGCGGGCCCGGCGCGTGCGATCAGGCGAGGCCGGCGATCTCCAGGGCCTGGACGCCGGCCCGGAGGGCGGTGAGGCGCTCGTCCAGGGTGAAGCCGGCCGGGGCGAGGGTGAGCGTGGTGACCCCGGCCTCCGCGTAGGCCCGCATCCCGTCGGCGATCCGGTCGACGGATCCCAGCAGGGTGGTGGAGTCGATCAGGGAGTGCGGGACGGCGGCGGCCGCGCCCTGCTTGTCGCCGGACAGGTACTTGTCCTGGATCTCGGCGGCCTCCTTCTCGTAGCCCATGCGCTGCGCGAGCTGGTTGTAGAAGTTCTGCTTCCGGCTGCCCATGCCACCGACGTACAGGGCGGTGTAGGGGCGGAACATGTCGGCGAGCGCGGTCACGTCCTCGCCTACGGCGAGCGGCACGGTCGGGCAGACGTCGAAGCCGTCCAGGGTGAGGCCCGCCTTCTCCCGGCCGGCCCGGATGTGCCGGAGGGCGGTCTCCTCCAGGTGCTCGGCGGCGGGGAAGATCAGCAGTGCGCCGTCGGCGATCTCGCCGGTCTGCTCCAGGTTCTTCGGGCCGATCGCCGCGATGTAGAGGGGGATGTGCGGGCGGGTCGGGTGCACCGTGAGCTTGATCGGCTTGCCCGGGCCGCCGGGCAGCGGCAGGGTCCAGTGCTCGCCGTCGTGGGTCAGCCGCTCGCGGCTCATCGCCTTGCGGACGATCTCGACGTACTCGCGGGTCCGGGCGAGCGGCTTGTCGAACTTGACCCCGTACCAGCCCTCGGAGACCTGCGGGCCGGAGACGCCGAGGCCGAGGCGGAACCGGCCGCCGGAGAGCGAGTCGAGCGTGGCGGCGGTCATCGCGGTCATGGCGGGCTGGCGGGCCGGGATCTGCATGATCGCCGAGCCGACGTCGATGCGCTCGGTCTGCGCGGCCACCCAGGCGAGCACGGTCGGGGCGTCGGAGCCGTACGCCTCCGCGGCCCAGCAGACCTCGTAGCCGAGGCGGTCCGCCTCCTTGGCGACCTCCAGGTTGTCGGCGTCCATGCCCGCACCCCAGTAGCCGAGATTGATGCCGAGCCGCATAGGTGGTCCCCTTACTGGTTTACCGATCAGTAACACAGGTCTGCGGGGACTCTAGCGCGCCGGGGTCCGCTCCGACAGCGCCCCAGTAGTCTCACGCCCATGGAGCAGAGGCATCTCGGCCGGACCGGCCTGCGCGTGTCCCGGATCGGCCTCGGAACGCTGATGTGGGGGCGGACCTCCGGGGGCGAGGCGGGGGACGACCAGGCCGCCGCGGAGCAGTTGAAGATCTTCTGGGAGGCGGGCGGCACGCTGGTCGACACCGCGGACGTGTACGGCGGCGGCGAGGCCGAATACCTGCTGGGGCAGCTGGTCGGCGGGCTGGTGCCGCGCGAGGACCTGGTGCTGGCCACCAAGTCCGGCTCGGTCCGGGACCCGGACCGCAGGGTCGACGGATCGCGCGGCCACCTGCTGGCGGCGCTGGACGCCTCGCTGGCCCGGCTGGGCACGGACTACGTGGACCTGTGGCAGGTGCACGCCTTCGATCCCGCGACCCCGGTGGAGGAGACCCTGCAGGCGCTGGACCTGGCAGTGAGCAGTGGTCGGGCCCGGTACGCCGGGGTGGCGGGGTTCTCCGGCTGGCAGCTGGCCAAGGCGGCGACCTGGCAGCTGGCCGCGCCGGGCACGCGGACCCGGCTGGCGTCGACCCAGATGGAGTACTCGCTGCTGCAGCGCGGCGTGGAACGGGAGGTGCTGCCGGCCGCACTGGACCTCGGGGTCGGGCTCCTCCCCTCCTCCCCGCTCGGCCGCGGGGTCCTCACCGGCAAGTACCGCTCCGGCGTCCCGGCCGATTCGCGGGGCGCGTCGGAGACCCTGGCCGCGTTCGTCGACCCGTACCTGGACGACACGGCGAGCCGGATCGTGGACGCGGTGGTCACCGCGGCGAACGGCCTGGCGGTGACCCCGCTGCAGGTGGCCCTGGCCTGGATCCGGGACCGCCCGGGAGTGGCCGCACCGATCGTCGGTGCCCGTACGTCGTCGCAGCTCAGCGAAGCGCTGTCGGTGGAGCCCCTTAGTCTTCCGGAGGAGATCTGCCAGGCGCTGGACGATGTGTCGGCGCCGGTGCACCGCTACCCCGATCAGGACTGGAGCACGCTGTGAGTACGGAACGGCCCACCGCCGGCGCGGCCGGGCAGCAGGGCGACGCGTCGGCCGAGCCCGCCGCCGAAGCCCGGCACGAGGCCGGCCCGCCGGCGGAAGCCGATGGCGGCGAAGCCGGGACGGAGAACACCGCGGCCACGGCAGAGCCGTCCCCGGCCGGGGCCGAGGCGGAGGCCGAGGCGGAGGCCGAGGCGGAGGCCGGAGCCGAAGCGGAAGCCGGAGCCGAGACCGAAGCCGGGGCCGAGGCGGAGGTGGAAGCCGAGACCGAAGCCGGAGCCGAGACCGAAGCCGGAGCCGGGACCGAAGCCGGAGCTGGGGCGGAAGCCGGAGCTGGGGCGGAAGCGGCGCCTCAGCGGAGCGAGGCCGAGGCGGAGCTCGCGGCGCAGAAGATCGAACGGGAGCGGATCGCCCGGCGGAAGGCCGAGCGGACGGCCCCGATCGATGCCGGGGCCAAGCTCAGCGGAAAGGCCGCCGACCTGCTGGCCGCCGTACGCGCCGTGGAGACCGGCGAGAAGTCCTCCCCCACGTACTTCGATGATGCGGCCCCGGCAGAGCCGCGCCGGCCCGCCACTCCCCCGCCGCCCCGGGCCCCCGAGCCCGCTCCGGCCGCCCGCCCCGCCCGCACCCCCGCCTCCGCCGATGCCGTCGCGGCGGTGCGCGCCCTGCTCGGCCGAGCCGGAGCGCCCGAAGCACTGGCCCCCCAGGCCGCCGAGCTGCTCGGCGAAGGCGCCGCCGAGCAGCTTTCCGCCGACCCCTGGCAGTTGCTCGGCGTCCCCGGCGTCCGCCCGTCCCAGGCCGACGGCTTCGCCCGCTCCCTGCTCGGCCCGGAGTGCGGGCCGGACGACGAGCGGCGCTCCGCCGCCCTCCTCGGCTGGCTGCTCGCCCAGGCCGCCGTGAAGGGCCACACCGCGCTGGACGCCACCGTCCTGCGGTCGGCGCTCACCCAGTACGGCGTACCGGACCCGGAGGAGGCGCTGGAGCAGGCCATCGGCGAGGGCACCGTCCTGGTCTTCCAGGAGCCCGTCGGCGAGCCGGTGCCGGAGGGCGAGGAGCAGCCGGTCCGGGTGCTGGTCGGGCTGGAGGCCGCCGCGCTGGCCGAGGAGAGCCTCGCCGACGGTCTCGCCCGGCTGATCAACACCTTCACCGACCCGGCCGACTGGGCCGACACCGCCGGTGCCGCGCCCGGCCCGTCCGCCGCCGAGCTGATCCGTGCCGTGGCCGGGCACGGCCTGGTCGCCCACACCGGCGGCGAGGCCGCCCGCGCGGAGCCCCGTGCCCTGTTCACCGCTGCCCGCGGCCTCGGCCTGCGCGCCTGCCTGGCGGCGCACGCCCCCACGGCCGGCGCGGTCACGGTCGCGGGCCTGCTCGGCGGCACCGAGGGTCCGCCGCGGGACGCAGACGGCCAGTGGGAACTGGACCTGCTGATCGTGCTGGACGCGCCGCAGCTGGACGTGGAGGTCGCGGCGGCACTGGTCGAGTCCGTGCCGGACGGTGCCCGGCTGGTGCTGTCCGGGGACCCGGGGGTACTCGGATCGGCAGGTGCCGGCCGGGTGTTCGCGGATCTGCTCGCGGCGCGGGCCTGCCCGCAGGTGGTCTCCCGCACTCCCGACCCCGGCCCGCTGGGCGAGCTGGTCTCGGGGATCGGCATCGGCGAGCTGACCCAGGTGGACGCGCCCGGCAAGGAGGTCGTCATCGTCCCGGTGCGGGACGCCGGCGAGGCCGTGCACCGTACGGTGCAGCTGGTCGCCGAGTCCGTCCCGCGGGCGTTCGGGATCGGACCGGAGGGCGTCCAGGTGATCACTCCGGGGCACGGCGGCTCCGCGGGGACCCGGGCGCTCAACGCGGCCCTGAAGGAGCGGCTGAACCCAGGCCCCGGCCGGTTCGGCGGCTTCGACCCGGGTGACCGGGTCGTCCACGTCCCCTCCCCCGGGCGGGCCGTCCCGGCCACGGTGGTGTCGGCGGATGCCGAGGGACTCCACCTGGACCGCGGTGCCGCAGGCGGGCGACCCGCCGGCATCATCGTGCCGAAGGAGCAGGTCGAGTCGCAGGTGCGGCACGGCTGGGCGATGACGGCACACCAGGCGGTCGGTGCGCGCTGGCCGGCCGTGGTCGTGGTCCTGCCGGGGGACGCGGCGGACGCACTGTCCCGGGACTGGGTGTACACGGCCTTCGGCCGGGCCGAGCGGCACCTGTCCGTGGTGCACGGGGTGGACCAGGCCCTGCCGAAGGCGGTCTCGGAGATCCCGGCGAAGCCGCGCACCACCCGCCTCACCGGCCTGCTGCGGACGCTGGTGGCGTCGACGGCCACGGAGCAGGCGTAGCGGCGGGGCGGGGCCCGGCACGCACGGCCGCCCGGGGCGGGGCCGGTGTACGGCCCCGCCCCGGGCGGCGGTCACACGTCTCTTCCGCTGTCGGATTCGGCTACCGGATCCGTTCGAGCGCCGGAGCGCCGTCGTCGTCCTCGTCCTCGTCGAACTCGTCGTCGAAGACGGAGCTGACGTCGAACCGGTGCAGCACGTGCTCCGGATCGGCGTGGTCGAAGGGCGTGTTGAGCCATTCACCGGGCTCCGGCGTCGTCCCGCCGGCCGTGATCCAGAGCGTCGAATCGCCTTCCTCCAGGCCGAACTCCTTGTAACGGGAAGCGATCTCGTCCGGCTCGTACTCGCCGAACAGCACACCGAGCGCGGCTGCCGTCCCGGCGGACTCACCGAGTTCGGCTCCGGCGTCCCGGTCGTGCGCCGCGACCCGTTCGGCCTGGGCGAGCAGCCGCTGTGGCTCCACGACGGCGTAGTCGCGACGGATCAGCACGCTGAACGCGGTCGGTTCGGCCGGGCCGCTGTACGGCACGCCGTCCTCGGAGGCCGGGATCTCGAACGGAGTGACCTCGTCGTACCGCTCGTACAGCAGCTCGTCGTACTCCTCGGCGGCCGCGGCCAGTTCGTTGAACGCGGCGTGGACCTCGGGATCTTCGGCCCCTGACCTGCGCTCGACCGCCGCCAGGTGACGGTCCAGCGCGGCTTTGACCGCCTCGGCGGCGGCGCGTACCTCGGCTACGGTGGGCAGAGCGGCATCAGACATAGTGCAGACGCTATCCGTAGCGGGCCTCTGCCCGCACAATAGATGCGATGCCGGAATACGAATTTGTCGACGTGTACGTGCCGCGGGGTGTCTCACGCAAGGAGGCGACCCGGCTGCTGACCGACCATGCCGAGTACGGGCACTGGGAGTTGGACCGGCTGACCCTGCGCCGGGACGGCAGTCGCCGTGTGCGGCTGCGCCGCCGCATCATCCGTCAGCTCCGCCCCACCTGGTGACCTGATCCGCCGCCCCCGGCCCGCCCCGGGGGGCCCTGCCCGGCCTACCGACTGATCCTCCCCCGCTCCGGGAATCCGGGCCCCACCCCCCGGCTCCGGGGGCCGGGTACTCTCCCGTCGCCGCCGAGAGCGGGGGCGGGGATCCGTTTCTTGACTGCCGCCGGCCCCTCCGGCGCACGGCCAGGTCGCTGCGCCTGCCGCCCCACGCCCTTCGGGTGTCCCCGCCGCCACCGGTCCGGCGAACGGCCGGACGGCCGACTGTCGGGCACCTAGGCGGGCTGCGGCCCCACCGGCAGTCGGGCGCGCCCAGGACGAACGTTTCGATGCCTGCGGAGAGCGGCCCGTGACCCGGCGGACGGCCGGAGGGCCGTCCGCCGGGTGCGCCGGCGCGGGTCAGGACGCGCCGACGGGCTCACCCGCCGTCGACGACGGTGGGGATCGCTGCCACCTCAGGCCGCGCTACGGGCCCGGCGGTAGAGCACTGCTCCGGCGAGGAGCAGACCGCCGGCGATCGGGACACCGGCGAGAGCGCCGCCGGCCCCGGTCTCCGCGAGTCCGGCCCCGTTCTGGCCGGGGGTGTTCCCACCCCCGTCACCACCACCGGGCTGACCCGGCGTGACGGGGTTACCGGGGTTGCCCGGGTTACCGGGGTTTCCGGGGTTGCCCGGGTTACCAGGGTTTCCGGGGTTGCCCGGGTTTCCGGGGTTGCCCGGGTTCCCAGGGTTTCCGGGGTTGCCCGGGTTACCAGGGTTGCCCGGGTTACCAGGGTTCCCAGGGTTACCGGGGTTCCCAGGGTTGCCCGGGTTACCGGGGTTCCCAGGGTTCCCAGGGTTCCCAGGGTTACCGGGGTTGCCCGGGTTACCGGGGTTGCCCGGGTTACCGGGATTCCCAGGGTTCCCCGGATTCCCCGGGTGACCCGGGTTCCCCGGGTTACCGGGATGGCCCGGCTCACACGGTTCGTCCGGGTGTCCCGGGCCACCGGGGTGGCCCGGGTGACCCGGGTGGCCCGGGTGACCCGGGTGGCCCGGGTGACCCGGGTGGCCGGGCCCCGGATTGCCGGGCTTCGGCTTGCTCGGCTTCGGCTTGCCCGGGGTGTTCGCGCAGTGGTTGCCGAACGCCGGGTTGAGGGCGCCCACCACCGTCACGGTGTTCCCGCAGACGTTCACCGGCGCGTGCACCGGTGCCTGTACGGAGTTCCCGGACAGAACGCCCGGGGAGTTCGCGGCCCGGCCCGTCGCGCCGGCGTCCGCGTGTGCGTAACCCCCACCCAGCGCGAGCACCCCGCCAGCGGCCGCCACGGTGATCAGTGTCTTCCGGCCGGCCGCAATCTGTCGCTTCTGCACTCGTCCTCGTCCCCCTGCTGCTGTCTCGTTCGAAAATCCGGCGGCCCCGGAGCGCTGGATGCGCTCCGGGGCCGTGACTCCGGCGTCAGCGTCAGGCGTTGACGCAGGTGTTGCCGAAGGCCGGGTTCAGCAGGCCGATCACGTTGACGGTGTTACCGCAGACGTTGACCGGGATGTGGACCGGGACCTGGACCACGTTGCCGGACAGAACACCGGGAGAGCCGATGGCCGCGCCCTGGGCGCCGGCGTCGGCGACAGCCATGCCCGCACCCGCGAGAACCAGGCCACCGGTGGCAGCCGCAGCGGCGACAACCTTCTTGATCATCATTCCTCCTAGTAGGCAATGCGGTCCCAGCCGCGGACCGCAACACCTGTAACGAGGAGGTCCCACCAGGGCTACGAGCGTATGAGCGCATTCACTCTTCCCGGTGAGGTCCGCACATCCGCTCGACCGGCGGCTCCGGAACGGCAGCCGCCGGCCGGCGGGCTCCGCTCAGCAGTTGTCGATGAAGCGGTCCAGGACGCGCACCCCGAACTTCAGACCGTCCACCGGCACCCGCTCGTCCACGCCGTGGAACATCCCGGCGAAGTCCAGCTCCGGCGGCAGCTGCAGCGGCGCGAAGCCGAAGCAGCGGATGCCGAGGTCGTCGAAGGACTTGGCGTCCGTACCGCCCGAGAGCATGTACGGGACCGCCCGCGCGATCGGGTCCTCGGCCTTCAGCGCGCCCTGCATGGCGTCCACCAGGCGGCCGTCGAAGTCCGTTTCGAGGGCCTTGTCGCCGTGCACGTCCTCCCGCCGGACCCGGGGCCCGAGGATCCGGTCCAGGTCGGCCAGGAACTCGTCCTCGTAGCCCGGCAGGAAGCGCCCGTCCACGTGCGCCACCGCCTGGCCGGGGATCACGTTCACCTTGTAGCCCGCACCGAGCATGGTCGGCTGGGCGGTGTTCCTCAGCGTGGCCCCGATGATCTTCGCGATGCCGCCCAGCTTGGCCAGCGTGGCGTCCATGTCCTCCGGGTCGAGCGGCACCCCGAGCGCGTCCGAGAGCTCGTCGAGGAAGGACCGCACGGTCTTGGTGACCCGCACCGGGAACTGGTGGCGGCCCAGCCGCCCCACGGCCTCGCACAGCTCCGTGATCGCGTTGTCGGTGTTGGTCATGGAGCCGTGGCCGGCCGTGCCGTCCACGGTGAGCCGCATCCAGTGCATGCCCTTCTGGGCGGTCTCGATCAGGTAGAGCCGCAGGTTCTCGTTCACCGTGAAGGAGAAGCCTCCGACCTCCCCGATCGCCTCGGTGACCCCGTCGAAGAGCTCGGGGTGCTTGTCGACCAGGTGCCGGGCACCGTAGATCCCGCCCGCCTCCTCGTCCGCGAGGAAGGCCAGCACGATGTCCCGGGGCGGCTTGCGGCCGCTGCGCAGCCGGTCCCGTACGACCGCGAGGGTCATCGCGTCCATGTCCTTCATGTCGACCGCGCCCCGGCCCCACACGCAGCCGTCGGCGATCTCGCCCGAGAAGGGGTCGTACGTCCAGTCGGTGGCGTTCGCCGGGACCACGTCGGTGTGCCCGTGGATCAGCAGGGCGGGCCGGGAGGGGTCCTCGCCCTCGATCCGGGCCACCGTCGAGGCGCGCCCCTTGTGGGATTCGAAGATCTGCGGCTCCAGTCCGACCTCGGCCAGCTTCTCGGCCACCCATTCGGCGGCCTTCCGCTCACCGGGGCCGGAGTGGTCGCCGTAGTTGCTGGTGTCGATCCGGATGAGATCCCGGCAGAGGTCGACGACCTCGTCCTCGCCGGTGACGGTCCTGCTCGCGCTCGACTCGCTCACTGAAGGTTCCTCCCACTGATCGTTTGCTGTCCCTAATCCTCGCCGTCCGGGTCCCCCGCCCCAAGGGGGTTCCCCTCCGACGAGCATGTGATCGAGGCACTCCGAATCCCTGGTAATGTTCTCTTCGTCGGAACGGCCCGCAAGGGACGCGAGACAGACACCTTGTCCGGGTGGCGGAATGGCAGACGCGCTAGCTTGAGGTGCTAGTGCCCTTTATCGGGCGTGGGGGTTCAAGTCCCCCCTCGGACACCAGCGAGAACCCCAGTCGATCTGATCGATCTGGGGTTCTCTGCATGTCGGCATATCCGCATGCCGGCGTTTTGGCGTGATGGTGTGATGCCGTGATGTCACCGCGAGGTCCACGGCGGACGGGGGGCAAGGGGTTGTCGTCGTACGACAACGGCATGCTGATCGGCGGGCGTTACCGGGTGCTGGGGCGGCTCGGGCGGGGCGGCATGGGTGTCGTCCGGCGGGCCGAGGACGAGTTGCTGGGGCGGCCGGTCGCGGTCAAGGAGCTGCACCTGGACGGCGGGGCCGACAAGGCGGCGGCGCTGCGCGAGGCACGGGTGGTGGCCCAGATCAGGCATCCGCACGTGGTCGTGGTCCATGACGTGGTGGAGCACGAGGGCCGGCCCTTCATCGTGATGGAGCTGGTGGACGGCGGGTCGCTGGCCGACCGGCTGTCCTCCGACGGGCCGCTGTCGCCGCGGGAGGCCGCCCGGACCGGGCTTGCACTGCTCGACGCGCTGACGGCCGCCCACGCCCAAGGGGTCCTGCACCGGGACGTGAAGCCGGCCAACGTACTGGTGGAGGCGGGTACCGGCCGGGTGGTGCTGACCGACTTCGGCATCGCCAGTGTGGCCGGGGCGACGACGATCAGTGAGACCGGGGCCTTCGTCGGCTCCCCCGAGTACACCGCGCCGGAACGGATGCAGGGGGCGTCGGCCGGGCCGGCCGCCGACCTGTGGTCCCTCGGGGCCCTGCTGTGCACGGCGGTGACCGGTGAGTCACCTTTCCGCCGGGATTCGATCGGCGGGGTGCTGCACGCCGTGGTGTACGAGGAGATCCGGCCCCCGGCACGGCTGGGTCCCCTGCTGCCGCTCGTCGGCGGGCTCCTGGAACGGGATCCGGGGCGCCGGGTGGGGGCGGCGGAGGCCCGGCGGCTGCTGTCGGCGTGCGCGGCAGCGGACCCGGGCGACGGGGCGGAGTCGGAGGAGACCACGGGCGGTCTCCCGCCGGCGCCCTTCGCGGGTGGTGGCTACACGCCGACCGAGCGGGTGGCGGAGCCGGTCACCGGCCCGGAGGCGGAGCCGGTCACGGGCCCGGCCGTGAGCCCGGTCGTCGTGAACCGGGCGGGCGGTACGACCGGGGGCGCGGCGCGGTCCGGGAGCCGGGCCGGCGGACGGGTGGCGCTGCTCGCCGCGGTGGCCGTGGCGGCGTGCGCGGGCGCGGTGGCCGGGGTGGTGCTTCTGAAGGCCGGGGGCGAAGGCGCCGAGGTCGGCGGGGCGGGAGCGACGGCGCCCGTGGTCTCCTCCCCCGCCTCCGGGCAGCCCGCGCCGCCGGCTGGATCCGCGTCGCCGGACTCCGGTGCGAGCGGCCGCCCGACCGGCGGCGCGACCGGGCCGAGTGCCGCGCCGTCGGCGTCGGCGTCGGCGTCGGCGTCCACCGACGTCGTCGCACCGGGCTCGCCCGTCGTGTCCACCACGCCGGAGGCGCCCGTACCGCCCGGTGGGGAGGTCCCCGACGGGTACCGGTTCGTCACCGACGAGCGCGGGTTCTCCCTGGCCGTGCCGGTCGGTTCCCGGCGTGAGACCGACTCGGAGCGGGTGTTCTACGTGTCCTCGGACGGCGCGATCCGGGTGGGGATCAAGGTGACGGCAATCCCGCCGGGCGGAGCCCTGGGCGCCATGCGGCGCGCGCACGAACGCGGTCCGCAGACCAACCCGGGCTACCGCGACGCCTCGGTGGGGGCCACCACTTACACCAATCTGCCGGCTGCGCTGTGGACTTTCGTCTGGGACGGCTTCACGCGGGCCGAGGGAGCCCGGCGCACGATCGACCTCGCCTGGGAGCAGGACGGCCTGCTGTACGACCTGTGGGTGTCTGCCCCGGTCGGACGGGCCGCGGAGGGGGAGGACCACTGGGGCGTGGCGAAGGCGTTCTTCGTACCGGCCCCGCGGTGACCGCGGGCCCTGGTGCGGGTACGCGAAGGGCCCCGGGCCCGGGACGTGTTCCCGGGGCGCGGGGCCCTCGTGGGCGGGTGGCGCGGGCCGGTCAGTCGCGGGGAGCGCCGGCCGCGATGGCGGCCACCCGCTTGCGGACGCAGAGCCAGCCGATGACCAGGGCGGCGCCGATCACCGGGAGCATGGAGACCGTCCAGCGGCCGACGCCGCCGTCGCTCCACATCAGGACCAGTACGGTCGCCAGGAAGACCAGGGTGACGATCTGGGTGTACGGGGCCCAGGGCAGGCGGTAGGCGGGGCGCTCGACGAGGCCGGCCTTGGCGCGGCGCCAGAAGAACAGCGAACAGAGCATGACCATCGCCCAGGTCCCCAGGATGCCGAGGGAGGCGAGGTTGAGGACGATCTCGAAGGCTTCGCCGGGCATGAACTTGTTGAGGGCCACGCCCGCGATGCCGAAGGCGGCGGTGAACAGGACGCCGCCGTAGGGGACCTTGCCCTTGTTCATGCGGGCGGTGAACCTGGGCGCGGAGCCCGACATGGCCATGGAGCGCAGGATCCGGCCGGTGGAGTACAGGCCGGAGTTCAGGGAGGAGAGGGCGGCGGTGAGGACGACCAGGTTCATGACGCCGGCGGCACCGGGGATGCCGAGCTTGTCGAAGACCGTGACGAACGGGCTCTGGTCGGACGAATAGGACGTGTACGGCAGGAGGAGTGCGAGGAGCACGACCGAGCCGACGTAGAAGACGCCGACGCGCCACATGATCGAGTTGATCGCCTTGGGCATGATCTTCTGGGGGTTCTCGGTCTCGCCGGCCGCGACGCCGCAGAGTTCGACGGAGGCGTACGCGAAGACCACGCCCTGGATCACCAGGAGCATGGGCAGGAGGCCGGCCGGGAAGAGGCCGCCGTGGTCGGTGACGGAGGACAGGCCGGGGGTGTGGTCACCGATCTTGTGGCTGGTGGCCACCAGGTAGATGCCGACCAGCATGAAGACGGTCAGGGCGGCGACCTTGATGATCGAGAACCAGAACTCCATCTCGCCGAAGTACTTCACCGAGATCAGGTTGGCGGCGAGGACCACGGAGAGGGCGATCAGGGCGAGGAGCCACTGCGGGACGTCGGTGAACATCGACCAGTAGTGGGCGTAGACGGCGGCGGCCGTGATGTCGGCCACCGTGGTGGTCGACCAGTTCAGGAAGTAGAGCCAGCCGGCCGTGTACGCGCCCTTCTCGCCCATGAACTCGCGTGCGTAGGAGACGAAGGCGCCGGAGGAGGGGCGGTAGAGGACCAGCTCGCCGAGGGCCCGGACCACGAAGAAGGCGAAGATGCCGCATACGGCGTACGCGATGGCCAGCGAGGGGCCGGCTCCGGCGAGCCGGCCGCCGGCTCCCAGGAACAGGCCGGTGCCTATCGCACCGCCGATCGCGATCATGTTGATGTGGCGGGACTTCAGGTCCTTGCTGTAGCCCTCGTCGCCGGCGTCGACGTGGCGGACTGGCTCCGCCGCCGTGGCGGCGGCGGTCAGCGTGCGGTCACTCATGGACGGTACTTCGCCTTCGTGGGTGGGACAGGCAGGCCCGGAGCGCCGCGCGGCGGGCGTGGGTGGTGTCCGACGGCGTGCGCGTTCCGGGCGATTGGTCTCCCCAGGAGATCACGGCTGCCTTCGGGTGCCAAAACGGGCGTCGTATGCGAAGGCCCCCGGCGCCCTTGGAAACGGGCGTCGGGGGCCTCTGCGGGACCCGGTACGAAGGTCAGTTGGCGGGTGTGGCTTCCGAGGCTGCCTGCTCCAGCCGGAAGGCCTCGTTGCCCAGGCCGATCCTGGCGTGGGTCTCGGGCCGGCGGGACCGCAGGACCAGCCCGTAGGCGAGGCCGAGGACGGCGGTGGCGCCGATGACCCCGGGGAGCATCCAGTTGAGGGCGGAGCCGTCGCCGGCGCCGACCAGGACGCCGAAGTCCTTGACGGTGTAGACGGCGATGCCGAGCAGGGCGATTCCGGCGGCGCCGGAGGCGGTCAGCCGCCAGATCTGGGCGCCGGCGGTGCCGCGGCGGACGAAGAAGGCGATGACGGCGAAGGAGGCGGCCGCCATCAGCAGGGTCACGCCGAGGGCGCCGACGTTGCCCATCCAGGTGAAGAGGTGCAGCACGGGGGTGGTGGGGTCGCCGGTGGGCTTGTCGTCGGTGACGGCGAAGGCGAGGACGACGACGGTGGCGACGGCGGTCTGGAGGAGGGAGCCCGTGGCGGGGGCTCCGGTGCCGGGGTTGGTGCGGCCGAAGGCGGCCGGCAGCAGGCCTTCGCGGCCCATGGCGAAGGCGTAGCGGGCGACGACGTTGTGGAAGCTGAGCATGGCCGCGAACATGCCCGTGACGAAGAGCACGTGCAGGACGTCGGTGAAGCCGGTGCCGAGCCGTGCCTCGGTGAGCGCGAAGAGGAGTCCCGGGCCGGCTTCGGCGGAGGTCTTGACGACCTCGGCGGGGCCGGTGGCCACGGTCAGGGCCCACGCGCTGAGGGCGAAGAAGAGGGCGACGAAGCCGATGGCGAGGAACATGACGCGGGAGACGACGATGTGCGGCTTGCTGGTCTCCTCGGCGTAGACCGGGGACTGCTCGAAGCCGACGAAGGCGGCGATGCAGAAGCAGAGGGCGGTGCCGAGGCCGGCGCCGCCGAGGGTCTCCGGGTTGAAGGCGTGGAAGGAGACGCCCTCCGGGCCGGGGTCGCCGATCGCGGCCACGTCGAAGATCACCACGAGGGCGCACTCGACGAGCAGCAGAACGCCGAGCACCCGGGCGTTGAGGTCGATCTTGAGCCAGCCGAGGGCGCCGGTGGCGGCGACCGCGATCAGGGCGGGGATCCACCAGGCGAGCTCGATCTCCAGGTAGGTGGCGAACAGGCCGGAGATCTCGAAGCCGAGGATGCCGTAGACGCCGACCTGCATGGCGCTGTAGGCGACCAGGGCGACGAGGGAGGCGCCGACGCCGGCGGTGGGGCCGAGGCCGCGGGCTATGTAGGCGTAGAGGGCGCCGGCGTTGTGGACGTGGCGGCTCATCTCGGCGTAGCCGACGCCGAAGAGGGCGAGGAGGACGCCGAGGATGACGAACAGCAGGGGCTGTCCGACGATGCCCATGACGCCGAACGTGGTGGGCATCACGCCGGCGACGACCATCAGGGGGGCGCTGGCGGCGAGGACGGAGAGCAGCAGGCCGGCGGTGCCGAGCCGGTCGGCCTGCAGGGCCCGTTCCTGGCCCTTGTACGTGCGGATCTCGGCCTCTGGGTGGAGCGTGGTGGATCTGCCCGTCGGCATGGCGGGTGGTCCTTTCGGGGGTGGAGATTCGGGGGTGCGGTGCGGGGGTGCGGTGCAGGGGTGCGGTGCGGGGGTCTTGCGCGGGGGTGGTGCCAGGGGTGGTGCAGGAGGTGCAAGGGGTGCCAGGGGGTGTCCGCGGGGGTGTGCGCCGAGCGGTTCAGGCCGATCCGAGGGCGGTGCTGCGGGCGGCGAGGAAGGCCTTGTGCGGGTCCCGGTCGGGGTAGGACCAGGGGGCCGGGGTGGCATGCCGGCCGATGCGGTGGAAGAGGGCGGCGGCCTCGGCGGGGCGGCCCTCGCAGAGCTTGGCGTGGGCGAGGAAGTTCAGGTCGACGCGGTTGCGGGGGTGGTCGTCGCGTTCCCATTCGAGCCACCAGTCGAAGGCGGTGCGCAGCACCTGGCGGGCTCGGCGGCCGGACCAGTGCTGGGTGGCGCTCGCCGTGTCCCCGCCGGGCAGGCCGTGCCGCGCGGCCAGGACCCGGTAGCGCTCGGCGTGGGCGATCACGGGGAGGACGGCGAGCGGGGAGTCGGCGGGGGCCTCTTCGGCGGCCCAGGCGGCGAAGTCGTAGACCTCGTGGAGCGGGTCGTGTCCGCTGCCGGGGGTGCGTTCGGCGAGCCGGGCGACCATGAGGTGGTGGGCGTGGTGGTGTTCCCGGTGGCGGGCGCGGACCTGGTCGAAGTGCCGGCTGAACTCCTCCTCGGTGCCGAAGGCACGGCTGAGCATGAGCAGGCCGAGCCAGGGGGTGGGGTCGGCGGGGAGCAGGGCCGCGGCGCGGTGGCACGCCTCCTCGGCGTCCTCGGGGGCGCCCTTGCGGCGCAGGGCGCGGAACACTGCGGCGAGGGCGAGCAGGGTGCCGGCGTCGGCGCTCTCGGGTTCGGCGAGCAGCCACTCGTTGGTCCAGGCGGTTGCGGCGGGGGTCTCCGCGAGGACGGCCAGGCGGTGGCCGCGGCGGTCCCAGTCGTCTCCGGTGGCGGTGAGCAGCGCACGGGCGCCGGACCAGCGGCCCTGGGTGAACCGGGCGCGGACGTCGACGAGTTCGGCGTCGCAGAGGGCGGAGTCGAAGAGCCGGTCGTCGCGCTTGCGGGAACGGCCGAGAGGTGGCGGAGGCGGGGACATCCGCTGTTTTCCCTCCAGGACGCTGGTTTCGACTGGATGATCACACACAGCAAACCGGTAGGTACAGCTCCGCGTCAAGGTCCGGCTTTCGGCGTGGCGCGTTTCAACTCCCAGCCCCAGTGGGTAAGTTGGGTCGGTTTCGGTGCTTCGCGGCGTGTCGGCCACGGGCCGTCGGTCCGGCGCTCGTGGCAACCTACGACGATCTCGCCCCGCGTCCACCGGGCTTTCCGGGGTCGCCGCGCGCGTGGCCGGCGCCCCGGTCCCGGTGGCCGGGAGACCGCGACGACCGGCCCGTTGGCGGCCTACGAGGCCGAGGACGAGCCACTTCCGGACCTCGGACGACAGACCGGACCGATGGATTCCGTGCGCGGTCGCGGCCGGTCCGGAGGTGCCGGAGGTCCGGATCGCGCGGCCGGCCAAGGTCGGCCTGCGGCACGCGCCGGACGAGGGTGAGGGCTACGCCTCCGTGGCCGAATGGCGTGCCTCGCACGAGGAGTTCCGACGCCCGCCGGAACAGCGGGACGCCCTCGGCGACCCAGGCTCAGACCCGGCCGCGCGGGGTGGGGAGCACCTCGAAGCCCGCGATGCCCTCCGGAGGCTCGTCGTGGGTCCGTACGCCGTCCACGCGGGCGGCGGGCGGGCCCTGCCGGGACCAGCCGACCAGCCGGTCCACGGCTTCCGGCTCCCCCTCGAACACCGCCTCGACGGCTCCGTCGGGCAGGTTGCGCACCCAGCCGGTGACACCCTCCGCCATGGCCGCCGTACGGCAGCTGTCCCGGAAGAAGACGCCCTGGACGATCCCGGTCACGATCACGCGCTTGCGCACCATGGGGAGAGCGTAGCCACGGCTCAGCCGGTGGCCGCGGCCGCCGCGCGGCCCGCCGCCCGGCCGGAGAAGATGCACCCGCCGAGGAAGGTGCCCTCCAGGGCCCGGTAGCCGTGGACCCCGCCGCCGCCGAATCCGGCCGCCTCCCCGGCCGCGTAGACGCCGGGCAGCGGCTCCCCCTCCGGGGTGAGCACGCGGGAGGACAGGTCGGTATGCAGACCGCCGAGGGACTTGCGGGTCAGGATCGAGAGGCGTACGGCGATCAGCGGGCCGGCCGCGGGGTCCAGGATCCGGTGCGGCGGGGCGGTGCGGATCAGCCGGTCGCCGAGGTACTTGCGGGCGCCGCGGATGGCCGTCACCTGGAGGTCCTTGGTGAACGGGTTGGCGATCTCCCGGTCCCGGGCGGTGATCTCGCGGCGCAGGGCCGCCTCGTCGATCAGGTCCTCCTTGGTGAGCTCGTTCATGCGGCGG
Organism: Streptomyces sp. NPDC048603; assembly: GCF_043199475.1. Classification (NCBI taxonomy): domain Bacteria; kingdom Bacillati; phylum Actinomycetota; class Actinomycetes; order Kitasatosporales; family Streptomycetaceae; genus Streptomyces; species Streptomyces sp. NPDC048603. Next base: position 73,029 of record NZ_JBICVY010000013.1, on the reverse strand, counting down.
ACCAGGGCGGGCAGTTCGCGTTCCACGATGAAGTCGGCGCCCTTGTCCATGAACGCCTGGACCGGGCCGGGGACCGCCTGCCGGGCCCGGTCGATGACGTCCCGTACCGACTTTCCGGTGAGGTCGGGGTTCTGCTCGGAGCCGGAGAGCCCGAACTCCTTGCCGATGATCCGCCGGTTGAGCACGAACCAGGTGTGGTCGTGGCCGGTCCGCAGAATGTGGTCGAGCGTGCCGAGGGTGTCGAAGCCGGGGAAGAGGGGAACGGGGAGCCGCTTGCCGGTGGCGTCGAGCCAGAGCGAGGAGGGGCCAGGCAGGATGCGGATGCCGTGCCGGGACCAGATCGGGTCCCAGTTCTCGATTCCCTCGGTGTAGTGCCACATCCGGTCCTTGTTGATGTGGCTGGCGCCGGCCCGCTCGGCTATGCCCAGCATCAGGCCGTCCACGTGGGCCGGGACCCCGGACAGCATCCGGGCCGGCGGAGTGCCGAGCCGGGCCGGCCACTGGGACCGGACCAGGTCGTGGTTGCCGCCGATGCCGCCGGAGGTGACGATCACGGCCTGGGCGCGCAGCGAGAAGGTGCCGGTGGCCTCACGGCCGCTGGGGGTGCCGCGTACGGCGTCGGAGGGCGCCAGGACCTCGCCGGTGACGGTGTCCACCGCGCCCGCGGTGCGGGCCAGGCCGGTGACCCGGTGCCGGAACCTCAGCTGCACCAGGCCGCGGGCCGCGCCGGCCCGGACCCGCGCGGCGAAGGGCTCGACCAGGCCGGGGCCGGTGCCCCAGGTGATGTGGAAGCGGGGGACGGAGTTGCCGTGGCCGGTGGCCCCGTACCCGCCCCGTTCGGCCCAGCCCACCACCGGGAAGAAGCGGACGCCGCGCGCGTACAGCCAGGGCCGTTTCTCGCCGGCGGCGAAGTCGACGTAGGCCTCCGCCCAGCGGCGCGGCCAGGCGTCCTCGGGGCGGTCGAAACCGGCCGTGCCGAGCCAGTCCTGGAGGGCGAGCTCGCGGCTGTCCTTGATCCGCAGCCGGCGCTGCTCGGGCGAGTCCACGAAGAACAGGCCGCCGAAGGACCAGTGGGCCTGGCCGCCGAGGGACTGCTCGGGCTCCTGGTCGAGGAGGATGACCCGGCGGCCCGCGTCGACGAGTTCTGCGGTGGCCACCAGCCCCGCCAGACCGGCCCCGATCACGATCACGTCAGCGTCGTACGTCATGCGCAGATCCTGGCTACGCGGCGGTAACCCGTCAACAGGCCTGCTTGGATGAATGCGTGAGCGCTGAAGAGATCCTGGACGTGGTGGACCGTGAGGACCGGGTGACGGGGCAGGCCCCGCGCGGCGAGGTGTACGCCCGCGGGCTGATCCACCGGTGTGTGTTCGTGCTGGCCACGGACGCGGAGGGGCGGGTGTTCGTGCACCGCCGGACCGCGTCGAAGCTGGTGTTCCCCTCGTACTGGGACATGTTCGTGGGCGGGGTGCTGGGCGCGGGCGAGGACTACGCCACGGCCGCGCTGCGCGAGGCCGAGGAGGAGCTCGGGGTGAGCGGGCTGCCGCAGCCGGTGCCGCTGTTCAAGTTCCTCTACGAGGGCGAGGGCGGGGCCTGGTGGTCGTACGTGCACGAGGTGCGCTGCGAGCTGCCGGTGCGGCCGCAGGAGTCCGAGGTGGACCGGTACGCCTTCCTGGACCCCGCCGAGGTGGAGCGGTGGGTCCTCGGCGGGGACCTGGCGTGGGTGCCGGACGGGCTGGAGGCGTACCGGCGGCTGCGGGAGTTCCGGGGGGAACCGAGAATGAACATGTGATCGACTTCGTCAGAGACGTCCGGCTCTGGTTCGCCCCGCAGCGGATCCGAGCGGAGGGCGCGACCCCCGACTACCGGTTCTCGCTGGCCAACGAGCGGACCTTCCTCGCCTGGATCCGGACCGCGCTGGCCCTGGTCGGCGGCGGGTTCGCGGTGGACCAGTTCCTGCCGGACCTGCGGTGGGGCGTGCGGGTCGGCATGGCGGTGGCCCTGCTGGTGGTGGGCGGGGCGTGCGCGCTGCGGGCGGTGAACCACTGGGTGCGCTGTGAGCGGGCGATGCGGCGCGGGGAGGACCTGCCGGTGTCCCGGTTCCCGGTGCTGCTCAGCCTGGGGGTGGGGCTGGTCGCGGTGGTGATGGTGGTGGTCGTGCTGATGGGCTGGACGGCGGCGCGGTGAGCTCGGGCACCGACGGGCGGGGCGGGGACCGGGATCCGGGGCTGCAGCCGGAGCGGACCCGGCTGGCGTGGCGGCGGACGACGCTGACCTGCTCGATCGCCGCCGTACTGGCCCTGCGGCAGGCGCTGCGCGGGCCCGTGTCGGCGGCCGAGATCGCGGGGGTGGCCTTCATCGCCCTGGTGTGGCTGGCCTTCCTCGCCGTGGCGCACGGCCGGATCCGGGAGCTGGCCTCGGCCCGGCCGCCCGGGCTCGCACCGCGCCGGGCGCTCGCGGCGACCGCGGCGACGCTGGTGCTGGCCGTCTTCGCCGCCGCCATGATCATCTGAGTGGTCCGCCGGATGGAGACATGTCCGCCGGCGCGTCCGCCTGCACATCCCTCCGCGCGTCCATCTGCACGTCCGTCGGATGGCGACACGTCCGACGGGCAGCGACGCAACGGGTGATATCCAGGCAATCTCCCTAATCTCAGGCGTATGACCACAGAACACCAGGAACACGTCACGCACGAGCACGCGCACGGCCCCGGCTGCGGGCACACCGAGGTCGTCCACGGCGATCACGTCGACTACGCGCACGACGGGCACCTGCACCGGCAGCACGGCGAGCACTGGGACGAGTGCGAGCCGGCCGGGCACGTGGCGCACCAGGGCCACGGGCACGCGCACGGCGAGGACTGCGGCCATCAGGCCGTGGCGCACGGCGACCACCTGGACTACCTGCACGACGGCCACCGGCACGCACCGCACGACGGCCACTACGACGACCACTGACCGACCTCGGCGGCAAGCCGCGGAACGGGTTTTCCACAGGCGCGGGCTCTCTCTCCCCGCGGTCGCGCGGCGACTGGCAGGATGCTGATCACCAGTCAGCGCGACCCGGGGAGAGCGCACATGACCGCCGACCAGCCCTACCTCGTCCAGCCCGCGCCCGGGGTGTACCCCTACGTCCAGCCCGACGGCGGCTGGTGCCTCAACAACGCGGGGTTCGTCACCGACGGCGGCCGGACCCTGCTCGTCGACACGGCCGCCACCCTCCGCCGGGCGCACGCCCTGCGCGACGCGGCGGTGGCTGCCGCGGCGTGAACGGGGGCGTCCCGGTCGCCTGCCACGCCTGAGCCGCGGCGCGCGGGGCGGGTCGGGCCGGGTCGGGGAAAGGACCGAGGAAGGCCCGGGAACGGCCTGGGAACGGCCCCGGAAAGGGCCGGAATCCGGCCCCCACCCTGGACGCCATACCGACTGGTCGGCATGATGGGCGGCGAACGTCGCCGTCAACTCCGCACGGAGGTGCGCACCATGAGCCCGTCCGACCCCCGGGGTCTCGACCTGGCGCGGCTGCGCGGCCGTCTCGACGCCGCGCTGCCCGGACTCGTGGCCGGGGAGCTGAGCGGCCGCCTGATCGAGGGCGGCCGGTCGAACCTCACCTACGAGGTCACCGACGGCAGCACCCGCTGGGTGCTCCGCCGGCCGCCGCTCGGCCATGTCCTGGCCACCGCGCACGACATGGCCCGCGAGCACCGGGTGATCCGGGCGCTTCACGGCACCCCGGTGCCGGTGCCCGAACCGTTGCTGCTGTGCGAGGACGAGGAGGTGCTGGGAGCCCCGTTCTACCTCATGGAGTTCGTGGACGGCACCCCCTACCGGACGGCGGAGCAACTCGCCGCGCTCGGCCCGGAGCGCACCCGGAGGGTCGTGCTGGACCTGGTCGACACCCTGGTGGAGCTCCACTCCGTGGACCCGGCGGCGGTGGGTCTGGCGGACTTCGGCCGGCCGGAGGGCTTCCTCGACCGGCAGCTGCGGCGCTGGGGCAAGCAGCTGGACGCCTCCCGGAACCGGGAGCTGGCCGGGATCGACGAGCTGCACGGTGCTCTGGGCCGGGCGCTGCCCGCCTCGGCCGCCCCGGCCGTGGTGCACGGCGACTTCCGGCTGGACAACGTGCTGGTCGGCGGAGCCCCGGCGCAGCCCGACACCATCCGGGCGGTGCTGGACTGGGAGATGTCCACGCTCGGCGATCCGCTCACCGACCTGGGCCTGCTGGTGATGTACAGCTCCGACCTGGGGCTGCCGGAGTCCCCGGTCAGCACGACGAGCGGCGCGCCGGGGCATCCGGCGCCCGCCGAGCTGGTCGAGCGGTACGCCGCGCGGTCGGGCCGGGACGTCGGGGAGATCTCCTGGTACACGGCCTTCGCCTGGTTCAAGCTCGCGGTGATCCTCGAGGGCATCCACTACCGCTGGACCCTCGGGCAGACCGTGGGGGCCGGCTTCGACCGGATCGGCGAGCTCGTCCCGGTCTTCGTCACACACGGCCTGACCACCCTTCAGGAAGGCTGAGGTACCGATCACCATGCACTTCGCATTCGACGCCCGGACCGAGGAACTCCGCGAACGGCTTCTGGCGTTCATGGAGGAGTACGTCTACCCGGCGGAGCCGGTGGCCGCCGCGCAGCGGGCGGAACTGGCCTCCCCGTGGGACACCCCCGCGGTCTTCGGGGAGCTCCGGGCCGAGGCCCGCCGCCAGGGCCTGTGGAACCTTTTCTTCACGAACGAGCACAGCCTGCCCGACCACGAGCACGGCGCGGGGCTGACCAACCTCCAGTACGCCCCGCTGGCGGAGATCACCGGGCGCAGCCCGCACCTGGCCCCGATGGCCGTCAACTGCGCGGCGCCGGACACCGGAAACATGGAGCTGCTCGCCCAGTTCGGCAGCGAGGAGCAGAAGAAGCAGTGGCTGGAGCCACTGCTGTCGGCCGATATCCGGTCGGCGTTCGCGATGACCGAGCCCGGGGTGGCCTCCTCGGACGCGGCGAACATCGAGACCCGGATCGAGCGGGTGGGCGACGAGTACGTGGTCACCGGCCGGAAGTGGTTCATCTCCGGTGCGATGAGCCCGGACTGCAAGGTGTTCATCGTGATGGGCAAGACCGACCCGCAGGGCGCGGACCCGCGCCGCCGGCAGTCGATGATCCTGGTGCCGCGCGACACCCCCGGGGTGGAGGTGCGGCGGGCGATGACGGTGTACGGGTACGAGGACCACGACCACGGCGGCCACGCGGAGGTGGTCTTCGACGGGGTGCGGGTGCCCGTCTCGAACCTGATCGGCGAGGAGGGGTCGGGGTTCGCGATCGCCCAGGCCCGGCTGGGGCCGGGCCGCATCCACCACTGCATGCGGCTGATCGGCATGGCGGAGCGGGCCATCGAGCTGATGTGCCGGCGGGCTCTGGACCGTACGGCCTTCGGCAGGCCGCTGGCCGACCAGGGCGTCGTACGGAACTGGATCGCGGACGCCCGGGTGACGGTGGAGCAGCTGCGGCTGCTGGTGCTGAAGACGGCCTGGCTGATGGACACCGCCGGCAACCGGGGGGCGCACACGGAGATCCAGGCCATCAAGATCGCGACCCCGCGCGCGGTGGTCGGGATCCTCGACGACGCGGTCCAGCTGCACGGCGCGGGCGGGGTCAGCCAGGACTTCCCGCTGGCGGAACTGTGGGCGGCTGCACGGACCCTGCGGCTGGCGGACGGCCCGGACGAGGTGCACCAGCGGTCGCTGGCGCGGCGGGAACTGGGCCGGTACGCCTGATCCCGCCCGCCGGTCCCGGCCGCCGCCCACGGGGTCGCTCCGCGAGAGGGGCCTCCGGCGCGCGGCCTACGGGCGCAGCGCGCGCAGCAGCAGGTCGGCGAGGTGGTCGGCGACCTGCTGCGGGGTGAGCGGGCCGTCCGTGCGGTACCAGGTGGAGAGGTGGTGGACGGAGCCGAAGTGGTAGTCCACCACCAGGTCCGCGGGCGTGGCGCTGGAGAACACCCCGGTGCGCTGGCCCTCTTCGATCAGGGCGCGGAACCGCTCGTGGTAGCGGCGGCGCTCGGCCCGCACCTGCTTGTACTTCTCCGGGCTCAGCTGGTGCATCGAGCGGAAGAAGATCATCGCGTCGTCGAGGTTCTCGATGGTGGTGACGACCACGTCGGCGGCCGCGGCGCGCAGCCGCTCCTCGACGGGTGCGTCCGAACCGGCGACCGTGTCGAGGCGCTGCTGCTGGAGCCGCAGCATCCGCGCGTACACCTCGTGCAGCAGGTCGTCCTTGGAGCCGAAGTAGTGGTACAGGGCGCCCTTGGTGACGCCGGCCGCCTCGACGATCTCCTGCACCGAGGTGCGGTCGTAGCCGCGTTCGGCGAACAGGCGGGTGGCGACGGCGAGCAGCCGCCGCGGTACGGGGGTGTCCGTGCCTTCCGTGGGAACCGTGGTTCTGGATGCCATCGCCCTGCTCCTCCTCTTTCGTGCAGTTTTGCGCCTGCCCGTTCCTACGAACGATTTCAGCCGCGGTCGCGCAGTTCTCGTCGCAGGATCTTGCCACTGGTCGTCTTGGGAAGAACAGCCAGGATCTCCACCTCGCGCGGGTACTTGTAGGCGGCGATCCGCTCGGCGCAGTAGGCGGACAGTTCCGCCGGTCCGGCCGAGGCACCCGGGCGCAGGCTGACGTACGCCTTGACCGTCTCGCCGCGATACGGGTCCGGGACCCCGACCACGGCGGCCTCGCGGACGGCGGGGTGGGTGTAGAGGACGTCCTCGACCTCCCGCGGCCAGACCTTGAAACCGGACGCGTTGATCATGTCCTTCTTCCGGTCGACGACGTAGAGCCAGCCGTCCGGGTCCATGAAGCCGACGTCCCCGGTGCGGAGTTCGCCGCCCGGGAAGGCCCGGGCGGTGGCTTCGGGCTGCCGCCAGTAGCCGGGCACCACCTGGGGGCCGCGGACCGCGATCTCCCCGGTCTCGCCGAAGGGCAGCTCGCGGCCGTGGTCGTCGAGGATCCGTACGAGGGTGTCCGCGCCGGGCACGCCCACGGAGAGGGTGCCGGAGGCCGGGTCGACCGGGGCCTCCAGGTGGGCGGGGACGGAGGCCGTGGCACCGGTGGTCTCGGTCAGTCCGTAGCCGTTGCGGAGGGAGCAGCCGAGGGTGGTGCGGAGCCGCTCGACGAGGGCGGGCGGGAGTGGCGCGCCACCGGAGGAGACGATCCGGAACGAGGCGAAGTGGTCGCGGGTGACGGCGGGATGGGCGGCCAGAGCCATGAAGGCGGTGGCGGGGCCGATGGTGTAGGCGGGACGGTGTTCCAGGAAGGCGTCGAGGACCGCGCCCGGTTCGAAGCGGTGGGCGAGGACGAGGGTGCCGGCGTTGACGAAGCAGGCGGCGAGCTCGCAGACCATGCCGGTGATGTGGAAGAGCGGGGCGAGGGCGAAGTACCCGGCGCCCTCGGGTATGGGGTGGCCCATGACCTGGCGCACGGCGTTGTGGGTGAGCGCTCCGTGCGGGTTGAGGGCGCCCTTGGGGGTGCCGCTGGTACCGGAGGTGTAGCTGACCAGGGCGGTGCCGGTCGCCCGCGGCTCGGGCACCGACGCGGGTTCGGCGTGGCCCCGGCGGGCCTCGGTCAGCAGGTCGAAGGCTGCGGGGGTTTCGGGACCTCGGGGGCCTTCGGGGGTCGGCGGCGACAGGTCTTCGGCCGTGTCCGCCGTAGCCGTCGCGGAGCCGAAGACGCGCGGGTCGTCGCGGGTCTGGAGGTCGCGGTCGCGGGCGGTCAGCACGGTGTGCACGGCCGTACCGGCGGTCGCCTCGCGCAGGTACGCCGTCCAGGCCGAGGCCTCGCAGACCAGGGCGGCGGCTCCGGAGTCGGCCAGGACGTGCCGGACCTCCCCCGACTTGTACATGGGGTTGAGCGGGACCACGACCGCGCCCGCCCCCCAGGCGGCGAGTACGGCGAGCACGAAGTGCGGGGTGTTCTGCAGCATCACCGCGACCCGGTCGCCCGGCCGGACCCCCCGGGCGGCGAGGTGGCCGGCCAGCGAACCGGAGAGCGCGGCGGTCTCGGCGTAGCTCAGCCGGCCGTCGAAGTAGGCGAGCGCGACGCGTTCCGGCGCCCTGGCCGCCGCCGCACGGAAAGCGTGGAGCACGCTGGGCGGGGGGTCGGCGGGCGCCAGCTGGGCGGGGCTGAGCCGGGCCAGCCAGGGGCGGGCGGCGTAGCGGGACACGGAGGATCCGGTGGGTGCGGGGGACTCGGCGGGTGCGGTGAATGCGGAGGATCCGGCGGACGCGGAGGGTCCCGGGGCCGGGTCGGGGGTCACGCGCCCTCCCAGGTGCGCTGGAGATGGTTCATGCCGGACAGCCAGCGGTCGGGGTCGGTCGCCCGGGTCGCGTAGTACCCGGCCACCTCGGGGTGCGGGAGGATCAAGAAGGTGCCCTTCGCCATGCCGTCGAACAGCGCGTCCGCGACCGCTTCCGGTTCGATCGCGGTCGGCGCGAGGACCAGCTCACCGGCCGAGCCGGCGGCGGTCAGCATGTCCGTGCGCACCCCCTGCGGGCAGATGGCATGGACCTTGATCCCGCGGTGGCGGTAGGTCAGCGAGAGCCACTCCGCGAAGGCGAGCGCGCCGTGCTTGGTGACACTGTACGGGGCGGCTCCGATCATGGTGAGCAGCCCGGCGGCCGAGACGGTGGAGACGAAGCGCCCGCTCCCCCGCTCCAGCCAGTGGGGCAGCAGCGCGCGGGCCGCGCGGACGTGCGACATCACGTTGGTCTGCCAGGCCGCGTCCCATACGGCCTCCTCAGCGAAGGGGTCTCCGCCCGAGGCGATCCCGGCGTTGGCGCAGTAGACGTCCACCGTGCCGCCCAGCGCCTCGCGGGCCTCCTCGGCGATCCGCGAGGCATCGCCGGGCAGGGCGATGGCGCGGGCCCCGATGGCGCTCGCGACGGACGCGGCCCGGGCCGGGTCGAGGTCGTTGACCACGACCGTGGCGCCTTGGGCGGCGAAGCGGTGCGCGAGGGCCTCGCCGATGCCGCCGCCCGCGCCGGTGACGACGACTCGGGCGTTCTGGTACGGGCTCACGGTGTTCTGGGGGCTCACGGGTTCCGCCTTTCGCAACCGGTGAAGAAACGGGGGTGAGGGAACGGGGGGTGAGGGAACGGGGGGTGAGGGATCTGGGGGTGAAGGGCTGCCGGGACGACGGCAGACTAACCAGTCGGTATGGGCGGTTGGAAGGGGACGGGCGCCTAGCGTGGGCGGATGAGTCTGTCGCGACGGGGGCTGTTGGGACTGGCGGGGGCCGTGGGAGCAGGAGCAGGAGCCGGTGCGGTGCCGGCCGTCGCCGAAGCCGCCGAGGTCGCCGGGGCCGCCGCTCCTGGGGCCGGGGTGGTTCACGCGGCCGCCGCTCCCCGGGCCGGGCGGGTACGGACCGGCTTCGAGGAGCTCGCCGCGGACGGGTACGCGCTGCTCGCCGGGCAGCGGGTCGGCGTGGTCACCAACCCCACCGGGATCACCGCGGATGCCCGGCACCTGGTGGACGTGCTGCACGCGGACGACCGCGTCGACCTGGTCGCGGTGTTCGGCCCGGAGCACGGCTTCCGGGGCACCGCGCAGGCCGGCGGGTCCGAGGGGCAGGGTCGCGACCCGGCGACCGGGCTGCCGGTGTACGACACGTACGGCCGGAGCGGGCAGGCCCTCGCCGACGTCTTCACCGCGGCCGGGGTGGACACGGTGGTCTTTGACATCCAGGACGTCGGGGCCCGCTTCTACACCTACGTCTGGACGCTGTACGACTGCATGCGCGCGGCCGCGCTGGCCGGGCGGGCCGTGGTGGTGCTGGACCGGCCCAACCCGGTGGGCGGGCGGCGGGCCGCCGGGCCGGTGCTGGAGCGCGCGTACGCGAGCTTCGTCGGGCGGGAGCCGGTGGCGCTGGCGCACGGCATGACGGCGGCGGAGCTGGCCCTGCTGTTCAACGGGGAGTTCCTGAAGGACCGGCCCGCCCGGCTGAGCACCGTACGGATGGCGGGGTGGCGGCGGGACGCCTTCTTCGGGGACACCGGGCTGCCGTGGGTGCCGCCGAGCCCGAACATGCCGACTCCCGACACCGCCCTCGCGTACGCGGGGACCTGCCCGTTCGAGGGGACCAACCTGTCGGAGGGGCGCGGCACGACCACCCCGTTCGAGGTGGTGGGGGCGGAGGGGGTGGACCGGCGGTGGGCGGAGGCCGCGAACGCCCTGGAGCTGCCCGGGGTGTGGTTCCGGGAGACGTACTTCACCCCGTCGTTCTCGAAGTTCGCCGGGCGCACCTGCGGCGGGGTACGGGTGCTCGTGCACGACCGGGCGGCGTTCGAGCCGGTGCGGGCCGGGATCGGGCTGCTGGTGACGGCCCGGCGGTCGTGGAGCGGGTTCGCCTGGCGGCCCGACCACTGGATCGACAAGCTGACCGGCTCGGACCGGGTGCGGCGGCTGGTGGACGCCGGCGCCGGGGTGGAGGAGGTCGTGGCGGACTGGGAGGCCGGGCTGGCACGGTTCGCGGAGGTGCGCGAGCAGTACCTGCTGTACCGGTGAGGTCCGCCGTGCGAGGGGGCTGGCCGGATGCCCGGCGCGGCGGGATGCTGGAGCCGCGGTGACGGAGCGCGGCGGCGAGGGGGGACCTCATGTCGGGTGCGAGTCGGGGCGCGGCCCTGGGGGTTGGCCCGTACGCGGAACTGACCTTCGACGCAGAGGGGGACGTGGATCCCGGGTCGCGGGCTGCCGTGGCCGGTCTGGAGGCCACCGACCTGCTGGTGTTCTCGCACGGCTGGAACAGCGAGCCGTCGACCGCGACCCGGCTGTACGACCGGTTCTTCGCGCCGTTCCCCGGGCTGGTCGGGCCCTCGGTACGGCTCGGCTACGTGGGCGTGGTCTGGCCGTCGATCCGGTTCGCGGACGAACCGATCCCGGACTTCGAGGTGCGCGGGGCGGGATTCGGGGCGGAGAACGGCACCGTGGCCGGGAGCGGCGCCGGGGGCACGGCCGGGCTGGATGCCGGAACCCGTTCGGCGCTGCGGGAGTTCTGGCCGGGCCGGGAAGCGGAGCTGGACCGGATCGCCGAACTGCTGGCGGAGCGCCCGGAGTCGGTGGAGGCGTTGACCGAATTCGCCGCACTGACCAGGGCTTTGGCGGGCGAGAACGGATCAGGCGCGCACACGGCCGGGCCGGGCGCGTTCGGGGCGGGCCCGCTCGGCGCGGGGGCGGCGGAGCCATTGCCGGTGATCTTCACCGGGGACCCGGCCGACGCCTGCCGGGCGCTGGCCGCCGGACTGACGGAGGCAGGCTCGACCGAGCCGGAAGGGCTGTGGAACGGCGGCAAGGAACTGCTCCGGCAGGCCACGTACCACCGGATGAAGAAGCGGGCCGGGGTGGTCGGCGAGCGCGGGCTGGGCCCCGTACTGACCGAGCTGTCGCGATCCCGCCCCCGGTTGCGGATCCATCTGATCGGGCACAGCTTCGGCGCCCGCGTGGTGTCGTTCGCGCTCCGCGCGGTGCCGGACGGCTGGGGATTCGTCCGGTCCCTGACATTGCTCCAGGGAGCCTTCTCGCACTACGCCTTCGCGGACCGGCTGCCGCACGACCGGGGCCGGGGCGGGGCGCTGGCCGGGCTGCAGCGGCGGGTGGACGGGCCGGTGGTGTCCTGCTACTCGCGGCACGACGCGGCCTTGCGGGTCTTCTACCCGCTGGCGTCCCGGATGGCGGGCGATTCAGCCGGATTCGCGGGATTCGACGCCCGGTGGGGCGCCATCGGTCACGACGGCGTCCAGGGGATCCCCGGGGCCGTGCGCATCACCCTGGACGAGGCCCTGCGGGGCGGGCTGCCGACGGCGGGTTGCGCGAGCGTGGACGCCGCTTCGGTCGTCCGGCGGGGCGGTCCCCCGTCGGGGGCGCACAGCGACATCTGCCACGAGGAACTCGCCCGGGTGGTGGTCGCGGCGGGGCGTATGGGGCGCTGAGTTCCGGCCACGTGCCACCCGTACGCCTCGACCGCCCCCGCATGCGCCCACACGGGTCCGGGCATGTTGGCCACGGAGGTGGAGGTGCGCACGGAGGTGACGATGCGATGGCGGGTTTCCGGAGCCTGGCGGTCCAGGTGCGCGACGCGCGCAACGACCGCGCCTTGCGGCGGCATTCGCTGCGCCGCTGTCTGGAGAGATTCGCGCCGTACGGGCACAGGGCCACCTGGTGGCACCTGTGCGACCGGCACGGGATAGGGCCGGAGGACCGGGCGGCGGATCCACAGCGGCTGGTGGCGGCGCTGGAGGAACTGGAGGAGGCCAGGGCGGTCTGGCTGGAGTACGAGCGGCACTTCGCCGAGCGGCGGCGCCGGGAGAAGCACGACGGGCTGCGCCGGCCGGAGTGGGCGTGGGGCGGTGAGGCGGTGGCGCGCTGCGCCGACCCGGGGATCCGGCCGAAGGAGCCGCTGGGCGAGGTGCTGCGGCGGCTGGTGAAGGCACTGGAGTCGGAGCCGGGCACGACCTGCCCGGTGTGCGGCGCCCGGGAACTGTGCTGGGGACAGGCGCAGCCGGAGCCCCCGCCGCAGGGGGCCCAGCCGTGGGACGGCCCGGTGTGCGCCGGCTGCGGCATCGTCGTACCGCGGCCCGCCCTGGCGGACGCGGACACGGACACAAGTACGGGGACGGAAGCGGGCACAGGCATGGGCACGGGTACCGGTACGCCATGACGGCTGCGCGGCGGGGGCGGCCGGCGACGGGGGTGGTGGCGGCCACGGCGGCTCGGGAGCGGGTGGCGGCGGTGCGCGGCGCGGAGCCGCACGCCCCGGAGCCGCCCGGTGCGGCGGTGCTCCAGGTGGCGCTGAACGGCTCGCGTACGGCGGCGGAGGGCGCGGCGGTGCCGATGTCGCCGGAAGCGCTGGTCGAGGCGGCGGTCGCATCGGTCGCGGCGGGAGCCACCGAGGTGCTGGTGCACCCGCGCACCCCGTGCGGACGGGAGTCCCTGTCGCCGCGTGTGGTCGGGCCGGTGCTCGCCGCGCTCCGGGCGGCGGTCCGCGTACCGCTGGCGGTGTGCGCGACGGTGGCGACGGAGCCGGACCCGGCGGCGCGGCTCGCCCGGATCGCAGGCTGGGAGGTCCTCCCGGACCGCGCGGTGGTCGACCTTTCGGAGCCGGGCGCGGTGGACCTGGCGATGGCCCTGGCGGGACGGGGTGTCGCGGTGGACGGCGTAGTCCGTCCGCTCCCGGTGTGCCTGTCTCCCGCGACGGAGGACGTTCCCGGCCGCCCCGGGGATCTCCCGCACCGGCCGGACGGCCTCCCTCACCCTCTGGAAGGCCTCCCGCTGACGCGCTTGCTGGTGCCGCTGCCGGGTGGCGGCGCACTGGGCCGGCTGTCCTTGCGCATGCCCTGCCACGGCCCCGAAGTGCCGCTCGCCCGGCTGCTCGAGGCCTGTGCGGGCGAGGTGGTGCTGTACGGACGCGACGGTGCCGCCTGGCCCGTGCTGCGGTCGGCCGCGCGGCTGGGTGCGGGACGCCGCACCGGCATCGGAGACGTCCTCCACCTCCCGGACGGCCGCCCGGCCCCGTCCAACGCCGCCCTGGTCACGGCGGCCCTGGCCTCCGGCCGTGAGGGCGGCTCCGCCGCTAGAGGCGGGAGCCGGTGATCACGGCGCCGATGGCGTCGTCGGGGTTCGACAGGGCACAGGACTTCAGCGACAGGCATCCGCAGCCGATGCAGTCGGAGAGCTGGTCCCGCAGCCGCGACAGGCGCTCCAGCCTGGCGTCGAGTTCGGCGCGCCACAGTTCCGACAGCCGCGCCCAGTCCTCGCGGGTCGGGGTCCTCTCCTCCGGGAGCTGCGCGAGCGCCTCGCGGATCGCGTCCAGCGGCATGCCGACCCGTTGGGCTGCCCGTACGAACGCCACCCGGCGCAGCGTGTCGCGGGTGAAGCGCCGCTGGTTGCCGGAGGTGCGGCGGCTGCTGATCAGCCCCTTCGACTCGTAGAAGTGGAGCGCGGAGACCGCCGCCCCGCTGCGCGCGGACAGCTGGCCGACGGTGAGTTCGTGGATCTTCTCGGGAATCTGCGGCACCCTGCCGAGGGTAGTCGGCCTACCTTGTTCCGTTGACAGATACATGCCGCCGAACCATTCTGAGCAAGCGCTTGTTCCGATGATGTTGCGATGACCTCCGATGACCCGATGGCCCCAGAGGGAGACCCATGGCCGAGCCGAAGATCTTCACGTCCGCGGATGAGCTACGGGCCGGGGTCGGCGAACCGCTCGGCCCCGGCGACTGGCTGGAGGTCGACCAGAAACGGATCGACCTCTTCGCCGACGCGACCGGCGACCACCAGTGGATCCACGTCGACCCCGAGCGTGCCGCGTCCGGGCCGTTCGGCTCGACCATCGCGCACGGCTATCTGACCCTGTCGCTGCTGCCCACCCTGGTGCCGCAGATCATGCGGGTCGAGGGCATGCGCATGGGCATCAACTACGGCGTGGACAAGGTGCGTTTCCCCGCCGTCGTGCCGGTCGGCTCACGGCTGCGCGCGACCGCCGTCATCACCTCCGTGACCGAGGCGGGCGGCGGGGTACAGGTCGCGGCGACCGTCACGGTCGAGCGTGAGGGCGGCGAGAAGCCGGTGTGCGTGGCGGAGACGGTGTCCCGCTACTACTTCTGACTTCCGAGCGGGTGGCGCTACGCCTGGCGTGCGCCCACCATGCGGAGCACGAGGTCGGCGTAGAGCGCGCCGACCTCGTCGGGTGTCCGGTTCCCCGCCGCGTTGAACCAGCGGGCCACGTCGATGCAGAGCGAGAGCACAGCCAGGGTGGTGCCCGGGACGTCGGGGACGTCGAACTCGCCCGCCTCCACCCCTTCGGCGAGGATCCGGCGGACCGCCGCATCGCTCTCACGGCGCAGTGCCACGATTTCGGAGCGGTGCTCCGGACCGAGAGCATCGAGCTCGTACTGGACCACCCGTGCGGTGGTGTGGTGGGCGGCGTGCCACCGCACGAAGGACCGCACGGCGGCGTCGAGCCGTGCGGCGGCGCTCCCGGGGCCGTCTGCCGCCGTCGTCAGGATCTCCAGCGCCTTGTCGTGGCCGATCCGGCTGATCCGGTGGAGGAGTTCCTCTTTGGTCTTGTAGTGGATGTAGAGCGCCGCCGGGCTCATCCCGGCGCGCTGCGCGATGTCACGCGTGGTGGTGGCGTGGTACCCGCGCTCCGCGAAGGCTTCCACGGCCGCGATCAGCAGCCGCCGCGCCGCGTCGGGGGCGACCTCCGACCACGGCACGTACCCGCCGCCGCTGCCGCCGGTCTCCTCCGCGCTGACCATCGCTCGTTCACCTCTCCGCCTCGGGGAGTGAACACCTTACCGGAGGCTGAGCAAGCGCTTAGCCCACACCGCTCCCCTCCACCGCCCTCCGCGCCCCTCCCCTACCCCGCCGCCTTCGGGGTCTGAGGCCGGTACGGGTCGTAGTCCGTCATGATCTTCTCCATCCGGGCCTGGTCCACCCGGCTGACGATCTGGTCCGCCTCCTGCCGGTCCCGGATCACCTTGGCCAGCGTGAAGGCCGAGGTGGTGAGGTAGAGGACGGAGATGCCGAGGAAGGCCCGGACCCAGGCGTCCGCGTCCAGGTTGTAGATCCCGAGGGCCACCGCGCTGATCGCGACGCCGAAGGAGGCGATGGCCTGGCCGTAGTACGCCCCCGTGTTCTGCTGCTTAACCGGTGTCTCGTTCATGGGCCCAGCTTCCCGCCGGTGCCGCCGGGCGGGAATCCGTACGCGTACTCAGGTGGGTACTCAGAACCCGCCGCCGGAGGCACGGCTCAGAAGGCCGAAACCCCCGTGCGGGCACGGCCGATGAGGAGCTTCTGGATCTGACTGGTGCCCTCGTAGAGGGTCATCACGCGGGCGTCGCGCAACAGCTTGCCCGCCGGATACTCGTCGACGTACCCGTAACCGCCGTGCACCTGGAGCGCGTTGCCCGCCGCACGGACCGCCGCCTCGGAGGCGAAGAGCTTGGCCGTGGCCGATTCGGTGGCGAAGGGCCGGCCGCGGTCGATCAGGTCGGCGACCCGCCAGGTGAGCAGCCTGGCCGCGTCCACGTCCACCGAGATGTCGGCGATCAGCTCCTGGACCAGCTGGTGGCCGGCGATCGGCTTGCCGAACTGCTCGCGGCCGGCGGCGTACGACACGGCCGCCTCCAGGGCCGCCTGGGCGATGCCGACGCAGCCGGCGGCCACCGACATCCGGCCCTTGGCGAGGGCGGACATCGCCACCGGGAAGCCCTTGCCCTCGGGGCCGAGCATGGACGAGGCGGGCACCCGGACGTCCTCCAGGACCAGTTCGGCGGTGGCCTGGCCGCGCAGGCCGAGCTTGCCGCGGACCTCGCGCCGGGTCAGGCCGGGGCTGTCGGCCGGGACGAGGAAGGCCGATATCCCGCGGTGGCCCGGCTCGTCGCCGGTCCGGGCGAACAGGAGGACCACATCGGCCCAGGTGCCGTTGGTGATGAACATCTTGCTGCCGTTCACCACGTACGCGCCGCCGCCGTCCGAGCGCACCGCCCGGGTGGTGAGGCTGCCCGCGTCCGAGCCGGCGCCGGGCTCGGTGAGGCCGAAGCAGCCGAGGGCCTCGCCGGAGCAGAGCCGGGGCAGCCATTCCCGCTTCTGCTCCTCGCTCCCCCATGCGGCGACGGTCTTCGCGACCAGGCCGAGCGAGACGGAGACGATGCCGCGCACCGACGAGTCGCCGCGGCCGAGTTCTTCGGTGACCAGGCAGTACGAGAGGTGGTCGCCGCCGGAGCCGCCGTACTCCTCGGGGACGGTGAGCCCGAGGAAACCCAGGTCGCCGAGCTTCTTGACGATCGACCGGTCGACGCTTTCGGCACGGTCCCAGTCGGCGGCGTACGGGGCGATCTCACGGTCGGCGAAGTCGCGGGCGAGGCGCCGCACGGCGGTCTGCTCCTCGCTGAGCTCCAGGTTCACGGCCATCCCCCACCGGGCGTTTAATTAGCAGCGGTAGTTTTCGGTTTCCGGGGCCTACTATGTGGCGCATGGCCAGACCGCGCAAGCCCCTCCTGAGCAGAGACCGCATCGTCGAGACGGCCGGCGCTCTGGTGGACGCGGAAGGGCTGGAGGCCGTTTCGACGCGTCGGCTGGCGGCCGCGCTCGGGGTCAGCGGGCCTTCCCTCTACAACCACTTCCGCACCAAGGACGAGATCCTGGACGCGGTCGCGGACGCGGTGAGCGCGCGCGTGGACCTGTCGATGTTCGAGGAGTCGGACGGCCGGAACTGGCGGACCGCACTGCACGACTGGGCCCACTCCTACCGGGCGGCCCTGGCCGACCACCCGCACATCGTGCCGGTGCTGGCACGTGGACCGGGGCGTCGGCCGGCCGGACTGCGGGTCGCGGACGCGGTGTTCGGGGCGATGACGGCGGCGGGCTGGCCGCCCGCCCAGGCGACCCGGATCGGCGCGCTGATGCGCTACTTCATCCTGGGCTCGGCGGTGGGCTCGTTCGCGGGCGGTTTCGTGGACGACGAGCAGGCGTACGACCCGGCGGACTACCCCCACCTCGGACAGGCACACCTGCTGGCGGAACGCCGGCGCGAGGTGGACGAGGGCGCCTTCGAAACGGGCCTGACAGCCCTGCTGGACGGGCTGGCCCTGCAGTACGAAGCGATCCGACGCCATCATGACCGGCAGATGTGATCTTGTTCCTAGGATGACCGCATGCCTCTGTCGCCGTACCGCTCCGCCGCTGTAGTCGCCACGCTGGTCAGTCTGTTGTCCGCCGGCCTGTCAGGTTGCTCCTCCGGGCGCCCTGGCGTGGAGGAAGCAAAGCCGTCCGCGCCGGGCGCTCCCGGCACCACAGCGGCGAAGCCGGCAGCCCCGAAGCCGGAGGGAGCGCTCGGCGACATCCTGGTCGCCGGACGCCCGGTCACCGGATCGGAGGCTTCCGGGCTGCCCCAGGCCCCGTGGCGGCGCACTTACACGGACGGAGCTCTGTACTCGGCCGTCACCGGCTACCGTTCGCTGCCGTTCGGGGCTGCCGGACTCGAAGGCCTCCTGCAGAAGAAGATCGACGCGGGCGAGGACGTGGTGACCACCATCGACCCGGTGCTCCAGCGTGCCGCCTTCGACGCACTGCGCGGGCGAAAGGGCGCCGCGATCGTCCTCGACGCGCGGACGGGCGAGATCGCCGCCCTGGTGAGCGCCCCCGCGTTCGACCCCGGCACCTTCAGCGGGAACCGGGTGGCCGACGGAAAGGCGTGGGACCGGCTCAAGGACGACCCCGACAAGCCCCTCTTCAACAAGGCCCTCCGCAACGCGGAGAACATCGGCTCCGCCGCCCATGTCGTCGTCGCGGCCACCGCCCTGGAGAAGGGGCTGCTCGCCTCGGTGGACACCCCGACGCTCAGCCCGGCCGTGCACACCGTCCCCGACAGCACGGCTCAGTTCGCCGGGGACCCCGCCCACTGCGCCAACGCGAGTCTGCGGGTGGCCCTCCGCCACGCCTGCTCGAACGTCTTCGCCCGTCTCGCGGCCGACCTGGGTGCCGAGGCCCTGGCCGCCACGGCCGGGGAGTTCGGCTTCAACGTGGAGCAGATGGACACGCCGCTGCGGACCTGGGTGAGCACCTGGCCCGAACGGCCGGGGAATCCGGCACAGCTCGCGCTGACGGCCAACGGCCTCTTCGACACCAAGGCCGTCCCCGTGCACATGGCGATGGTGATGGCCGCGATCGGCAACGGCGGCACCCGGGTCCACCCCCGGATGGTGAACGACCCCAAGACGCCCGCACCCGCCGGGCGCGCCGTCTCCCGGCACACCGCCGAGCAGCTGCGGTCCGCCGTCGGGGACTCGGTGAGCGCCTGGGTGCCCTCCGCCTCGGTCACCTGGGCCCTGGCATCCGGCTCGGGTCCGGGCGGCCGCCCGCTCGCCGTGGCGGTCTGCCTCTCCACCTCCGCCGACACCACCGGGGAGGCGGCCCGGATCGCCGGGCGGCTCGCGGGGTCGGCACGGCTCTGATCGCGGCGCCCGGCGTCCGGGGCGGCGCCCGCAGGCGGGCCGTCTGCCCCGGGGGGCCTCGTGAGGGCTACTTCGGGGCCACCCGGCAGGCCTGGGCCGCGGTGTCGTTGGAGATGCCGGCCTCGACGAGGCTGGCGGAGCAGCTGGTCTGGTTGCCGATCTGGCCCTGGTAGCAGGCCTGCCGGACGGCGTCCGTGACCTGCTTGCCGCTTTGCGACACGGCTTGTTCGCACTGCTGCATGTCGGCGTGGGCCGCCGGGCCCGCGAAGACGACGGCACCGGCGGCGAGGACCAGGCCGGCGAGGAGGCTGGGGATACGAGCCGACGAACGCATGCGGATGCACCTGCTCTCTCGGTCGGTTACGCGATCCGCCAGTGCGCCGGACCACGGGCGGGGGCGACGCGGAGCAGGCTGTCCGAGGGGCGACCGGCTCGACGCAACGGTCACCCTCGCCCTTCCGACGCTAGAGCACCCCACCGGCGCACGCACCTCGGACCGGCCGGGGTCCGCCGGGGCCCCGGCCGGACGGGCGTTCGGGGGCGGGCCGGGGCCGGGGGCGTACGCGGGGCGTGCGGCGGAGTGTCAGAAGACGACCAGGGACCGTCCTCCCCTGCCCGCCAGCATCGCCTCGAAGGCGGCCGGAATGTCCTTCAGGCCGATCCGGTCGGTGATGAGAGCGCCGAGGTCGAGGCGGCCCGCCAGGACGTGTTCGGCCAGCACCGGGAGGTCGCGGGCGGGGTCGCTGTTGCCGTAGACGCAGCCGGTGAGGGTGCGGGCGAAGTGGAAGATCTCCAGCGCGTGGAAGGCGACCTGCTGCTCCTTGCCGCCGATGCCGACGACGGTGGTGCGGCCGCCCCGCCGGGTGGACTCCCAGGCGGTCCGGATGGTCTCGGCCCGGCCGACGCATTCGACGGCCACGTCCGCGCCCTGGCCGCCGGTCAGGGCGCGGATCTCCTTGGCGGTGGTCCCGGAGGCGAGGACGAACTCGGTGGCGCCGGCCGCACGGGCCAGTTCCTCCTTGGCCGGGGAGACGTCCACCGCGATCAGCGGTCCCGCCCCGGCGATACGGGCTCCCTGGAGCGCGGCGAGGCCGACACCGCCCACGCCGAACACGGCCACCGACTCCCCGGGGCGCACCTGTGCGCTGTGGTGGACGGCGCCGTAGCCGGTGAGTACGGCGCAGCCGAGCAGGGCGGCCTCGGCGAGGGGGATGCCGGCGGGGGCGGGCAGCACGCAGTTGGCCGCGACGACGGTCTCCTCGGCGAACGCGGCGACGTTGAGACCGGGGTGGAGCTCGGTGCCCCGGTCGTCGTGGGCGTAGACCTCGCCGACGCCGGTGAGGGCCTTGGCGCAGAGCCAGACCTCGCCGATGCCGCAGTGGTGGCAGTCGCCGCAGGACGGCGCCCAGTTGAGGACCACTCCGTCGCCGGGGGCGACATGGGTGACGCCCCCGCCGACGGACACGACCGTGCCGGCGCCCTCGTGCCCGAGGACGGCGGGCACCGGAACCCGCATGGTGCCGTTGGTGAGGGAGAGGTCGGAGTGGCAGACCCCGGCGGCGGCGAGCCGGACCCGGACCTGGCCGGGGCCGGGCTCGGGCAGAACGATCTCCCGTATCTCCAGCGGTGCTCCGACAGCGGGCAGGATGGCGGCGCGGACCATGATGGCGATCTTCTCCGTCTGCGTGGGTGGGTGCTTCGGGGGCTAGGGTCTGTCCGGCGGATCAGGGCCCCGGCCATGATCCGCCGGACAGACCCTAGGCGGTCAGAACTGCAGGGACTTGGTCTGGAGGTACTCGGCCAGGCCGTGCGGTCCGAGCTCGCGGCCGACACCGGACTGCTTGAAGCCGCCGAACGGTGCGAGCGGGTTGAACCGGCCGCCGTTGATGTCCACCTGACCGGTGTCCATGCGACGGGCGAAGGCGACGGCGGTGTCCTCGTCTGCCGCCCAGACCGCGCCGCCGAGGCCGTAGACGGTGCCGTTGGCGATCCGGAGGGCGTCCTCCTCGTCCTCGTAGCGCAGGATCGAGAGGACCGGGCCGAAGATTTCCTCCTGGGCGATGGTCATCTCGGGGGTGACGTCCGCGAAGACCGTGGGCGTGACGAAGTAGCCCCGGTCGTGGGGCGCTTCGGGGCCGCCCGCGACGAGGCGGGCACCTTCCTCGATGCCCTTGTCGATGTAGCCGCGGACCCGGTCCCGCTGCTTGGCGTTGATCACCGGGCCGAGCCGGGTCCCGGTCTCGCGCGGGTCCCCGACCGGGTAGCCGGCGACCGCCTCCGCGGCCAGGGCCACGGCCTCCTCGTACTGGTCGCGGTGGACCAGCATGCGGGTGAGGGCGTTGCAGCTCTGGCCCGAGTTGTTCATGACGTGGCCGACACCGGTGGCGACGGCCTTGGCGAGATCGGCGCCGGGCAGGATGACATTGGCCGATTTGCCACCCAGCTCCAGGGCGACCCGCTTGACCGCCGCGCCGGCGGTGGCGCCGACGAGCCGGCCGACGGCGGTGGAGCCGGTGAAGGACACGAGGTCGACGTCCGGGTGGGCGGCCAGCGCCTGCCCGGCGACCGGGCCGGTACCGGTCACCAGGTTGAACACGCCGGCCGGTACGCCGGCCTCGGCGACCGCCTCGGCGAAGAGCTGCGCGGTCAGCGGGGTGTCCTCGGCGGGCTTGAGGACGACCGTGCAGCCCGCCGCGAGAGCGGGTGCCGCCTTGGCAACGATCTGGTGCAGCGGGTAGTTCCAGGGCGTAATGGCCCCGACGACACCGACGGGGGCCAGCAGCACGGTGGAGTTCCCGATGCGCTCCTCGAAGGGGTGCCCGGCGGCGATCTCCGCGAACGACGATGCCACCGCGATCGGCGCCCCGACGTGCACCATCTCGGAGAAGCCGAGCGGAGCGCCGAGCTCGGCGGTGATCAGCTCGGCGAACTCCTTCCTGCGGGCGACCAGGACGTCACGTACGGCGGCGATCCGGGCGGCGCGCTCGGCGGGCGGGGTGGCCGCCCAGCCGGGGAAGGCCTCGCGGGCCGCCCGTACCGCCGCGTCCACGTCCTCGGCGGTACCGGCCGGGACACCGGCCAGGACCTGCTCGTCCGCCGGGTTGACGACCTCGATCCGGTCGCGGCCTGCGGCGGGCCGCCATTCCCCGCCGATGTACATGCCGTCGTGGGCCTTCATGGGCTTCCTCCCGGGCCGATGCGCGATGAACCTCGCAGACACCCTACAAACTAGCATCGCTAGTTTCCTGTTCGCCGGGCTCAGATGATGCCGAAAAGCATCCCCGCGGCGAGGACCACCAGGGAGGTGAGGGCCGCCCATTTCACCGTGAAGCGGGTGTGGTCCCCGAATTCCACCTTGGCCATGCCGACGAGTACGTAGACGGCCGGGACCAGCGGGCTGGACATGTGCAGGGCCTGGCCGACCAGGGAGGCGCGGGCGATCTCCAGCGGGGAGACCCCGTGCGCGGCCCCGGCCTCGGCGAGCACCGGCAGGACACCGAAGTAGAAGCCGTCGTTGGACATGAAGTAGGTGAGCGGCAGGCTCAGCAGGCCGGTGACCAGGGCCATGTGCGGGCCCATGCCCTCCGGGACGGCGTCGACCAGCCAGTCGGCCATGTGCTTGACCATGCCGGTGCCGGTGAGGACCCCGGTGAAGACGGCGGCGGCGAAGACCATGCCGGCGACGTTGAGGACGTTCTCGGCATGGGCGGCGATGCGCTCCTTCTGCTCGGCCATCCGGGGGAAGTTGACGGTGAGCGCGAGGGCGGCGCCGAGCAGGAACAGCACCGGGATGGGGAGCAGTTCCGTGATCATCGCGGTGAGCAGCGCGACGGTCAGTCCGGCGTTGAACCAGTAGAGCCGGGGCCGGAGCGTGGCGCGGTGCGGGTCCAGGCCCCGGAAGCCGTCGTCGTCCTCCGGGGCGGCGGGCGCCGCGTGGTCGCCCGTAGCGCCGACGGCCTTGGCCGGCGCGGCTCCGGATCCCGCCGCGGTCCCGGCACCGCCGGCCGTGACCAGCACCTCCTCGCTCGCGGCCGTTCCGCCCGGCATGACCAGGGACCCGACACGGCGCCGCTCGCGTACGCCCAGCACGTAGGCGAGGACGAAGACGAAGAGCAGACCGACGGCCAGCGCCGGGATCATCGGGACGAAGATGTCGGCGGCGTCCAGCTTGAGGGCGGTGGCGGCGCGGGCCGTGGGGCCGCCCCAGGGCAGGGTGTTCATGACGCCGTTGGCGGTGGCGGCCACACCGGTCATGACCACCAGGCTGAGGCCCAGCCGCTTGTACAGCGGGTACATGGCCGAGACCGTGATCATGAAGGTGGTGGAGCCGTCGCCGTCGAGCGAGACCACCGCGGCGAGCACCGCGGTGCCGACGACGACGCGCATCGGGTCGGCCCTGCAGAAGCGCAGGATGCCCCGGACGATCGGGTCGAACAGGCCGACGTCGATCATGACGCCGAAGTAGACGATGGCGAACATCAGCATGGCGGCGGTCGGGGCGAGCTTCCCGACGCCTTCGATGACGTAGTCGCCGAGCTGCGCGCCCTGGCCGACGGCGACGCAGAAGAGGGCGGGGACGAGGACGAGAGCCGCGATCGGCGACATCTTTTTCATCATGATCAGGACCAGGAACGTCGCGATCATGGCAAAACCGAGGATGGTCAGCATGCAGGGAAGGTAAGGAGGGCGTTAACCGGCCAACAAGGGGTGCGCGCGTGAGCAATACGAGCAAAACCCCAGCTCAGGGCAGGTGCACCGGATCGGCGGGGCGTTGGGTCAGTCCAGGACGCGGGCCAGGTAGGCGTGCATCATGGCGCGGGTCTCGTCGACGATGTGCCGGTCGCCGGCCGGGTCGGAGCGGAAGGCCAGCTGGATCAGGGCGTCGGTGGCCTCGACCGCGACCAGGACGGCGCGGCTCAGCGCCTCGTCCGCGACCAGGCCGAGATGGGCGCAGAGGAGCTCGGTGAGGCGGGCGGCGACCAGGTGGTTGGGGTCGGCGACGGTCCCCTCGCTGCTCTCGGCCGGTGGTGCGGGCACCCCGAAGTCCACGAGGACGAAGCCCGGCACGCTCCGCTTCATCGACAGGTACTCGTCGAGCACGGCGTCCACCACGGGCCGCCAGTCGGTGGCCGGGAGCTCCGCGAGCCGGTCGGAGATGCCCTGGGCGTAGCGGTCGAGGTTGCGGTGGGCGAGGGCGTCGGCCATGGCCCGCTTGTTGCTGAAGAAGCGGTAGACGGAGCCGATGGGCACGCCGGCGCGGACCGCGACGGCCCGGGTGCTGAGGAGTTCGTAGCCGGTCTCGTCGAGCAGCTCGGCGCAGGCGTCGAGGATCCGGGCGAGCCGGTCGGCGCTGCGCTGCTGGACCGGGGCGCGGCGGAGGGAATGGGCGGGAGGCACTGCGGGCACGGGGTCCATCATGCCGCTCCTCGTTGTGGATCAGTTCAGCAGGAGGCTTATTCCGCCGAGGGTGTAGACGATCATCAGCGCGAACAGGGGGAGCTGACCGGCGACGGCCCTGGCCGGCGGGAAGAGCCGGACCGATCGGTCATGGGCGGCGACCACGCCGAGGACGTGGCCGGTGACGACGGCGGCGACCTGGAGGGCGGCCAGCCCTCCGGGGCCCAGGGGCGGGGCGGGCGGAGGGGCGTTGTCAGTGCCGAGTGCGATGCTTACGGTGCGTGGTCCTTCGGTCACGAGGAGGGAGAAGTAGTGGGCGACGAGATAGCCGAGGGCGATCGGCAGGAGTGAGTGCGCGAAGGCGGTCAGGGGGCCGGGGAGAGGGCCGGAGACCAGGCGGGTGGCCGCCGCGCACAGGCAGTAGAGGACGGCGACGAGCGCGACGGCGCCGAGGAGTCCGAGCGTGGCCGTGGGAACGCGGCCGAGGGGGGAGGTCTGGACGGTGTTGATCCAGGAGGGGGTGTCGGAGAAGCCGTCGTAGGCGGTGGATCCGAGGAGGACGCAGACGGTGGCGACGAGTCCGGGCCGCTCGGGCGTCGCGTCGAGTCCGTGGAAGGGGTTACGGAGGACCAGGCGGCCGTCGCTGCGGCGGCCGAGGGGGGACAGCCGGGCCAGCAGGCCGGAGTACACCTCGAACGCGTCGCCGTGGCCGAACCAGCGCTCGCCGTAGCGGGCGGCGCACAGCAGCTGGACGGCGGCGTAGAAGGCGAGTGCGGTCAGGAGGGTGGTGGTCGACGCGGGTTCGGGGGCGACGAGCTCCAGCCAGGTGAAGCCCAGCAGTCCGGCGGCTGCGGGCCAGGTGCCGAGGCGGGCGGGCACCGGGCGGGTCCGCACCGCGCGGGCGGGGTCGGCGGTGCGGGCGCCGTGGCGCGGCAGGCGGGAGCGCAGGCGGGCGGGCAGGGAGTGCAGGGTGCGGAGGGGGTTGAGGAGGCGCCAGACGGGGCCGAGGAGGAGGGAGGCGGGGACCAGGCCGACCCAGAAGAGGACGTAGACGGCGCCGGGCGCGGGATTGCGCTCGGGGTCGTCGGGGCCGAACAGGAGGTGCAGCAGGACGAAGAGCGCGGCGGCCAGCCCGAGGACGCGCAGGGCGGTGCGGGTGTGCGGGGCGTCGGCGAGGCGCTGGAATCCGGCCGGGAGGGCGAGGCCGGAGCGGTCGCCGCGGAAGCGGGAGGTGGACCAGAGCAGGCCGAGGGCGAGGAAGGAGACGAACAGGGCGGTGAAGGCACCGGCGAACGCGTAGAAGGGGGAGATCGGCAGGTCGTGGGTGGAACCCACACCGTGCGCCAGGAGCCGGCCGGGACCCGGGCCGGCCGGCGGAACCGGCAGGACGGGCAGGTCCGGCACACCGGGCAGGACGGGACTGGCGGGCAGGTCCGGCGGGGCGGGCGGGACTGGCAGGGCGAGCGGGGTGGCCGCGGCGGACGGGACGGTCACGGGCGGCACCCGGTCACCGGACCACGAGCTGGGTGAGGACCAGGCCGGACTCGTGGGTCTCGACCTCGAACAGGCCCGTGCGGTCGACGGTGAGGAGGAGGGTGGCCTCCTGACCCGGCGGCAGCGCCAGTTCCCGGTCGTAGCCGTGGACGTGCAGGGTGTCCGCGCGGTCGCTGGTGACCCGCAGGGCCACGCTCTGGCCGCGCTTGAGCTCGGTGCGGCCGGGAGCGGGGCTGACCTTGCCGTCGCGGACGGAGAGCGTGACGGTCCGGTCGGCCGGCGCACCGCCGGGGGTCGCGCCGTTCGGCGGCGGGCTGGCCGTGCCCGCGGGCGGGGCGGGGGTGCCGTGGCCGTGGGCGGGCGGGCTGCCCGCCGCGGTGGCGGTGAGCTGTGCCGTGGCCTCGACCGGCTTGCCCGCGACGGCCCACGCGGTGTGGTCGTCGGCGTAGAGGCGGACGGTCAGGGTGTGCGGACCCGGGGGTACCTGCGCGGCCGGCAGGTGGTGCCAGGGGCCGTACAGCCTGGCCAGCTTGCGGCCGTCGAGCTCCAGGTGGGCGTGACCGGCTCCGGGGACAGCGGCACCGCCGGTGCTGTCGGGGGTGAACCGGAAGTTCTGTACGGCGAGTTGGAGGTTCCAGCCGTCCTCGGTGTCGGACCGGAGGGTCAGCCGGACCTCGGGGGCACCGGCCGCCGGGACCTCCCGGAAGCGGTGGCTGGCCGGGTCCCTGGTGTCCAGCAGGGTGCCGGTGCTCCCGGACGCCTGCTCGTGACTGGTGCCGGGCTTGTGGTGGGTGGTCGGCCGCCCACCACAGCCCGTCGCACCGGCGCCGGCGAGCAGCAGCGCCACGGCGAGCAGCGCCGCGGCCCGCCGCCCCGGCCGGCGCCGGCCGGGGCGCTGGGGGCGGCGGACCCCGCGGGCCGGGGCGCCCGGACCGCCCCGGCCCACCTCGCCCCGGCCCTGCCCGCCCCGGCCCGGCCCGTCTGCCCGGCCCCGGCCGCCGGAGCGCCGGCCGTCCCCGGGCCCCGCCCCGGCGGGCAGGCCGGGCACGCCCAGGAGGGCGAGCCGGCCGAGCAGACCGGGCATGCCCGGCTGCCCGGACCGGCCCGATCCGCCCGAGTGGTCCGGCCGATCCGGCCGGTCCGCCGCACGGTTCCGGCGGAACGGCGTACGGCAGACGCCGCAGGCGTCGTGCTGCCCGTTCATGCCGCGCCTCCCGGCGTCCCGCCGCCCGGGGCGGGCGGGCCGTCCGCGCCGGAAGCGCCTGCGGAGCCGGTGTCCGCACCGGAGCCGCCGTTCGCCGAGCCGTCCTCGGGCCGGGTGTTCGGGCGCGGGTCGCCGGCGGGCGAGGGGGCCTCCGTGGGGTTGCCGGTCCGCGGGGTGTCCGGGGTCGGGGCGGAGCCCGCCGGGCCCTGGTCGGGCCCGGTGGGGGTTGCCGCGGTGCGCCGGGCCGGGGCGGCGCCTGCCGGGACGGGGATCCGGTCGCCGGACGGGGCATCGCCGGGCGGGGTGGTCGTGGGGGGCGGGCCGGCGTCGGTGCGGGCCGAGGCGATCACTGCCCAGAGCACCCACACCACGGCGACCAGGCCGCGGATCCAGGCCGGGCCGACCGGGATCCACGGGATCATCAGCACGGCCTTGTCGAAGGCGTCGAGCAGGGTGAGGGCGCCCAGGAGGAGGGTCAGCCGGGCGAGCCAGGGCCGGGAGCCGCGCAGGGCCAGGCCGGTGCCGGTCCACCACACTCCCTGCAGGAGCAGCGCCAGGGCGGGCACGGGGGTGCCGGCCAAGGACATGGTGGAGCCCGCCACGTCCAGGGCCAGGCCGGCGGCGCCCACGGCGAAGGCGGCGGTGCCGAGCCGGTCGCGGCGCAGCCGGCGCCACCACAGGGTGCCGCCGACCAGCAGCAGGACCGCGGCCACGGCCAGCGCGATCTGGGTCTCCACCCGTTCCAGGCCGCGGGCTCCGTACCAGTCGCAGCCCGCCGGCAGCCGGCGCGCCTGCACGTTGTAGTCGGCGCAGACGAGGAGCTGGACCAGCTTCACCGGTTCGCCGACCAGCCGTGCGGAGGCCCCGGAGACCTGCCCGCGCGCCCCGCCGCACTCGGGCAGGGTGCCGGGGGTGGAGCCGTCCGGGCCGTCCTGCCAGCAGTTGCGCTTGCCCTGGCCGTCCCACCACACGTCCATCCCGTTGGGGCGGGAGGCGCCGGACCTGTCCTTGCCGAGGACGTTGCCCGCGTACCGGTTGTGGTGGGAGGTGTCGGCCTGCTTGGACCACTCCTCCTCGCCGCGGATGAACGCGGGCACGGCCGAGAGGAAGAACGCCGCGCGCCGGTGGCCGTAGACCCAGTTGTTCTCGTAGATGTTCCAGTTCCCGCCGGCGGTGATGATGCCGGTGCCGGGGGGCATGGAGATCTGCGGGCAGACCACGCCCTGCTCGTAGCCGCGGTCTGCGGGGGCCTTGGCGCAGGTGCCGTCCGCGACGTACCGGTAGTAGTCCTGGTTGTTGTCGTGGATCAGGTTCCGCTCGAACTTGGCGTGGTTCTGCGGGAGTCCGGGGTGGCCGGGGAAGGCGCTGTCCATCGAGGCGCCGCCCATGTTCTGGTCGAACTCGTTGTCGTGGACCCAGACCGAGTCACCGGCGGTGCCGGAGTATCCGACCATGTTGTGGTGGCTGCGGCAGCCGGTGATCTCGATGGAGTAGCGGGGCACGTCGTAGCCGCGGCCGTCGTTGATGTTCGAGGCGCTGCCGGGGTAGATGCCGGAGTCGCCGTTGCCGTAGGACTCGCAGTTCTTGTAGAGCCCGTGGTCGCTGGCGAAGGTCAGGAAGCCGTACTCGTCGTTCCAGCGGGTGAGCACGTCGTCGATGACGAAGCCGTCCCCGGCGAGGACGTAGAGCGAGTTGAAGGTGGTGCGCTGGGCGGTGAAGTTGCGGAAGTAGATCCCGTTCGACTTGTCCGCGCGGATCGCGTTCAGCTTCCGGTACCCGGCGTCGACGACCACGTCCAGCCGGGACGCGCCGGTGCCCTCGATCTGCAGGTCCTTCTTGCCGAGGATGGCAACGAGGTTCTGGTTGTGCGGGCAGCGGGCCTGCTGCTCGTAGCTGAGGATCTGGTAGCCGAAGGAGGACTTGGGCGCCTCCAGGGCGGCGCACTCCCCCGCCGGCTCGGGCAGCGAGGGCTCCTCCTCGTAGAGCCCGGGCAGGATCGCGATGTTCATGCCGGGCCGGTCCACCTTGTCCACGGCCTGCTGGAGGTGCCGGTATCCCTCGCGCTCGCAGCGGGCGAAGAGGTCCAGGTTGCGCTGCCTGAGCTCCGCCGGGAAGGCGGAGATCCGCTTTTCGAAGTCCCCCCGGTCGGCCTTGCAGACGATCAGGTCGGGTTCGGCCTGGCGGTACCGGGGCACGGAGCCCGAGCCGTCGGGGAAGGTGACCGGGCGCTCCTCGTGGGCGCGGGCGGCGGGAGCGGCCGCG
Source organism: Streptomyces sp. NPDC048603 (assembly GCF_043199475.1). Classification (NCBI taxonomy): domain Bacteria; kingdom Bacillati; phylum Actinomycetota; class Actinomycetes; order Kitasatosporales; family Streptomycetaceae; genus Streptomyces; species Streptomyces sp. NPDC048603. The sequence continues at coordinate 43,691 of NZ_JBICVY010000013.1, read as the reverse complement.
AGCACCGCCAGTACGGCGAGGAGGAGCGCGAGGAGGGCGGCGGGCAGGGCGGCGGGGAACCCCGCCGGCACGGCAGGGAACCTGCGGGTCCACGACATGCGCGAGAGAGTAGAGCAATGTTCATCTTTTGGGAGCCCCCCGCGCACGCCCGAGTTTCCGCACGACGGAATTCCCGCCGTTGACGCGGCGGGCCGGGAATCCTACTGTCGACCATAGGATTCCTCGACGGAGCGGGAGCGAACGCATGACGAGCGTCAGCGGCAACGGCAGCGAGCAGGCCAGGAAGACGGCGGAGGGGCTGACGTACCTGTCCGGCTTCGGCAACGAACACAGCTCGGAGGCCGTCCCGGGGGCGCTCCCCCTGGGCCGCAACTCCCCCCAGATCGCCCCCCTCGGCCTCTACGCCGAGCAGCTCAGCGGCAGCGCGTTCACCGAGCCCCGCGCCCACAACCGGCGCTCCTGGCTCTACCGGATCCGCCCGTCGGCCGCGCACCCGCCCTTCACCCGGACCGACAACGGCAACCTGCGCACCGCGCCGTTCACCGAGACCGTCCCCGACCCGAACCGGCTCCGCTGGAACCCGCTGCCGGACCCGGCGCCCGGCACCGACTTCCTGGCCGGCCTGTGGACCCTCGGCGGCAACGGCGACGCCACCCAGCGCACCGGCATGGCCATCCACCTCTACGCGGCCAACGCCTCCATGACCGACCGGGTGTTCAGCGACTCCGACGGCGAGCTGCTGATCGTCCCCGAGCGCGGCGGCCTGCTGATCCGCACCGAGCTCGGCCTGCTGCACGCCGAGCCCGGGCACATGGCCCTGATCCCGCGCGGCGTGCGCTTCCGGGTCGAGCTCCTGAACAGCGGCGACGAGCCCTCCCGCGGCTACGTCTGCGAGAACTACGGGCAGCCCTTCGAGCTGCCGTACCTGGGTCCGATCGGCGCCAACGGCCTGGCCAACGCCCGGGACTTCCTCGCGCCGGTGGCGGCGTACGAGGACGTCGAGCGGCCCACCGAGGTCATCAACAAGTTCTGCGGCAACCTCTGGTCCGCGACCTACGGCCACTCCCCGCTGGACGTGGTCGCCTGGCACGGCACGCACGTCCCGTACGTCTACGACCTGCGCCGCTTCAACGTGATCGGCACCATCAGCTACGACCACCCCGACCCGTCGATCTTCACGGTGCTGACCTCGCCCTCGGACACCCCGGGCCTGGCGGGCGTGGACTTCGTGGTGTTCGCGCCGCGCTGGCTGGTCGGCGAGGACACCTTCCGCCCGCCGTACTTCCACCGGAACGTGATGAGCGAGTACATGGGCCTGATCGAGGGCGCCTACGACGCCAAGGCCGAGGGCTTCGTGCCGGGCGGCGGCTCGCTGCACAACATGATGTCCGCGCACGGCCCGGACCGGGAGACCTTCGACAAGGCGAGCGCCGCCGAGCTCAAGCCGCAGAAGATCGACGACGGCCTGGCCTTCATGTTCGAGACCCGCTGGCCGGTCACCGCCACCGGGCAGGCGGCCGGCGCGGACCACCTGCAGCGCGGCTACGACGACGTCTGGCAGGGCCTCGAACGGCACTTCCGCGCCTAGGATGCGTGCACGACGCCCCACCCGTACGGAGAAATCCCCGTGACCGCCTTCGCCCCCGATTCACTGGTGCTCAACCGGAAGCTGCCGCTCTGGTACCAGGTGTCGCAGTCCCTGCGCGCCTCGATACTGGGGCGCACCCCGGACGCCTCGCTGCGCCTGCCCACCGAGGAGCAGCTGGCCGAGCACTACGGGGTCAGCGTGCTGACCATGCGGCAGGCGCTGAAGGAGCTGGAGCAGGAGGGGCTGATCACCCGGCACCGGCGGCGCGGCACCTTCATCGAGCCGGGGGCGCAGCGCGGAGCGCCGGTACGGCTGCTGGGCTCGGTCGACGCGATCGTGGCCCAGCAGTCCGGCGAGCGCACCACGGTCCTCGGGCACGAGCGGGGGCCGGTTCCGGGGGAACTCTCCGAGTACTTCCCGGGCGCCCAGGAGGTGGTCACGTACCGGCGGCTGCGCCGTGACGGGACCACCGGGGAGCCGACCAACTGGGCGGAGAACGCACTCCTCCCCGAGCTCGCCGGGGCGGTGGACGTGGCCGATCTGGAGCGCTGGCCGATGACCAAGGTGCTCCGGGACGTGGTGGGGGTGCGGATCAGCCGGATCACCGACACCGTGGAGGCGCGGCTGGCCGACCCGGCGACGGCCGAGCTGCTGGAGGTGCCGCTGCTCAGCCCGATCCTGCACTACACGGGCGTGACGTACGACGAGGACGGCCGGGTGGTGGACGTGGCCCGGATCCGCTACCGCGGCGACCGGTTCTCCTTCACGGTGACGGTCGACGCGCACTAGACCGCGCTGAAGGGCCGCACCGGGGGCGCGTGCCGGGGGGCGTGCCGGAAGGGCCGGGGCCGGGGCCGGGTCAGCTTTCCTCGCCCTGCTCCCGGGCGCGCTCGCCCTCGGCCTGGGAAGGCGTGGTCCGCATGACGTCGGGGTGCCGGTGTTCCCGCCGCTCCTTCTCGTCCATGTCCTCGTCCAGGCGCTCGCCTTCGGCCTGGGACGGGGTCGAGTATTCGTCGTACTGGCTCATGGCCGCCCTCCTCGATCGGGACATGCGCGGAACATGTGCCTACAAAAGGAGCGTAACGCTTCGCAGCGGCCCGGACAGGTCCGCTCGTGGACCCGGGCTCACCCCGCGCTCCCCCTACCATCTGGCGGGTGACGACGGACGCGCCCCTGCTGGACGATCTGATGCCCTGGTCGGTGGCCCCGCTGCGGCTCGGCCGGTCCTGGCCCGCCGCCGCCGATCCCGCGACCCTGCGGGCCCGCTGGGCGGCCCTGACCGCCGCCGGGGGCGCGGAGCACGAACGGCTGTTCCGGCCGAGCCGGTCCCGTACGCCGGCGGCCGGGGCGGCGGCGCTGCCGGGGCAGCGGGCCGGCACCGGTCCCTTCGCACCGGAGCCCGGGGCCTGCCCGGAGCCGGTGCGGGTGCTGACCGGGCCGTTCCACGAGGAGTGGCTGCTGCCGGACCAGCGGATCATCGACGCGGCCCGGCCGGAGCTGTGGCGGGTGCGTGACGAGCACCAGCTGTTCGTCCTGGAGACCGAGCCGCTGATCACCGCCCATCTGCCGGCCGGGCGGCCGGGCCGGGTCCGGCCGCTGCACCGCCGGCCGGGCGGGACCGAACCGAACCTGGCTCCGGGCCTGCTCGCCTTCCTCGGCGAGCGCCACGGGACCGCGGCGACCGCGGACGAGGTGCTGGCCTGGGTGCTGGCCACCGGCCGCCCCGGCCCGCGCGGGTACGAGGTCCCCCTCACAGCCGACCCAGGGCGCTGGCGGGCCGGGGTGGAGCTGGGGCGCCGCATCCTGGCCGTGCGGCTGCGCGGGGCCCGGGGCGGGGAGCCGCCGCGGCTGCCGGGCGGGCGGCGCCCGTACGTCCGTGCCGCACTCCCGGACCGGCCGGACGGGCCGGCGTACGACGCGGAGACCGAGACCCTGCATCTGGGCACCGGGCGGATCGCGCCGGTGCCGGCGGAGGCGTGGGCGTACGAGGAACGCGGTGTCCGGGTGCTGGAGGGGTGGTTCGCGGCCCGGACCGCCTACCGGTCGGCGGAGGGCCTGGAGGCGCTGGGGCCCGTGCAGTGGCCGCAGCAGTGGACCTCGGAGCTGCTGGGGCTGATCACCACGCTGTCCCTGCTGGCCGAACTCGCCCCGGAGCGGGCCGCGTTCGGCACCGGGCCGGAGATCACGGCCGCGGAGCTGCGGGCGGCGGGCGTCCTGCCGCCGCCACGCCGGGCGCGCCGGCCCGCCTCGGTGCTGGACCACCGGGAGGAGGGCCCGGGCGGCCAGTTCGCACTGCTGTAGGGGGGTGTCATGGGGTGCCGGATGCCAGGGGGTGCCGAATGCCAGGGGGTGCCAGACCGTGCCATACGGATCAGACCCGGCAGGCCGGGCTCCGCGGTCACGGGGGCGCCGGTCCGGCCTCCGGCGGTACGGGCCCCGCACTCACCGGGGCGGGGCGAACGAGTCCAGCAATCGCCCCACCCAGTGCCCGAAGACGGCCTCCAGGTCGGGTGGCGGGGACTCCGCCGCGGCGCCCAGCGCCCCGGCCAGCCGCGGGTACTCCCCCGTCGCGAGCTGCCCGGCCAGGTAGGCCGTGCGCGCCCCGCGCTCGGCCGCCTCGCCCCACGGCAGTGAGCGCGCCCGTTCGGCCAGCGCCAGTTCACCGCCCACGTAGGTGGCGAGCATGCCGTTGAGCGAGGCGATCAGCTCCAGCTTCCCGGCATCCGGGACCTCCAGCGGCGCCAGGCAGAACAGGCAGTGCTCCAGGTAGCGCAGCACCTGCGGGCTGAAGCCGTACACCGGCGACAGAAGTCCCGGCAGCCATGGATGACGGAACATCAGATCGCGTCCCTGGCGGGCCAGTCCGAGCATGTCGCCACGCCAGTCCCCCGTGGGCGGGGTGAGTTCGTACTCGCCGCTGACGCGGTCCACCATCAGCTCGTACAAGTCCTCCTTGCGCGGAACGTAGTTGTAGAGCGACATGGTCCCGGCGCCCACTCCGGCGGCGACCCGGCGCATGGACACCGCCTCGATGCCCTCCGCGTCGGCGATCCGCACCGCCTCGGCCGCGATCGAGTCACGGCTGTGCGCGGGACGGGGTCCGCGGCCGGCCCGCTGCGGGCGGGTCCAGATCACCCCGGGCTCGACGGAGCGCCCGGCGGCCGTCATCGGCCCTCACCCGGCGCCGCGCCGTCGCCGACGACGCCCGCACATCCGCCCACGTCCGGGCCGGTGCCCGCGTCCACCTTCATACCCACGTCCACTCACCCATCCTAGCCACGTACAGCGTACGTAGTGCGGTAGGGTCGCCGCCATGACAACTACGTACGCTGTACTTAGTGAAGGTGTGGAGAAGAGGTTCGGGGAGGTCCGGGCCCTGCGCGGGCTCGATCTGGCGGTCCCCGAGGGCACCGTGCGCGGACTGCTCGGCCGCAACGGCGCGGGAAAGACCACCGCCGTCCGGGTCTTCGCCACCCTGACCCTCCCGGACGCCGGCTCCGCGGCCGTGGCCGGCCACGACGTGGTCCGCGAACCGGCCGCGGTGCGCCGGGCCATCGGTGTCACCGGCCAGTACGCCTCGGTCGACGGCGAGCTCACCGGCCGGGAGAACCTCCGCCTGTTCGCGCGCCTGACCGGGCTGCGCGGAGCCGCAGCCCGGGCCCGCGCCGGCGAACTGCTCGGCCGCCTCGGGCTCGACGAGGCCGCCGACCGCGTGGTCGGCACCTGGTCCGGCGGCATGCGGCGGCGCCTGGACCTGGCCGCCGGCCTGCTCACCCGGCCACGGGTGCTGTTCCTCGACGAACCGACCACCGGCCTGGATCCGGCTTCCCGGGAGCAGATCTGGGCGGCGGTGCGGTCCCTCGCCGACGAGGGCACCACCGTGCTGCTGACCACGCAGTACCTGGAGGAGGCCGACCGGCTCGCCGATGACGTCACCCTCGTCGACAACGGCCGCGCCTCCGTCACCGGGACCCCCGAGTCGCTCAAGGCCCGGATCGGGTCCTCGGCCGAGGTCACGGTGGCCGGGCCCGAGTCGCTGGGCGGGGCCGCGGTGGTGCTGGACCGGCTCACCGGCGGACGGCCGGTGCTGGACGAGGAGCGGCTGACGGTCGGGGTGACCGTACGGGACCCGGGGCTGACCCTGCCTCAGGTCGTACGGGCCCTGGACGCGGCGGGGGTTCCGGTGACGGACGCGAGCCTGCGCCCGCCCAGCCTGGACGAGGTGTTCCTGCGCCTGACCGCCGCGCCGGCCGGATCCGGGGAGGCCGCGGCATGAGCAACGTCCTCGCCGACGGTACGGCGGTGGTGGCGCGGCAGCTCCAGAAGGCACGGCACGCGCCCGCCCTCCTCGTCCTCACCCAGACCATGCCGGTCATGCTGCTGCTGTTCTTCGGCTACGTGTTCGGCAGTGCGCTCGCCATGCCCGCCGCCGACTACCGCGAGTTCCTGGTGCCCGGCCTGCTCGCCGCGACCGCCGCGAACGGCCTGATGACCGGCATGTTCACGGCCGCCCAGGACGCGCACCGCGGGGTCATGGACCGGTTCCGCACGCTGCCGATGAGCCGGGCGGCCGTACCGCTCGGCCAGACCGGCGCGGACCTGCTGACCACGACGGTGTCGATGGTGCCGCTGATGCTGGTGGGGCTCGCGATGGGATGGCGGATCGAGAACGGCCTGCCGGGTGCACTGGGCGCTCTGGGCGTGCTGCTGCTGTTCCGGTTCGCCACCGCCTGGGTGGGCACCTACCTCGGCCTGGTCAGCAGGAGCGAGGAGGCGGCCGGCCAGTTGGGCAGCGCCACCTTCGTGCTGCCCATGGTGTCGAGCGCCTATCTGCCCACGGCCGGGCTGCCCGGGTGGGTGCGTACGGTCGCGGAATGGAACCCGATCAGCGCGGTCGCCAATGCGGTGCGCGCGCTGTGCGGGAACGCGGGCGGCGAGGCCGCACCCGGGGCCGCCTGGCCGGCCGCCCACCCGGTGGCCGGGGCAATGTGCTGGTCGCTGGCGCTGCTGGTGGTGTTCGTGCCGCCGGCCGCGCGCCGGTTCGCACGCGGCCGGGGCTGACGGCCGTACCGGGCGGGACTCCCTCCATGGCCGGCCGGGGGTGACAACCACCCGCCCCACCCGGTAGGCAGGGCCCCATGGCCACCCACGCGCTTCCGCAGCCCCTCCCGCTGGACGGCGTCACCGTCGTCGCCGTCGAACAGGCCGTCTCGGCCCCCTTCGCCACGCGCCAGCTCGCCGACCTCGGTGCCCGCGTGATCAAGGTGGAGCGCCCCGACGGCGGCGACTTCGCCCGCGGCTACGACACCGCGGCCCGCGGGCTGGCCTCGCACTTCGTGTGGGCCAACCGGGGGAAGGAGTCGATCGCCCTCGACCTGAAGGAGCCGCGCGGGCGCGAGGTGCTGGAGCGGCTGATCGCGGAGGCGGACGTCTTCGTGCAGAACCTCGCGCAGGGGGCGGCGGCCCGGCTCGGGCTGGACGCCGCCACGCTCACCGCGCGGTACGGGCGGCTGGTCGCCGTGGACATCTCCGGCTACGGCCCCGAGGGCCCGTACGCGCACAAGCGGGCCTACGACATGCTCGTGCAGTGCGAGGCCGGGCTGGTCTCGGTGACCGGCACCCCGGACCGGCCGGTCAAGGCGGGCATCCCGGCGGCCGACATCGCCGCGGCGATGTACGCGTTCTCGGGGGTGCTGGCGGCGCTGCTGCGGCGCGGGACGACCGGGCGCGGCGGCCCGGTCGAGGTGTCGATGCTGGACGCGCTCGCCGAGTGGATGGGGCATCCGCTGCACCACACCATGCACGGCGGTGAGCAGCCGGCCCGGACCGGGCTGGGGCACGCGGTGATCGCCCCGTACGACGCGTACCCGACGGCGGACGGCGGCGAGGTGCTGCTCTCCGTGCAGAACGACCGGGAGTGGCGGCGGCTGGCCGAACAGGTGCTGGAGCGGCCCGAGTTGGGCGTGGATCCGGCCTACGCGACGAACGCGGCGCGGACCGCGAACCGGGGGGAGACCGACGCGGTGGTGGCCCGGGCACTGGCCGGACTGGGCACGGCGGAGGCGATCGGCCGCCTGGAGGCGGCGGGGATCGCCTGCGCCCGCCTCAACTCGGTGGCGGACCTGGCCGGGCACCCCCAGCTGGCGGCACGTGACCGCTGGCGGGAGGTGGACTCCCCGGCGGGGCCGCTGCGGGCCCTGCTGCCGCCGATCGAGCTGCCGGGCGGTGCGGCACCGCGCATGGGCGCGGTGCCCGCACTCGGCGAACACACCGACGCGTTGCTGCGCTCCCTGGGGATGACGGAGACGCAGATCACGGCGCTGCGCCGGGACGGTGTGGTCGCCTGAGGCCGGGGACGGAGGTGTGCCGGGGTGGAGCCGGGGTGCTACGGGCGGCGGCTGCCGAGGAGCGTACGACGCAGCCGGCGCAGCGGGGCGAACAGCGCGACGCGCGCGCTCCGGCTCCGCTGGACGTGCGTGTGGTCGCGCGAGGTCAGTTCGCGCATCAGCAGGGTCGCCTCGGCGGCCTCGCGCTGCGGGACGGCGGGGCCGCCGAGCACAGCGAGGTGACGGTCGAGGCGCGAGCTGGTCGCGCTGCTGCCGCAGGTGATGGCAGGCACACGGGGTGGCCTGCTGCGCATTGCTATCTGTTCCATGTCTCTCCCCACCCGTACGAAGGCACCCGGCCCGGGCAGATTAACCCTATCGCCCCCACGTCGCAGTCGGGTATCCCGGTCGTGTGAATTACCCCTGTTTCGCGCGGGAGTTGACGGTTACTCAGTGGAGTCATCCGTCACTCTCCGCACAAACCGGACTGTTTGGCGAGTTTTGGCACGACCGGCGCCACGACCGACGAACCGGTATAACGTGGAGTGATCGGACCGCTACCCATGGGGGGCCTCATATGGGCGGAGATCTGAGCCGGGATCCGGGCGGAAAGCGAGACGGATCACAGGGCGGAACGCAGAGCGGACCACAGGGCGGAACGCAGAGCGGGGCGCCGACCGGAAGCACGCCCGGAAGCGCGGCCGGAAGCGCGGCCGGAAGCGAGCGGATCCTGGCCGGCCGCTACCGGCTGCTGGACCCCCTGGGCGAGGGCAGCACCGATCTGGTGTGGCGGGCCCGCGACGAGAGCCTGGGACGCGAGGTCGCGGTCAAGGAGATCAGGGTGCCGGCCGGGACGGACCCGGTGGACGCCCGGCGCCTGTACGCCCGGCTGGAGCGGGAGGCCAGGGCCGCGGCGCAGATCTCGCACCGCGGGGTGGTCAAGGTGCACGACGTGATCACCGAGGGCGGCCGGCCGTGGATCGTGATGGAGCTGGTCCGCGGACTCTCGCTGGCGGAGGTCCTGGCGGCGGACGGACCGCTGCCGCCCCAGCGGGTGGCGCACCTCGGGGAGCAGCTGCTGGTCGCGCTGAACTCCGCGCACGAGTCGGGGGTGCTGCACCGGGACCTCAAGCCCGGCAACGTCCTGGTCGGCAACGACGGCCGGGTGCTGCTGAGCGACTTCGGGCTGGCCCGGTCGACCGCCTCGGGGGCCGGGTTCCTGGCTCCGGAACGGCTCTCGGGGCGGGCCCCGGGCCCCGGGTCGGACCTGTGGTCGCTGGGCGCGCTGCTCTGGACGGCGGTCGAGGGGAGCCCTCCGCCGCGCGCGGACGGCGGCTCGCCGGCGCCGGCGCCGCGCCGGGCGGGTCCGCTGGCGCCCGTACTGGAGGGACTGCTGCGGCCGGATCCCGCGGACCGGCTGCCGGCGGCGGAGGCCGCCCGGATGCTGCGCGTGGTGGGTGCCGGCGGGACCGTACGGGCCACCGGCGGACCGGAGTCCGGATCCGGCGGCAGCGCCGGCGGGACCGGCAACGGCGGGACCGGCAACGGGGGTGGACCAGGCACCGGCGGTGGCCCGGCGACGGCGCCGCCCGAGGGGGCGGTGCCGCGCCGGGCCGGTCTGGTGCTCACGGCCGGGGTGCTGGTGCTGCTGGCCGCGCTGGTGGCGCTGGTCTGGCTGCTCGTGGACTGAGCCGGCTCAGGCGGCGTTGGTGAAGACGGGCAGGTAGCCGCCGGAGTGGCCGGCCGCGGTCGGGTGGTACGACTCGCCGATATTGGTCCAGTTGAGGCTGTGCAGCCACGCGCTGCCGGAGCAGATCTCGTGGCCGGTGAATGCACCGACGACCGAGGCGAAGGCGAACCCGTGGTCGGCGGCCCGCTTGGCGATGGCGGCGTTCAGGTGGTCGGCCGCGCCGTTGATGGCGGACCGCTCGCCCTCGCTGAGGCCGGCGATGCAGCTCCCGCCCAGCTTGTAGAAGCGCGGGTAGCCGATGACGACCACGCGGGCGGACGGGGACTTGGCCCGGATGGCGTCGTAGACCTGGTCGAGCTTGCCGGGCAGGGTGGTGTCGACGTACGCCTTGGCCTGGTTGACGCGGCTGACGCAGGAGGACTCGGACTGCAGCACACAGGTCGTCATGACGTCGGAGAACCCGGCGTCGTTGCCGCCGACGGTGATGCTGACCAGGTCGGTGCCGCTGTTGAGCGGGCCGAGCTGGCCGGACAGCACGTCACCGGTGCGGGCGCCCGAGCAGGCGGTGAAGGAGAAGGTCTGCGGGGAATGGGCGGCGGCCCACAGTGCGGGGTAGGCGCGCGGGGTCCGCTTGCAGTTGCCGCTGCCGCTGTCGTAGTTCCCGGCGCCGACGCCGGAGGAGTACGAGTCGCCGAGGGCGACGTAGCCGAAGTCGGCCTGCGGTGCGGCCGCGGCCGCTCCGGCGCCGAACAGGGCGGCTCCGGCGGCCAGCAGCAGTGCGGAGGATAAGGAGGCGAAGCGCGACAGTCTCATGAGTGCGGCTCCTTGTGGGGGTTGACCGACGAGTGGGTGGCTCGTCTCGTTTGTCGTACCGAGAGCCGGGAGCTTCTGGAAGTGTCCATGCCAAGAAAATTCGGCGAGGAGATGGCGTGGGGACGGGGGCGGAACCTTCACGCGGGGAGCGTTTGAAGAGGGAAGTCAGGCACCCGATCCGGCGAACGAACCGGGGAAACACGGGTGCACGAGGGCACTCCGTGCCGGATCATGGGCGCCATGCCAGACACTCCGGGCGCCATGCCGGGCCCCCCGCCGAGCGACCGCGACCCCCGCGACGCACTGCCGATCCGGCTCACCGTGGACGACAGCGACTCCCCCTCGGACGTGGTCGACGCGCTGTTCCTCGGCCGGTTCGCCTCCGGCGAGCAGCCGTACTCGCACAGCGTCACCATCGAGCGGGTCAAGGCGGACGCCACCCTGCTGCCGCCCGCGGCGACCGTGCTGCGCGCGGCGCGCGACACCGACCGCAGCGCCACCCTCGCCCAGGGCGAGGGCTGGACGATGCTGGTCTCGCGGTGGAGCCGGGGCGCGGACGTGACGGTGACCGCGGTCAGCGACGAGCTGGCGGAGCGGGTGCTCGGCCAGGCGACGGAGGGCGCTCAGGACGAGCCCGAACCGCAGCCGGAGAACGTCACGATGGGCTTCTGGTACGTCTCCCCCAGGCGCGGCCCGTACCGCACGACGCGTCAGATCGGCGCCGGCACCTGGGCGGAGGTACGGGAGAACTACACGGCGCCGGTGGCCGGGGCGATGGACCGGCTGATGAAGATCACCCCGGACGACATCGCGGGCCGGCTCCTGCTGCTCCACGGACCGCCGGGGACGGGCAAGACCTCGGCGCTGCGCACCCTGGCCCGGTCCTGGCGGGACTGGTGCCAGGTGGACTGCGTACTCGACCCCGAGCGGCTGTTCAACGACGTCGGGTACCTGATGGACATCGCCATCGGGGAGGACGAGGGCTCCACGAAGGGGCGCTGGCGGCTGCTGCTCCTGGAGGACTGCGACGAGCTGATCCGCGGGGAGGCCCGGCACACGGCGGGGCAGGCACTGTCCCGGCTGCTGAACCTCACGGACGGCCTGCTGGGCCAGGGCCGCAACGTCCTGGTCGGCGTGACCACCAACGAGGACCTGGAACGCCTCCACCCCGCGGTGGTACGTCCCGGGCGGTGCCTGGCCCGGATCGAGGTCGGCAAGCTCACCCACCGCGAGGCGGTGGACTGGCTGGGCACGGAGGAGGGGGTGTCGCGGGAGGGCGCGACCCTGGCCGAGCTCTACGCGCTGCGGCGGGGCACGGGCTCGGCGGCGGTCCTCCCGCCGCAGCCGCACGGCCCGGCGGCGGGGCTCTACCTGTAGCGCCTCCGGCGCGCCGCCCCGCCCCGCCCACCACGGCAGGGCGGGGGGGCCGGGCTACTGCTCGTAGCGGGCGCGGAGGGCGTCCAGCGCCGCGGACACCGCTTCGTCGAAGGTCAGGCCGAGCCGGTGCGCGCGCTCCGCGTACGCCTGTGCCGCCCCCGCCGCCTCGCGCGCCGCCGCGTCCCCCGCCGCGGCGACGAACGTGCCGTGCCGCCCGCGCGTCTCGATCACCCCGTCCGCCTCCAGCGCCCGGTAGGCCTTCGCGACCGTGTTCGCCGCCAGGCCCAGCTCCTCCGCCAGCCCGCGTACCGTCGGCAGCTTGAAGCCGGCCGGGAGGGCGCCCGACCGCGCCTGCTCCGCGATCTGCGCGCGCAGCTGCTCGTACGGAGCGGCAGAACCAGCCGTTCCGGAAATACCGATCTTCAGATTCGTCGAGGTCACACCCCGGATTCTGCTCCATCAGGGGCCCGTCGCGGGGAAATTCGGGGGCACGGCGGCACGCCCCCTGCGTAGCGTCCACCGCATGACTGTTCTGGTACGTGATCTCCGCCCCGACGACCCCGCGGACGTCGAGGCCGTGGTGCGGGTCCGGCGGGCCGCCCTCCCGTTCATGATCAGCACGGCGGAGGGCATCCTGTTCGACCTGTCCGTCGCCAACCCCGCGCAGCGGTACCGCCTGCTCCTCGCCGAAACGGCGGACGGGGAGGTCATCGGCACCGCCCAGGTAGGCATCGCCTACGAGAGCCCCGAGCCCGGCCGGTCCTTCGTCAACCCCTACGTCGACCCCGCCCGCCGGGGTCTGGGAGCCGGCGGCGCCCTGCTCCGCACCGCGGAGGCGTACCTCGCCGCCGAGGGGGCCACCGAGGCCTTCGCCTGGGTTCTGGACGAGCCCGCCCACCGCGCCTTCGCCGAACGCCACGGCTACCGCCGCGGCCGGTCGGCTCACTTCCTCCGGCTGGACCTGACGGCCGGCACCCTGCCGCCGGTCCCGGAGCCGCCGGCCGGCGTCGAACTGCGGCCCGCCTCGGCCTTCGCCGCCGACCCGCGCCCGCTGTTCGCCGTGGACGCGGAGGCCACCGCCGACGAACCGAGCGACGTGGGCGCGGAGTTGACCGACTACGAGGACTGGCTCCGGCACACCTGGAACAACCCGGTCCTGGACCGGGACCTGACCATGGTGGCCCTGGTGGACGGGGAGCCGGCCGCGTTCAGCGCGGTCCGCACCGACGGCGCCGGCCGCTACGGCTCGGCGATGACCGGCACGGTGCGCGCCCACCGGGGCCGCGGCCTGGCCAAGCTCGCCAAGGCGGCCTCCCTGCACCGGGCCCGGGCGGCCGGCTGTACGGAGGCGTTCACCGGGAACGACAGCGGGAACGGCCCGATGCTCGCGATCAACCGGTGGTTCGGATACGAGATCTGCGCGACCGAAACGCGCTACGCGAAGAAGCTGGGAGGCTGAACGCCGTCATGGGCGTGATCGAGGTGGCCCTGGTCAAGGGCGGACGTACGAAGATCCGCTACGAGGCGGAGCTGGTCGGGGACGACGGATCGCGGATCTCCGTGCGCGCCCCCTGGTCGGCTCCCGGCGTCCGCGACTTCGGCTTCGTGCGGTTCGAGCCGGGCGACGTGTTCACCGAGCACTACTGGCGCGACCGCTGGTACGCCGTGAAGGAGGTCCGGGCCGGCGACGGCACGCTCAAGGGCTGGTACTGCGACATCACCCGTCCGGCGGTGGCGGACCCGGCCGCCGGCGAGATCGTGGTGGAGGACCTCGACCTGGACCTGTGGGTCTCCGCCGACGGCTCCGAGGTGCTGCGGCTGGACGAGGACGAGTTCGCCGCGAGCGGCCTCGCCGGGCACGACCCGGAGGCGGCCCGGCAGGCGCTGGCCGCGCTGGACGAGCTGGAGCGGCTCGCCGTGGCGGAGGGCGGCTACGCGCTGAGCCGCTTGCGGTAGTGGAAGCGGTCGTACGGGCCGTCGACGCGCCGTTCGGTGAGCTCGTACCCGTAGCGCGGGTAGAGCCGCTGGTTCTCCCACATCAGGGCGTTGGTGTAGAGCCGGATCTCGGGCAGGCCCAGCGCGCGGGCGCGGGTCTCGGCGAATCCGAGCAGGATCCGTCCCAGGCCGGTGCCGTGGGCGTCCGGGTGGACGGCGACGCTGTCCAGGAAGAGGTGGTCCTCCTGCGGCACCAGCACCACCAGGCCCGCCACCGGGTCGCCGGCGACGAAGACGTGCCCGGCGGCGACCCCGGCGGCATGGTCCGCGTCCATCGGGGCGGGCCGGATCCCGATCCGCTCGATGTAGTGGCGGTACGCGGCGTCGGTCACGGCGCGTACCGCGGGCACGTCCGCGGTGACGGCTCTCCGGGGCTCCCGCCCGGGCTCCTGCCGGGACTCGGGCTCGGTCTCGATGATCATGCGGGCACGCTATCCGTAGGCCGCGCTTAGCGCCTCCTTAAGTGAAGCCTAAGGATCGGCTCCAGGGCCTCCGAGCAGCCGGAATCCCCTTTCGGAGTGGCTAGTTTGGGCGAGCCAGGGAAGGCCGGAAGCGGCGCCGCAAACGCAACAGGGGGGCGGCGCCGCTCAGCCCACGGGGCCGGCCACCGAACCATGTGCAGCCCACAAGGAGAACGCTCATGTCGACCGTCCCGACCGTCGCGACCGCTTCCGTCCGCCGTACGGCCGCCCGCCTCGCCGCCCTCGGCCTCGCCCCGCTCGCGCTGGCGGCCACCGCCACCACGCCGGCCGTCGCGCACGGGTCGATGACGGACCCGGTCAGCCGGGTGGCCACGTGCTTCGCGGAGGGGCCGGAGTCGCCGAAGTCTGCGGCCTGCAAGGCGGCGGTCCGGGCCAGCGGGACGCAGGCGTTCTACGACTGGAACGAGGTGAACATCGGCGATGCGGGCGGCCGCCACAAGCAGCTGATCCCGGACGGCAAGCTGTGCTCGGCGGGCCGGGACAAGTACAAGGGCCTGGACCTGGCCCGCGGCGACTGGCCGGCCTCCCCGATGAAGGCCGGTGCGCATACGTTCCGCTACCGGGGCACGGCTCCGCACAAGGGCTCCTTCGCCCTGTACATCACCAGGGACGGGTACGACCCGTCGAAGCCGCTGAAGTGGTCCGACCTGGAGGCGAAGCCGTTCGCCACGGTCACCGACCCGGGGATGCGGGGCGGCGAGTACGTGTTCACCGGCACCGTGCCGAAGAAGTCCGGCCGCCACCTGATCTACAGCATCTGGCAGCGGTCGGACAGCCCGGAGGCGTTCTACACCTGCTCGGACGTGGTGTTCGGGAAGGACAACGGGAGCGGTCCGGGCCCGCAGCCCACCGGCAAACCGAGCACGAAGCCCGGCACGAAGCCGACCGGGCAGCCGACCGCGCCCACCGGCCCGCAGACCGGCACCACGCCGGCCGTGCCGGCCGCGCCTGCCACGCCGACGGGGGACGCGCACGGCCACAGTGCCCACGGCGGGGCGTCCCCGTCCCCGCTGGCCTCGACCTCGACGGTGGCCGCCCCGGAGTCCTCCTCCGGGGGCGGCGGTCTGGCCCAGACCGGCGGCAACAGCGCCACCCCGGCGATAGCGATCGCCGGGGCCGGGGCCCTGGCGGTCGGCGCGGCCGTGGTGTTCGGCCTGGCCCGCCGCCGTGCCGCCGGGGGACGGCACGGCCGCTGACCCGGTAGCCGGGGCGGGCCCGGTGCACGGACCGCTTGCGCGTCAGTCGAAGACCGAGGCGCAGGTGGTCCGTTCGGCGTGAGCCGGGTCGAGTGCGTTGAGCGCCTCGTGCCAGGCGATCCGGTCCACGAGCCCGATCGCGACGTGCTCGGAGAGGTCCACCGGGCAGAGGTCCTGCAGGACCACGTTGCGGACGTTCGGGCCGTCCAGGAACTGGCTGCGGTACGGGGTGACCACCTGGTCGTACCTGGTGGCGATGACCGTGTAGCTGACACCGGGAACCGTGTCGCCGCCGGCGTTCAGCTTGTTCTGGAAGGCCGAGCCGGCGATCTGGTCGGCGAGCCCGGGGGTGTTCTCGCTGATCAGTTCCTCCGCCCCGGGGAAGTAGGGCAGCAGTTTGGTGAGGCCCAGGAGCGTGGTCCCGTGGTTGGAGGGGGCGAGCCCGACCAGCGCGCCCACCTTGTCGGCGCCGCCCAGGAACTTCAGGTAGTAGCGCGGCATCATGCCGCCCTGGGAGTGGCCGATGATGTCGGTCTCGGCGGCGCCGGTGGCGGCGAGCACCCGGTCGACGAACACGCTGAGCTGTTCGGCGGACTTGTCGACGGCGCCGAGGCCGTGGAAGAAGGGCACGCCGGGCAGCTGCCCGTAGTCGAGCGAGTAGACGCAGTACCCGCGGTGCACCAGGTACGGGGCGAGGCCGAGCCAGTTGTCGACCGAGTTGCCGAAGGTGCCGTGGACGAGGACGACGGGCCGCGGGTGCGCGGCCGAGGGCTTGCAGGACCAGTTGTTCCAGCCGCTGCTGACGGTGGCGGTCTGTGCTGTGGCCTGTGGAGCGGCCGAGGCGGTGGCGGTGGGGGCGAGTGCGCCGATCGCGAGCGTGAGGGCGGCGAGCGGCCGGAGCAGGCGTCTCCAGGGCAGCATGGGGTGATCTCCTTGCGGCTCATGGCATGTGGGGGCGGGGATGCCTGTGATCCGGATCACCAGGGTGTTACCACTCGTCAAATTACGAGCGAGTAGCAAGACTTGGAAGTTACGCGTCAGTAAAAAATCGCCGTGTCGAGACGGTCCCCAGCCGACTGCGAGCGCGCCGGATACACCCTCACGCGGCGAGGGTGCCCCGGGTGACGGCGGCCGGGCCGAACCGCGCCCGGAGCCGGTCCGCCACCGCCTCGATCCGGCGGGCCCTGTCGTCCTCCGGGTCCAGACTCAGCTGGTGCGCGGCCCGTTCGGCCGGTACGAGCCCCTCGGCGCGC
This sequence comes from Streptomyces sp. NPDC048603, assembly GCF_043199475.1. NCBI lineage: Bacteria > Bacillati > Actinomycetota > Actinomycetes > Kitasatosporales > Streptomycetaceae > Streptomyces > Streptomyces sp. NPDC048603. The sequence continues at coordinate 26,971 of NZ_JBICVY010000013.1, read as the reverse complement.
AGCGCCAGGGCACGCACCCGGGCCCGCTGCAGGCCCAGCGCGGCATGGATGCCGTACGCGGTGGCGGTCAGCGCGGCGGAGTGCGCGGTGGGTTCGCGCAGCACCCGGTCGCGGGTGAGGCTCGTACGGTCGGCGCAGCGCACGGTCAGCGACAGGGAACGGCAGACCTCCCCCCGGGCGCGCAGCCGGAGGCCGAGCTCCTCGGTGAGGGAGAGCAGGGCCCGGCGCTGCTCGGCGGGGTCCAGCTCGTCCAGGCCGAAGGTCCGCTCGGCGCCCAGCGAGCGTTCGGCGGCACCGGGCACCACCGGGGTGCGATCGATGCCGTGGGCCCGCTCGTACGCCTCGCGGCCCGCCCGCACGCCGAGGATGCGCTGGAGGGTGGCGAGCGGGACGCCGGAGATCCGGCCGACCGAGTCCAGGCCGTACGAGGCCAGGGCGCGGGCTGCCTTCGGGCCGATGCCGTCCAGCGCGACGGCGGGCCGGGGCGCGAGGAACTCCCGTACGGCGGCGGGCTCGTCGGGCACCACCAGGGTGCGGCCGGGGGTGGCCGCACGGGCGGCCATCCGGGCCAGCATGGGGTTTCCGGCGGCACCGATCACGCAGTCCACGCCGTACAGGGCGAGTGCCCGCACCCGGATGACCGCGGCCAGCCCGGCGGCGTCCCGGCCGAAGTAGCGGAAGGCTCCGCGGACGTCGGCGAGCGCGGCGTCGGGCGGGAGCGCCTGCACGAGCGGGGTGACCTCCCCGACCATCCCGAGCAGCCCGCCGTACGCCGCGGCGTCGAGCGGCCCGCCGTCCAGGGCCCGGAACCGCAGGCACAGCACGGCGGCCCCGTCCGCCGCGCGCGGCTCTGCCCCCACCCCGCCCGAGCCCCGCGCCTCGAGCGCCGGTTCGGGGGCCGCCCGCAGGGCAAAGCCGGTCATCCCGCGCTCCCCGGGCTGGAGTGCCACAGCTTGCGCGGGGTCTGCGTGCCCTCGCCGGGCGGCCGGAGGTCCGCCCAGGGGTTCATCCGGTAGCCGGTCGGCAGCTCGATGCGGCGCCCGGTGTCCGCCGGACCGCCGCCGGAGGCGGCCGGCGCCGCCAGCCGGGCCGCCACCGCGTCGAGTCCGCCGGACGCGCGCAGTTCCACCAGCTCCGCGAGGTTCCACGCGGCCGCACCGACCACGCTCAGGCTCTGCGGGCCCCGGCGCTGCACGACCCCGCGGACCAGCAGCAGGAACGAGTGGAACACCGTGTGCGCGCACGCCTCGTGGCTGTCGTCGAAGAAGGCCAGGTCGACCAGGCCGGTCCCGTCGTCCAGGGTGGTGAAGATGACCCGGCGGCCGGACCGGATCGGCGGGGTCTGGGTGGCCGCCTTGGCACCCGCGACCAGCACGGTCCGGCCGTGTTCGGTGTCCCGCAGCGACCGGGCCGGGACCACGCCCAGTTCGGCGAGGAAGGCGTGGTGATCCGCCATCAGGTGCCGGGACGCGTCCATGCCGAGCACGCCGAGCTCGGCGCTGAGCCGCTCGGCCTCGTTGAGGTCGGGCAGGCCGATCCGGGCGGTGGAACGTCCGCCTTCCAGTGGGAGTTGACGGGCCTTCATTTCCCGTCCGGCCCCGGCCCGTTGGGCGCCGTGCAGTTCGGACAGGTGCAGCAGCAGGTCCCGGCGGTTGGTCCCGAACGCGTCCAGCGCGCCGACCTGAGCGAGCCGTTCGGCCACCGGCCGGCCCGGGTGTGCCCGGTCCCAGAAGTCGCGCAGGGAGGCGTACGGCTGCCCGGCCTCGATCCGGTCCGCCTCGGCACCGCTGATGCCGTGCACGTCCGCCAGGGCGAGCCTGAGCCCCCACACCGGCGGGGCACCGGAAGGCGCGTCGGACACCAGTTCGATACGGTGGGCGACCGCGGACCGGTTCACGTCCAGCGGCAGCACCGGAACCCCGCGCCGCCGCGCGTCCGCCAGCAGCAGCCGCTTGGGGTACATGCCCGGGTCGTGGGTCAGCAGGCCGGCGTAGAAGGCGGCCGGGTGGTGCGCCTTGAGCCAGGCCGACTGGTACGTCGGCACGGCGAAGGCCACCGCGTGCGCCTTGCAGAAGCCGTAGCTGCCGAACGCCTCGACGATCTCCCAGGTGCGGGCGACCACCTCGGGCCCGTAGCCCCGCTCCGCCGCCCGGCCGGCGAACCAGACCTTGATCCGGCCCTGCGACTCCGGGTCGGAGAGCCCGCGCCGCACCCGGTCGGCCTCGTCCCGTCCGCAGCCGGTCATCACGTGCACGATCTCGATGACCTGCTCGTGGAAGACCACCACCCCGTAGGTCTCGCGCAGTGCCGCCGTCAGGTCCTCGTGCGGGTAGCGGGCGGGCGCCCGCCCGTGCCGGGCCTCGATGAACGGCCGGACCATGTCGGCGGCCACCGGTCCGGGCCGGAACAGGGAGATGTCCACGACCAGGTCGTGGAAGCAGGCCGGCTGCAGCCGGCCGACCAGGTCGCGCTGGCCCGGCGACTCGATCTGGAAGCAGCCCAGCGTCTCGGCCGAGCGGATCAGCTCGTACGTGGCCGGGTCGCCCGGCGGCACCTGCGCCGGGTCGTCCAGGTCCAGCCGCTTCCCCGTGGCCCGCCGGATCTCGTCCACGGCGTGCGCCATCGCCGACTGCATCCGGACGCCCAGCACGTCCAGCTTCAGCAGCCCGAGGTCCTCCACGTCGTCCTTGTCGAACTGGGACATCGGGAAGCCCTCGCCGCTGGTGGGCACCACCGGGGTGCGGGCGAGCAGCGAGGCGTCGGAGAGCAGCACCCCGCACGGGTGCATGGCGATTCCGCGCGGCAGCGCGTCCAGCGCCTCCACCAGCTCCCACAGCCGGCCGAAGCCGTGCCGCTCCTGTTCGGCCCGTACGTCGCTCAGCTCCGGGAGCTCCGCCAGGGCGGCGCGGGCGTCGCGGGCCCGGATGTGCGGGAAGGCCTTGGCGAGCCGGTCGATGACGGCCGGGTCCATGGACAGGGCGGCGCCGACGTCCCGGATGGCGTGCCGCACCCGGTAGGTCTCGGGCATGGCGACGGTGGCGACGCGCTCGGCGCCGAACCGGCCGATGATCTCCCGGTAGACCTCCAGCCGGCGGGCGGACTCCACGTCGATGTCGATGTCGGGCAGCACCGGGCGCCGCTTGGACAGGAACCGCTCCATCAGCAGGCCGTGTTCGACCGGGTCGGCCGTCGCGATCCCGAGCAGGTGGTTGACCAGGGAGCCCGCACCGGACCCACGGGCCGCCACCCGGATCCCCATCTTCCTCACATCATCAACGACTTGAGCGACCGTCAGGAAATAGGTGGCATAGCCGTGGTGGGCGATGATGTCGAGCTCGTCGCGCATCCGGTCCCAGTACTCCCGGCGGCCGGCGTAGCCGCGCAGCACCATGCCGGCGCCGGCCCGGGACTCCAGGACCCGCTGGGCGGTGCGGTGGGCCGCGCCGACCAGCCAGGGTTCGGGGAAGTGCACCGATCCCATGCCCAGGTCGTCCTCGGGGTCGACGGTGCACGCCTCGGCGGTGCGCCGGGTGTCCTCCAGCAGGCGGCGGGCGTCGGCGGGCCGCAGGCCGGCCGCGCGGACGACCGCGTCGGCGGACCCGGCCATCGCCTCGGCCCCCTTGAGCCAGCGCTCGCCGCTGTCGAGCGGTCTGCGGGGGTCGATGGGCACGAGCCTGCGCGCGGCGTCGAGCACGTCGGCGACCGGGCCCTGGCCCGGGTCGGCGTAGCGGACGGCGTTGGTCAGGACGGCGGTGACGCCCTGCTCGGCGGCGAAGCCGACGGTGCGGGCGGCCAGCCGCAGCGAGCCGGGGCCGGTCCCGGCCCGTCCGTGGTGCACCGCCTCCAGCCGCAGCGCGTCCCCGTAGACCTCGCGCCAGGGCGTGAGCAGCCGGGCCGCCCGGTCCGGGCGTCCGGCGGCCAGCGCACGCCCCACCTCCGAGCCGGGGCCGAGCAGCACGAACACTCCCGCGCCGCCGCGCAGCTCCGGCCACTCCAGCTGCGGCACGTCCGCCGTACGGGCGTGGGCCGCGGTGACCAGCCGGCACAGCTCGGCCCAGCCGGCGGCGCCGTCGCGGGCGAGGAAGACGGCCCGGTGTGCGGATTCGTCGAGGAAGGCACCGCCCTTGACGGGGGTGCGGCGGCGCTGGGTGGTGGATTCGCTCCCGGCCGTGCGGTCGTGGTCCGGCACGGCGAGGTCCACCCCGAACAGGGGGCGGACGCCGGCCTTCGAGCACGCCTTGGCGAACCGCACCGCACCCGCGAGGGTGTCGCGGTCGGTGAGCGCGAGGGCGTCCATGCCCCGCTCGGCGGCACGCTCCGCCAGCCGTTCCGGGTGGGAGGCTCCGTAGCGCATGGAGAACCCGGAAACGGCGTGCAGATGCGTAAAACAAGTCACCCGCGCCTCCTGTTTCCCTCGGTACCCCATGGCCGGTCTCCCCCGTCTCCACCATAGACCAATTCGAATGCCCGTACGAAACGTTTGTTCGACCATCCGGGTGACCCCCGCATCACCCGTTCGCCCCTCCCCTGCTGCGCCCCTCCCCCGCCCCGCCCAGCGTGAGGACATGAGCTTCCTCGCCGAGATCAAGGACGCGGTGACCGTGCGCGCCGCACTGCTGGTGTTCGGGGTGCTGGTGCTCCAGCTCGCCTTCGTCACCTCGTACATCGGCGCCTTCCACCAGCCGAAGCCGAGCGAGATCCCGATCGCCGTGGCCTCCCCTGCGGCCCGGATCACCGAGCAGTCGGTGGAGCAGCTCGCCGAGCTGCCCGGCGATCCGCTCGATCCGCGCGCGGTCGCCGACGAGGCCGCCGCCCTGGCCCAGGTCGAGAACCGGGACGTGGACGGCGCGCTGATCATCGACCCGGCCGGGCCGGCCGACCGGCTGCTCGTCGCGAGCGGCGCCGGCGCCTCCCTGTCCCAGGCACTGGAGCAGGTCGTCGGCGCGGTCGAGAAGGCCCGCGGCCGCACGGTGCGGGTGGTCGACGTGGCCCCCGCCGCCCGCGGCGACGCCCGCGGGCTGTCCGCGTTCTACCTGGTGGTGGGCTGGTGCGTGGGCGGCTACCTGTGTGCCGCGATCCTCGCGATCAGCGCGGGGGCCCGGCCCGCGAACTCCGCCCGCGCGGTCATCCGGCTCGGCGCGCTGCTCGCGTACGCGCTCGCCGCGGGGCTGCTCGGCGCGTTGATCGCGGGGCCGGTGCTGGACGCGCTGCCCGGCAGCATCTGGGCCCTGTGGGGGCTGGGCGCACTGGTCGTCTTCGCGGTGGGCGCGCTCACCCTGGCCCTGCAGGGGCTGGCCGGCGTGGTCGGCATCGGCCTGGCCATCCTGCTCGTCGTGGTCCTCGGCAACCCGAGCGCCGGCGGCGCCTACCCGTACCCGCTGCTCCCGCCGTTCTGGCGGACCATCGGCCCGGCGCTGCCGCCGGGCGCGGGCACGTTCGCCGCGCGCTCCATCGCGTACTTCAAGGGGAACGGGGCCGGGGGCCCATTGCTCGTACTGGCGGGATGGGCGGTCCTCGGCGCGGTGGTGACGATGGCGTGCGCGGTGTCCCGCCACGGGCGCGCCGGCGCGCCGGTGGGCAGCGGCCTCCCCGCCCCTCCCGAACGCGGCCCCGCAGCCCGCCTCCCCTGACCCCTCCCGCCTTCTCCTCGGGGCTCCGCCCCGCCCCCCTCGGGGCTCCGCCCCGCCCCTCATCCGGGCTGCGCCCCGGGTCCCGTGAACGAAGCCGACCCTGAACCCAGCGGGGCTCCGGCTCCCCCGCTGCGCGGCGCCTCTGCCCCACCCCGCCCCTTCCCGAAACCGGGGCTGCGCCCCGGACCCCTCGGGGCTGCGCCCCGGGCCCCGTGAGCGGGGCTTCGGGTTGGGCGGGGGTACGGACGTTGCGCGGCGGTGTCCCGGTGTGCCCACCCGTCCCGCCCTGCGGGACGCCTGCCCACACCGCGGTAGCGCGCCTGCCCCCACTCACGCGGGGTACCGGAGGGGGACGGGGGTGGAGGCTGGGGGTGTCCGGGACACTCAAGCGTGATTTGTGGCGCGCCCCCCGCCCGACAACCGGATCCCGCTCAGCGCGCCGTAAATCATGCCGTCCCGGACACCCCCAGCCGGAGCCCCCGGCCCCCGCACCCGAAGCCCCCCAGACCCCGGGCCCCGCCCCCGCCCGGCAACCGGAACCCCGGCCCAGATGCCGACCCCGGCCCCGCCCGGCAGCCGGAGCCGGCCCGCCCCCGCCCCGTTACGCCGCCGCCCGGTGGACCACCCGGCCGCCGACCACCACCGTCTCCGCCACCGTCCCCGGAATCCGGTCCGCCGGTACCGCGAAGATGTCCCGCGAGAGCACCACGAAGTCGGCGAGCTTGCCCACCGTCAGCGACCCCCGCTCCCCCTCCAGGAAGTTCGCGTAGGCAGAGCCCATCGTGTAGCCGTACACCGCGGTCGCCACGTCCACGGTCTCCTCCGGCCGCCAGGCCGGCCCGTCGCCGGCCAGCGGCCGCCGGGTGACCGCCGTGTAGATGCCGATCATCGGGTCCATCTCGGCCACGTTCCAGTCACTGGAGAACGCCAGCACCGCGCCCGCCCCGGCAAGGCTCCGCATCGGCCACGCCTTGTGCCAGCGCCCCTCGCCCACGTTCTCCGCCCAGTCCTGGCCCGGCCCGGCGATCTCCGGCGCGCAGTGCCTCGGCTGCATGCACGCCACCACCCCGAGCTCCGCGAACCGCGGCACGTCCGCCGGGTCCAGGCACTCCACGTGCACCACCTGGTGGCGCGCGTCGCGCGGCCCGTTGACCTCCCGCGCGTGTGCGACCGCGTCGAGCACCGTACGGATGCCCCGGTCGCCGGTGGCGTGCACGAAGCACTGGAAGCCCCGAGCGTCCAGCTTGGCGAGCAGTTCGGCGAACTCCTCCGGCGGGTAGAAGGTCTCACCCCGGTGCTGCCCGCAGCCGCGCGCGTACGGCTCCAGCAGGGCCGCCGTACGCGGCTCCACCACATCGTCGATGTACAGCTTGAGCGGCCCGACCCGCAACCGGTCGTCGGAGAACCGCTCCGCCGCGCCGGCGAACTCGTCCAGGTCCGCGTCGGTCGTGCCGCGCGGGTGGAACAGCGCCGCGACGATCCGGGAGCGCAGTCGCCCCTCCTCCCGGGCCCGCTCGAAGAGTTCGAGGTCGTCCAGGGAGTTCTGCGGTTCGACCACGGTGGTGATGCCGTAGCCGATCGCGTCGTCCAGGGACTTGGCGAGCCGCCCGTACTGCCGGTCCGGGGACGCCCACGGCACACCGAGCTCGCGCAGCGCCCGGTGGCCGTCCCGGGAGAGTCCCTTGACCGCGAAGTCCTTGACGAATCCGGTGGGTTCGCCCGTCTCCGGGTCCGTCTCGGCCGTGCCGAACGGCAGGTCCGTACGGCCCGGTCCGACGCCCAGCCGGCGCAGCGCGGCCGTGTTCAGCCAGGCGGTGTGCACGTCGTACGAGAGCACGATCGCGGGGGTGTCCCCGGTGACCGGGTCCAGGTCGGCGGCGCGCGGCATCCGCCCGCCGGTGATCGCCGAGTAGTCGAAGGCCTCGGCCTCGATCCACTCGGCGTCCGGGTGCGCGGCGTGCCAGGTCCGGATCCGCTCGTGGATCTCGTCCAGGCTGCGGGCCCCGGCCAGCTGCACGCAGGCGTCGTCGGAGCCGAGCCGGACGTGGTTGTGCGCGTCGACGAAGCCGGGCAGGACCAGCCGGCCGGCCGCGTCGATCCGCTCGGTGTCCGGTCCGGCCCAGTGCTCGGCCTCACTGTCCGGGCCGACCCAGACGATGCGGCCGTCGCGCACGGCGAGGGCCTCGGCCTCGGGCAGCTCCGGGTCGACGGTGTGGATCCGGGCGCCGGTGAGCAGCAGGTCGGCGGGGATGTGCATGGGTGGTGCTCCTGTGAGGGGTGGTGGGAAGCGACGGCCAAAGCCGAACAGGACCGAACAGGACAGAACGGGACCGAACAAGACTGAACAGGACAGGACAGGACAGCGCCGTAAAGCGCCGCCCGGCATCAAGCGGCGACCGTGCTCCGGTCGGACGCCCCGCGGAACAGTGCCCAGTACGTGAGGCCGGAGACCACCGCGCCGAGCAGGGTGAGGTCCGCTCCGCCGAGCGGGGCCACCAGCGGGCCGGTCCACAGCTCGGAGTCGCAGGTCAGGGCGGCGAAGACGATGCCCGCGAGGAGGGCGGCCATGCCGGCCGGGTGGTAGCCGGAGCGGTACCAGTAGCCGCCCTCCGGCCCGGCGGAGTGCAGGGCGTGGTCGTCGTACCGGCAGCGGCGCAGCAGCATGTCGGCGAGGAAGACGCCGCCCCACGGCGCGAACACGATGATCAGCAGGGACAGGAAGGAGGTGAGGGCGGTGGTGAAGTCGGTGAGGAAGAGGGCGGCGAGCGAGCCGAGTCCGGTGATGGCGGCGCTGACCACGATGGCCTTGGCTCGGCTCCACGGGATGCCGAGGACCTGCAGGTTCAGGCTGGAGGAGTAGAGGGTGATGATCGAGTTGGTGACGGAGCCGCCGAGGACGAGGGCCAGGAAGACCGGCTGGAACCAGCCGGGCAGCAGTTCCTCGGTGCCGGCGACGGCGTCGGTCATGTCGGTCTGGGTGGCGGCGGCCACGCCCGCGATGCCCAGGGCCACGGAGGAGACGAAACCGCCCAGCGCTCCGTACCAGGTGATCGACCGCAGCGAGGTGGTGCGGGGCAGGTACCGGGTGTAGTCGGCGGGCATCGGCAGGTACGAGAAGGGGGCCGCGAGCATGATCACGAAGGCCAGGCTCCAGCCGGATGCCCCCGGGACGACGGCGGCCGGGGCGGAGGTGTCGGCGCCGGGCAGCAGGAAGGCGAGCAGGGCGCCGAAGCCGACGGCGAGCACGTAGGCCATCCAGCGCTCGGCGAACTGGACGGTGGCGTGGCCCCACAGGGCGATGACGAAGGTCAGCGCGAGGGTGACGGCCAGGGCCACGGCACGGGCGGGGGTGCCGTGCAGCAGGCCGAGGTCGCCGAGGAAGACCTCCAGGGCGAGGGTGCCGACCACCGTGTTGAGGATCGTGTACCCGATGCCGACCAGCCAGTTGAGGACCCCGGCGGGGAGGTTTCCGCGGACACCGAAGGCGGCTCGGGAGATCACCAGGGTGGCGGTGCCGGTGCGGACTCCGGAGAGCCCGGCGGCACTGATCGCGAGGAAGGTGAGCCCGCTGGCCACGACCACGGCGGTGGCCTGCCAGAAGGTGAGCCCGAAGGCGACGGCCAGGGCACCGTTGATCACGTAGGTGAAGGTGAGGTTGGAGCCGAACCAGAGCCAGAACAGGTCCCTGGCGCTGCCGTGACGCTCCCCGTCCGGAATCGGGTCGATGCCGTGCGTCTCGACCTTGAAGACCTCGTCCCGGCCGGCTTCGTCTGTGACGACCGCGTCATTCATGCGCACACCTCTGAACTGATCACGAACGGAACTGATCTCGAAGGGGAATCGATCTTGAACGCCGTTCTAAGTTCTTGAATGGCATTCAAGATGAAGGGTGGGTCACCCGGCCGTCAAGACCCTGTCCGGGATAAGGTCGGGCGAGGAGGGACCGGGGGCCGGAGCGGGAGGTCTGGAGCGGTGGCGGGAGCGGCACGGCGGAGCGACGGGCGGATCGCCCAGGAGCGGATGCTGGAAGAGGCCATGGCGGCGATCGCCGAGGACGGCCTCGCGGCCCTGACCATGTCCGCGCTCGCCGAGCGCCTGGGTACCAGCGGCGGCCACATCCTGTACTACTTCGGCAGCAAGGACCGGCTGCTGCTGGAGGCACTGCGCTGGAGCGAGGCCCGGCTCACCGGGGAGCGGGCCGGCCTGCTGTCCCGCCGGGTGACCGCTCCGCGCAAACTGGCGCTGTTCACCGAGATGTACCTGCCCTCCGGTCCCCGCGACCCGCGCTGGATGCTGTGGATCGAGCTGTGGGCCCGTACGGCCTCCAACGCCGCGCTGCGCGCCGCGCAGGAGGAGATCGACCTCGGCTGGCAGCAGGACCTGGAGGCGCTGCTGGCCAGGGGCGTGGACCAGGGCCGCTTCGCGCCGATGGACGTGCCCGCCCGGGCCTCCGAACTGCTCGCCCTGCTCGACGGGCTGAGCACCCGGGTGGCACTGGGCCAGCGCGGCGCCGACCGGCCGACGGCGGTCGCCCAGGCCGCATCGGCGGCGGCCCGCCTGATCGAGCACACCTGAGGCCTGTCCGGCGGATCAGGGCCGGGACCCCGATCCGCCGACAGGCCCTGAGCGGCAGACCCCGGGCGGCAGGCGACGGAAGTGGAACCAGCCTTGCCGAAAAAGGACTTGACGCATTTCCGCCGAATGCGCCCTACCGCGCTCCCCACCCGGCGAGGACAATCGCCGTGACGTCGTGACGTCTACCGTGGAGGAGGGAGCGCGTGCGCCAGCGGGTACGCACGGCCAACGGGCGGCAACTCATGGTGGAACGGTTCGGGGACCCGCGCGGAAAGCCGGTGTTCCTGCTCCACGGCATGCCGGGCAGCCGGCTCGGCCCCGCACCCCGCGGCATGGTCCTGTACCAGCGCCGGATGCAGATCATCGCCTACGACCGCCCCGGCTACGGCGGCTCCGACCGCCATGCGGGCCGCACCGTCGCGGACGTCGCCCTCGACGTGGCCGCCATCGCCGACGCCCTGGCCCTGGACTCCTTCGCGGTCGCCGGCCGCTCCGGCGGTGCCCCGGGCGCCCTCGCCTGCGCCGCCCTGCTGCCCGACCGGGTCACCCGGGCCGCCGTGCTCGTGGCCCTGGCCCCCCGGGACGCCGAGGACCTGGACTGGTTCGAGGGCATGGGCCCCTCCAACGTGCGCGAGTACACCACCGCGACCGCGGACCCCGAAGAGCTCGCCGCCCGGCTGATCCCGCGCGCCGACGGCATCCGCCGCGACCCCGGACGGCTCCTGGAGGAACTCCGCGTGGAGCTGACGGACAACGACAGGATGATCGTCTCGGACACCGGCCTGCGCGAGATGCTGCTGCGCAACTACCGCGAGGGCCTGCGGGACTCCGCGTACGGCTGGATCGACGACGTCCTCGCCTTCTCCCGGCCCTGGGGCTTCGACCCGGCCGACATCCGCTGCCCGGTGCTCATCTGGCACGGCGAGCAGGACGTGTTCTCCCCTGTGGGGCACTCCCGCTGGCTGGCGCAGCGCATCCCGGGCGCCACCGCCGCCTTCGACCCCCAGGGCGCGCACTTCGCCGCGTTCCGTGCGCTCCCCGAGATCCTGACCTGGCTGCTGCGGGGGCTCCCCGTGCCCCCGCAGCAGCAGCGGACGGCCTGACGGCCGGCCCGGTCACACCGCCAGCGGCTCCAGGTCCCGGTGCACCCGACGCTCGTCCCGGGCGTACCGGACCAGGTTGTGGTCCTCGCCCAGCAGCCGGGTCAGCTCCAGCACCGACTCGGCGCGGAGCCTGGCGGCCTCCTCCTTGCGGCCCAGCGAGTCCAGGCTGACCGCCATGTTGGAGGCACTCGCCAGGGTCTCCGGGTGGTGCGTCCCCAGGGCGTCGCGGAGCCGGAGCACGGCGATCCGCTCCAGTTCCAGCGCGCCCTCCGGGTCACCCAGGTCGGCCCGCGCGTTCGCCAGGTTCAGGTGCGCGAACACGGTGTGCGGGTGGTTGCCCCCCAGCACGTCCTGCATCGCCCGGATCGTCTGCCGGAGCATCTGCTCCGCCGTCTCTGCCGCCCCCGTGCCCCAGTGGAACACCGCCAGGTTGTTGACCGCGGCCAGGGTGTACGGGTGCCGCTCCCCCGGCACCTTCATGTACTCGTCGACGACCTCCTGCGCCACGTCCCGCGCCCGGCCCGGGTCCCCGGTCGCGAACAGGTCCGCGGCCAGGTTCAGGTCGCAGGCCAGCAGGTCCGGGTTGACCGAGGTGTACTTCTCCCGGTAGCGGGCCCGGGTGGCCGTGGTCAGCCGCAGCGCGTCCTCCAGCTGCCCGGCCCGGCGCAGCGACACCGCCAGGTTCTTGGCCGCCGACAGGGTGCCGGGGAAGGCCCGGCCGAGCGTCCGCTTGTAGGTCTCGTACGCCCGGCTGAGCAGCTGCACCGAATCTTCGTACCGGCCGACCTCGCGCAGGTCCCGCGCCAGGTTCTGGGCCGAGGACAGGGTGTACGGGTGCTCCGGCCCGAGCACCTCGGTGCGCAGGTCGTAGACCTCCTGGTCGATCTCCCGGGCCCGGGAGTACTGGCCGACCAGCCGCAGGTTGAGCGCCAGGTTGTTCGCGGCGGCCAGGGTCCGCGGGTGCGCCTCGTGGAAGATCTGGCTGAAGCCCTCGTGCGCGACCGTCGCCAGCTCCATCGCCTTGCCGTACTGGCCCAGCGCGGCCAGCGTGTTCGCCAGCCCGCTCATGGTCATGTACGTGTGCGGGTGCGAGGGGCCGAGCACCGCCTTCTGCCGCTCCAGGGTGACCTCGTCGAGCTCCTTGGACTCCACGAACCGGCCGCGCGAGCGGAGGATGTTGGACAGGTGGAAGCGCAGGTACAGGTACTGCAGGTCGTCGTTGCCGAGTTGCTCCCGCCAGGCCTCGCGCAGCTCCTCACCGAGCTGGTACGCGGCCTTCAGATCACCGCGCTTCCACAGGTAGCGCACCCGGTCGATGAGCAGCCGGCGGGTCTCCGGCTCGTGGCAGAGCCGGGCCTCCGAGGGCGACAGGTGCGGCCAGATGGTGTTGAAGCGCGGCCAGGTCGACGGGTTGTCGATCGGCTCGTCGTCGTCCGGCCGGGCGCCCGCCAGGACCCGGTGCACCACGTGCCGGGCCGCCCGCTGCTCCTCGTCGCTCAGCTGGGCCCGGATCACGGCCTGCACCAGCCGGTGCACCTGGATGCTGTTGCTGACCTGGTCGACCTTGGCGAGGGCGAACCGGCCGATCTCCCGGATCACCCGGCCCAGCACCAGCTTCTCCTGCAGGGAGGCGTCGTAGGGCTTGAGGGCCTCGATCATCTCCTTGCTGTAGAGCAGGTTCGCGGAGATCGGCTCGGGTGCGAAGAAGGCGCAGAGCTGGAGCAGCCGGACGGCGGCCGGCGAGCGGGACTGGAGCCGTTCTATGGAGACGTTCCAGGTGGCGGCGACGGGCTCGGGGTAGCCGGCCGGCTGGTTGAGCGCCAGCACCCGGGCCGCCTGCTGGGCCAGCTGTTCCAGGTAGGCCGCGACGGGCGTGGCGGTCTCGGCGATCCAGGCGCCGGCCTGTTCCACGGCGAGCGGCAGGTCGCCGACCGCGACCGCGACCTGCTCGGCGTCGTCCTTGGTCAGTCCGGGGGCGCGGCGCTGCAGGTGCTCGATGGACTCCTCGCGGAGGAACACGTCGACCGGCAGCGCGTCGCCGTACTGCGACCAGCTCTGGTTGCGGGAGGTGACCAGGACGTGGCCGGGCCCGCCGGGCGGGAAGTACCGCTTGAGGGCCTCGGGGTCGTCGGCGTTGTCGAAGACCAGCAGCCACCGCGAGGTGGGCACCCCGCGCCGCAGCAGGTCGATGGCCTCCTGGGAGGCGGCCGCCATGTCCTCGCCGGTCTGCGCGCCGAGCCGGACGGCGAGTTCGGCGAGGGCGGCGACCACGTCGTCGGTCTGCTCGGAGGAGATCCACCAGACCAGGTCGTAGTCGGCCATGAAGCGGTGGACGTACTCCAGCGCCACCTGGGTCTTGCCGACGCCGCCGAGCCCGAACAGGGTCTGCGGCTGGGGCAGCACCACGGCCATGCCGCCGCCGAGCTGGTCGCGCATCCGCTCCAGGACCATCGACCGGCCGGTGAAGCCGGGGTTCCGGGGCGGGGCGTTCCAGATCTTCGGGACGGTGCCGGGGAACCGGGGTCCGGGCCCGGAGGCGCCGGCGCTGCCGTCCACCAGGGCGAGCGGCCGTTCGACGGCCCGCAGCAGGGCGGCGGTGGCGTGCACCTCGTCCAGCCGGAACAGGTCGACCGGGTTTCGGTCGATGTAGGGGGCGGAGAGGCGTACGTCGCCCACCCGGAGCGCCACCAGCTGGCGGCGGCCGCCGGTGGGGTCCTCGGCGGCGGCCCGCTCCCACACGTCGACGGCGCGCGCGGACTTCAGGTAGGCGGCGGACAGCAGGAAGACGGTGCGGGCCGCGGTGTCGACGCTGAACCCGGCTCCGCCGAGCGTGTCGCCGGGCGCGGTGTGGGAGGGGCGCTCGGCGGAGACGTCGCGGGGCACCACCCGGAACCCGGCGCGGGTGAGGACGGACTCGATCCAGTCGGCCCACATCCGGTTCTCGGCGACGTACGAGAGGAACAGGTCGGCGGGCAGGGCGGGGCGGCGGCGGGTGAAGGCGTCCCGGATGCGGAGGCGGACCTCCTCGCCGATGACGGGCATGGCGGTGATCTCGCCCTCGGTGACCACGGTGGTGAGCCGTTCGAAGGCGGAGAGCAGGGAGTTGGTGAGGCCGGCCTCGTCGCCGAAGGTGGCGAGGGTCTCCTCGTAGGCGTAGTAGGGGCGGTAGGGGATCTCCACGGCGCCCCAGTAGGCGGTGGCCTCGTCGCCGGCCAGGCCGGTCGGGAAGCGGTCGAACTTGAGCCGGGCCAGGGCGCGGCCGGCGTCGGCCTTCTCCTTCTCGCCCTCGTCGATGCGCATCGGGACGGGGTAGATCTTGATGCCGCGGTCGCCGAACCGCTCGTCGATCTGGCGGGCGACGGAGGCGGCGCCGTCGATGGACTGGTCGGAGAGGGTGAAGCAGTCGACCAGGACGTCCGGGAGGTGGACGGTGCAGATGTCGGCGATGTCGGAGAGGCCGGTCCGGCTGTCGATGAGGACGTAGTCGTAGTTGCGCTTCATGTCCTCGCGCAGGGCGTCGAAGAACAGGCCGCCGCCGAGCCGGTCGTAGAAGTTGTCCCAGTCGAAGGTGGACACGGTGGCGGAGTACTCGCGGTTCTGCCGGCCGGCCGAGACGAAGTCCAGGGTGCCGCCGTCGGGGAACTCCCAGCCGAGGGTCTCGGGGGTGAGGGAGACGGCGTGCGGCTGGATCCGCGCGTAGTCCTTGTGCCAGTCGTCGGGGCGCGGGTCGGGCCGGGTGGCGGCCCAGGCGTACTCGCTGATCAGGTCGATGACGCCGGTGGTGGCGCCCAGGGTGGAGGGGTCCAGGAAGGGGTGGAAGAAGCGGTGCAGGCCGGGCGCCTCCAGGTCCCAGTCCACGGCGAGGACCCGCCTGCCGTTGGCGGCGAGGATCCAGGCCGTGTTGGCCAGGGCCATGGTCCGTCCGGTGCCGCCCTTGTACGAGTAGAAGGTGACGATCCGTCCGTCACGACTGGCTGTCATCCGTGTCCCCCCGGTCCGTGTCAGTGGGTGCGTCGCTGCCGTGCTCGGTGCCGTGGTTCGTGCCTCGTTCGGCGTCGGGCGGGAACGGCGCTCGCGGCGGTGGCGGCGCGGGCGGCCCGTCCGTTCCCATCGGACCGTGCAGCCGGGGCCGTTCGGTGTGGGCCCGGCCGGCCGGTGGATACACCTGGGCGTGTCTGAGGTACTGCTGGGCGGCGGCCTCGACCACCTGCGGCAGGAGCTGGCCCAGGGTTTCGAGGTTGGCGACTCCGTTGGCGGCGGCCCGGCAGGCGATCCGGGCGCGGCTCATGGTGACCGGCATGGTCTCCTCGAGCTGCCGGACCAGTTCGGCCTCCTGGGCGCGGCTCTGGTGGTCGTAGCGGTTCCAGGGGACGACCACGCTGACCCAGGGCCGGGGGTCCTGGTCGAAGGCGGCCAGCCGCTGCCGCCGGTGCTCGTCGGCGAGCGCCCAGCGGTCGATGATCAGGATCTCGGGGCGGACCGGCGGCTGTTTGCTGTCGAAGTGTCCGGCCTCGTCGTCGAAGGAGGCCGTGGTGGTGCGGTAGTTGAGGTTGCGGACCAGGTCCTCGGCGACGTAGGCGACGGGCCGTTGCGCGACCGGGTGGTACGGGTTCCAGTCCAGGGCGCTGTCGCCGTAGTACTCGGAGCTGCGGCCCTCCGGCAGGTCGTAGCGGGAGCCGGCGGCCACGGTGACCTGGAGGGACTTGGCGGTTCCGCCGGGGGTGCCGAAGGCACTGGGCACCACCCGGTAGTCCAGTGGTCTGCTGACGTCGAGGCGGACGGATTCGGCGACGCGCACGATGCGCTTGGCGAGTTCGTACACCGCCCGCTCGTACTGCTCGGCGTAGCCGCGGAGTTTGATCAGCCCGTAGAGCCCGTCGGTGACGTAGCGGTCGCCGAAGGTGTTGTGGTTGAACTGCAGCCGCTCGGCGGGGCCGGGCAGTTGGGAGGGCGGCACGGGAACCCACAGGGCGGGCACGATGGCCTCGGCGGGTTCGTTGTTCATCGCGCCGTGCCGGACGGTCCGGGTGGCGAAGGCGAACCACTCCTTGCCGCACATCTGGCTGGCGAAGTAGCGCGGGGAGAAGAGGGGCACGAAGACCCGGCAGGTGGCGAGGGCCGCGCCGAGGCGTTCGGACCAGCCCTCGCCGCTGCGTATCTCCCGGTCCATGAATCCGGCGTCGGATCCGGCCGGGAGGTCGGTCAGCGCCATTACATGGCTGGAGAGATCACGGAAGAGCCGTTCCACCCACATGTCGGGATCGGGCCCCCCGGCCCCGAATCTCGGTGTGTGCGCATAGCTGAGAAAAAAGTACGGCTGCACTGATGCGGGCACCTGACCCCCGTCCCGGTGATGCGAGCGAAGAAACATCATTCCGGAGCAGCTTCACCACATCCCCTCATGGTTCAGTCAATCAGCGTCTGTTTTCGGTCATCCAGGCGAGGGCGTGGTCGACCGCGTCGTGGAGCGAGAAAAGCACGGTGTCCGCGCTGCCCAGTCTTCCCCGGCGCACCAGGGATTCCGGGAACTCCTTGCCGATCAGCGCGAAATCACTGTCGTCGAGCACCACGTCCTCGAACTCGATCCATTGATCACCCCCCGGTAGGTTCACCACGCACGCGTACATCCGCAAGGGGGGCTTGGGAATTCGGTACTCCGCGAGATGGAAGGCGGTGCAGACGGAAAACCCCACATTGATCATGAGTACATCGGCCCCCTCCCAGCACAGGGCCCCCAGCGGTGACTCCTCTCCCAGGTGGCAGGACAGCCGGTGTTCCGCGAGGAGCCGCCCGGCGTCCCGCCCGAGCGCCGCGAAGGAGCTCTGCGGGTGGTCGCTCCGGTGGGCCCCGGGGGTCGTCCGGACCGCCTCGGCCAGTGCCCCCATCCGCGGGCTGGGGGTGCGCTCCGGGTGGAAGCCCGGCATCCGTTCCCGGAAGAGCCGCACCTCCTCGTCGGTCATCCCGTCGATGCGGGTCAGATGGGCGGTGGAGGTGTTGGAGTTCTCCGGGGTGAACGCCGGGACCACCAGGGTGCCGCGCGGGCCGAGCACCCCGATCAGCGCGTCCCGCAGGGTCTCCGCGTCCAGGCCGGTGCCGCCGAGTGCGGCGTGCACCAGGAGCCTGGATCCGGGGCGCACCCCGGCCAGCCTCAGCCGCACCGCCAGGGCCAGCGCCCCGGGGGCGGGACTCACGCCTCCACAGCCTTGAGTTCCCAGCGCATCTCCTCGACCAGCCGCCGACCGCCGCTGGTCAGTTCCGCCGCGCCGGCGAGCCGGTCCAGGGCCCGGCGGATCTCCTCCGCCTCCCCCGGCTCCCCTCCGGTGGTGGCCCGCCGGTACGCCTCCACGGCCACCCGCTCGTGTACGTCGGCCAGCAGCCGGGAGACCGGCACCGGGTGGCGGCGCCAGGGCGAGCGGTGGCTCCAGGCCCCGTCCAGCGCGTACAGGTCGGCCACCTCGGTCAGCGAACGCAGCCGGGCCCGGCGCCATCCGGTCAGCAGGGCCAGGGCGGTGTCCCGGACCCCGGCGGCGTAGGGGAGGCCGAGGGCCCCCGGCCCGTGCCGCCCGGCCTCGCCCCAGCCGCCCGCCAGGGGCCCGCCCGCCAGCGGGGTGAGGGTGGTCAGGCCGGCGAGCGCCGCCCGGGCGGGGTCCGGGACGCTGCGGCGCAGCAGGGCGGCGGCCGCGTCGAGCCGGCGGATCCACTCCTCGGCCTCGCCGGCGCCCAGCCGCAGCCTGGGGGGCCGGGCGAAGCAGGTGCGGTAGGGGTCCAGGTCGTCCAGCGCAACGGCCGGACCGTCCGGGTCGGGCAGCCAGCTCCGCACGGGCTCCCAGCGCGAGTCCCCGGCCGCCGGCCCGAAGCGGTGCTCGGAGCGGCCGTCCCGTACCAGGAAGCCCTCGTCCGTCACGGCGAGCGCGGCCCGGCCCTCGGTGCCGGGCTCCCCGAGCCGCAGCAGGCCCAGCGTCGGCAGGTACACCTCGCCGTCCCGGTAGGGCAGCTCGGCCGGCGCGTCCAGCCCGCCGCGCAGCACCGCGGCGGCGGCCAGCGCCGCAAGCCGCCGGGCCGCCTCGGCGGGGTCCGCCCGCTGCGGCCGCTCCGGCCCGTCCGCCCCGGCGGCCCGATCGGATCCGGCGGCCCCGCCGGCCCTCCCCGACCGGTCCTCGCGGACCGCGTCCAGCGCGGCCAGCACCCAGCTCCGGGTGTACGGGTGGGCCAGTACGGTGTCCAGCGCTGCCGCGCCCGCCTCCCCGGACGCCTCCACCGCGGCCACCCACGCCCAGGCCCGGTCCCAGTCCTCCCGCCCCGCCAGGTCGGCGTGCAGCCGGGCCAGCAGGGTCCTCGTCAGCTCCTGCTGGGCGGCGTCGAGTTCGGCCGGTGAGGGGGTCGGGACGGCGGTCCGGCTCTCCACCCCGTCGACGAGTTCCCGCAGGTCGGCGCAGTAGACGGAGGGGTTGTCGAAGCCGCTCCCGGTCCGGTGCCGGTGGGTGTAGAGGCCGCCGCCGCACGAACGTACGACGGGGCAGTGGCGGCATTCGGCGCTGACCCCGGCCAGTCCGAGCTGCCGGGCCCGCACCCCCGGGTGGGCGGCGACCTCGTCGAGGGCGTGGTCGAAGACGTTGAACCCGGTGGCGGCCGCCCCTTCGTAGGCGCTCTTGAGGGAGTCCACCTGCTCCAGAGTGCCGTCGGTCTCGACGACCACCAGGTCGGTGGGGGCCAGGCCCAGGGACTCGGTCAGGCTGGGGCCGCCGGCGAGGGTGCTGAGCAGGGACTCGAACAGCCTCACGGGCACCGGGCGGCCGAGCCGCTCCCAGCGGTCGAAGACCGTCAGCAGCCACCGCGCGTAGCTGTCCCGGCTGCCGTCGGGGCGGGCCGGCGGGGTGTCCCAGGTGGCGTGCGGGAGCAGGAAGTCCACCCGTGGGGGCGCCAGCTCCAGCAGCGCGTCGAGGACGGCGACGGGGTCATTCTCCACGTCCACCGTGCAGAGCAGGCCCTGGTAGAGGTGGCGGTAGGGCTCCGAACGGAGCAGCTCGACGGCTCCGAGGACCAGCGGGTGGCTGGTGCGGCCGTCGGCGAAGCGGCGGTGCCGGTCGTTGGCGGCGCGGTCGCCGTCGAGGGAGACCCCGACACGGACGCCGAACTCGGCGAAGAGGTCGAGGTAACGACTGCTGAGCTGCAGGCCGTTGGTGTGGATCCGCAGGTCCAGGGCGGCGGTCCCGGCGAGGGCCCGGGTGAATTCCTCGCAGACCAGGCGGAGTCGGGCCGGTCCGGCCAGCAGGGGTTCCCCTCCGTGGAGGATCACCGTGACGGAGGGGAGTTCATGGTCACGGGCATGGTCGGCGAGCCTCGACGCGGCCTTGGAAACGACCTCCGGGGAGATAACCTTCGGCCGGGCCCGCCAGCTCTGATCTGCGTGTTCGTAGACATAGCAATGATCACAAGCAAGATCGCATCTGCTGTGAACCTTCAGGACGATCTCGCGGAAGGCGATCAGGCCGGTCATTCCACCAGTCTAGAGCGGTTACTCCGGTGTCAGAGCGCGGAATTGAAGATCGGCGCGGAAATCGGACGACCGGATTCCGACGGAAGCACCCGGGCGAGCGCGGAGGCCGCGGAAGTGCTGCGGACGTCGATCTCCCCGAGCGGGACACGACGGCTCTTTGCACTGGTCGAAGGGGTTGCGGAAGTCTTCACGGTTCCGTCCTGGGGTGAGGCCATGTGGAATGGGCATGGAAATGACAACAGCGACGCGCTAGTGTCAAGCGTGGACTTTACTCTTCCACGACCCATTGGCAACCGGGACATGAGGCCGGGTCAAGCGTTCTATCGAAAGAGTGAGCAAGAGGGCCAGCGCCAGAGCAGCCGACTAGGGGGGTCGCTGTGAAGGATTTCTCCGCGTCCGGATCACCGGGCAGCATGACGTTCCGGCACGAGGATCTTCCCGCTCTCTTCCACCACACCGACCGGGCCGCGGTCTCCCGCCAGCGGGAGTCCGCCCAGGCCACCCGGGTCCAACTGCTGCTCCTCGTCCTCGCCGCCGCCGCGGCCGCCCTCCCCTCCGAACCGCACCTCGGCCCGGTCCGGCTCTTCGGCGCGCTCAGTGTGCTGGCGTACGCCGGGGTCCTGGCGGTGGGCGTACGGGCGACCCGGCGCCGGGCCCGGCCGCAGTGGCAACTCAACCGCAGCGCGGCGGAGTTCATCAAGTCGCTCGCCTGGCGGTACGCGGTGCACGGCGCTCCGTTCGGCAGCGGGCCCGAGGACGCCGAACAGACCTACCGCACCCGGCTGGAGGCCGGACTGGCGGAACTGGCGAAGATGGGCTGGGAGGACCCGCGCGCGGCCGGCCTGGTGCCGCGGGACGGTGAAATCACCGGTGCCATGCGGAAGTTACGGGGGCTCGGCTATCAGGTGCGCCGGGAGACCTACGTCCGGGACCGGCTGATCGAGCAGCGGAACTGGTACCGGCGCCGGACCGAGGTCTCCCGCCGGGCCACCTCCCTGTGGTCCTGGAGCATCGTCCTGCTGACCGGCCTGGGCCTGCTGTTCGCGCTGTTCGGGGCCTTCGGGACGGGACCCGCGGCCCGGCTCACCGGACTGGTCAGCGCGGCCGCCACGGCCGGGATCGCATGGAACGAGGTCCGCCGGCACCACCCGCTGATCGAGGCCCACACCCTCGTCGAGCAGAACCTCGCGGCGATGATGGTGGTGATGCAGACGACCATCACCGAGCAGCAGTGGCCCTCGGCGGTCTACGAGACCGAGCGCTACGTCTCCCCGCAGCACACCGACTGGCTGGCCCGGCACAGCAGTTGACGGCAGGTCATCGCATGGACCCGCGGAGTGCGGCGCCGGTCGCGCGGCGCCGTCAGTCGCGGACCGCGCCGGCCCGCCAGATCACGGTGACGGGCTTCCCGAGCCCGCGCGCATAGGCCACGATGTCGCCCGTGCCGCCCCGGCCGCGGGCGGGCAGACCGTCCCAGACGGCCACCAGCCGGTCGCAGGAGTCCGCGATGTAGGTGCCCGCCGCGTAGTACGCGTCGTCGGTCGAATGGGCGAAGTCCATCCGGATCTCCCGGTCCGCCCGCCGCTTCAGCCGGTGGTAGCCGGCCAGCGACTCGGCGTCCTCGAAGGCGTCCTCGTAGTCCTCGCTGGGAATCACCACCGTGAGGTCCGCCCCGCACTCCAGGGCGATGTCCGCGAAGAGCTGGTCCGCTCCCTCGGCCAGGCTGGAGAGCGCCTCCAGCGGCCCGCGGTGGTCGCCGAGCACCGCCCGGAGCCGGTCTTCCACGTGCCCGAGCACCTCAGCAGGGATCGACCGGTGCCCGGTCACCCCGATGCGCTTCATCCGCGTTCCCCCCGAAACAGCGTGTACCCCCTGGACATCCTCCCAGAAGGCGGAAGGACGTCCAGGGGGCCGCACGGGGCGCACGGGATCAGTAGACGCTCACTCCGTAGGCGCTCAGCGCCTCCGTGACGGGCTGGAAGAAGGTCGTCCCGCCGCTGGAGCAGTTGCCGCTGCCGCCGGAGGTCAGGCCGACCGCCCGGGTGCCCGAGTACAGCGGGCCGCCGCTGTCGCCGGGCTCGGCGCACACGTTGGTGCGGATCATGCCGTACACGATGTCGCCGCCGCCGTAGTTCACGGTGGCGTTCAGTCCGGTGACCTGGCCGCTGTGGATGCCGGTGGTGGAGCCGCGCCGGGTCACCGACATGCCGACGGTGGCGTTGACGGCCGAGGTGATGTCCTGGCTGCCCACCGTGCCCGGGTGGGAGAGGGAGGTGTTGCTGTACCGGATCAGGCCGTAGTCGTTGTTGGGGAAGCTGGACCCGACGGTCGGGCCGATGGCGGTGGTGCGGGCGGAGTTCGTGTACCAGGTCCCGGCCCCGTCGGTGCAGTGGCCGGCCGTCAGCACGTAGTACGTGGAGCCGCTGCGCACGTTGAAGCCCGCCGAGCAGCGCCAACTGGTGGCGTAGATGGCGTCGCCGCCGGACAGCAGCTTGCTGAGCTTGCCGGGGGTGCGCTCGATGCGCAGGGCCCCGGCGTCGCGGCCCGCCTCCCGCTTGATCTTCGCGATGTCGGCCGCGCTGACCGTGGAGTCGGCGGTGACCACCAGGGTGCCGGTGGCGGGGTCGGTGTGCCAGGCGGTGCCCGCGACATCGGCGCGCAGCACGGAGGCGTCGGCCGAGGCGAGCCGGTCGGCGCTGTAGCCGCCCGAGGGCGTGTCGTCGGCGGTGGCCGCCGCGGCGGGTACGGCGAGCGCGGCGATGGCGGCCAGGCCCGCCGCGATCGCGGCCGCCCGGGTGGGGGTGATGCGCTTGATCCTCACTTCTCGTCCTCCCGTGGGGGGTGTGTGGGGGTTCGTGAGGCGCAGTCAGGCGCGCTTGGGGATCTGTCCTGGACGAAGTCCTCGGGGGAAGAACCCGGATGGGGATTTTGGCCGTGTCCTGACAAGCGCTGCTCGGGAGTCTCGTGTCCTTCGTCAGCCGTCGGCAAGGGCTGGAATCGGCCTCTGCCCGCGCCCGGCCGCCGTGCGGGCGCGTGTGCCGCCCGGCGGCGGGCACGGGCGGGTGACGGGAGTGGCGAACGCGCAGGCGGGGGCCGGGCCCGGTCGGTGACGGCCGCTGCGGAGCCGTCGGCGGCCGGGGGCCCCGGCCGGGGAAGGGCCGAGCGCGCGCCGGCCGGGCCGCGGGGCGGGACCGGCCGGGCCTGCTATCGCCCGCGCCGGGCGCGGGACCGCCGGTCGGGGGTGCACCGGCCGGTGGGAGGCCACCGCCGGCGGCGGGGGTGGGCACCACTTCGCCGGCGTCCTCACGCCAATGGCCGGGAACGGCCGGAATTCGACCTTCCGGGTGGTCGGTGCGCCCGGGGTCCCCCCGGACCGAGTCCGGGGGGCCGGCGCCGGCGAAGGCCAGGGGCCGTACGGGCCGGACGGCGCGTCCCCCCGGTGTACGGGCCCCTGCTGCAGCCCCGCGGCCGCGTCGTCGCTCATGCCGTTCATGATTTCCACACCCGCGCGTGACATGCGGGTGCGATAGGCCGTACGGGCCTGAGGTCGCACGGAACTGACGCCGCTGGAGCTGAGGAACCCTCAGCAGCCGTCGCAGGGGCAGCAGCAGTCACAGCCACCGCAGCCACAGTCGTCGCACTTGTGGCAGCAGCCCTCGCGCTTCTTCCGCGACCAGGGCCCTTCGTACTCCTCGGCGCAGCACAGCTTGCAGGTGCAGAACAGCCCGATGGCCGCGGCACAGCCCGCGAGGAAGCCGCGGGGCTGCGGCCGCTGCGGCTGCGGAGCGCCGAAGAAGCCGGGGCCGCCCGGGCCGCCGGGTCCGCCGGGTCCGGACGGCGGCATGCCCGGTCCACCCGGTCCGCCGGGGGCGCCGCCGCCGTACGGGGCGCCGCCGTAGGGGTTCCCTCCGTAGGGGTTCCCGCCGTACGGGTTGTGGCCGGCGCCCTGGCCGCCGTGCGGTCCGGCACCGCCGTGGGGACTTCCGCCGTACGGGCTGCCGCCGTACGGGCCCTGGGCCGAGTTCGTCGCGGTGTGCCCGCAGGAGCTGGTGCCGAAGGCACGGTCCACCGAGCTGCGCAGCTCGTGCACCAGCAGCCGGTGGGCCAGGCCGCCGTCCGCGAACTCGGCGTCGCGCAGGGCGAGCCGGATGCCCTGCAGCGCGTCCTCGCAGAGCCGCCGGGCCTCGGCGAGCGGGGTGCCGGTGGCGTCGAGGGGGTTCCAGGCGCCGGCGGTCCGGTCCTTCTCCAGGTCCTCGACCGCGTCCAGGAGGTGCGCGAGCCGCCCGAAGTAGCGGCCCGCCTCGGCCAGCGCGGGAGCGTTGCCCGGCCGGCCCGCCAGGGTCGCGGTATGGGCGAAGGCGGCGGCGGTCGCGGTCTCCGTCGGCTCCGTCACCACGAGCACCGGCGTACCGGGGCCGGCCAGCGCCTCGATGCCCGCCTGCCGGTCCACCGCGTCCACCAGCACGGCGGTGTCGAAGCCGAGCGAGGCCCCGGTCCGGGCCCCGGCCCGGTCCCAGCCGCGGGCCACCCGGCGCGCGGCGGCCGCCATCGGCGCCCGGGCCAACAGCCCGTCCCGGTCGGCCACGTGGTCGCGCACCTTGGCGGAGGCCAGGACCAGCGAGACGGCCGCGGCCAGCCGGGCGCCCTCGCCGTTGGCCACGGGAGCGGTGCGCATGCCGCGCAGCGGGCAGGGTCCGGCGGTGCGCCGGGTGCCCGCGACCGGGCCCGACTGAGCCTCCGTCAGAACGGAGACCAGCAGCCCGTCGTAATTGGTGACGATGCGCGAGGCCTGTCCGTGTTCGCCCCGAAGTGCCAGGCAGAGCCCGCAGAGATGGGCCATCCACTCCGTTTTGAACCGCTCACCGAGCCGGTGCGTGCAAGGTCTGACGATGCCGAACAAAGTGGGTCCCCCGGGTGTTGCTCGTGCGCTTCCGGGGCATCGTATCCAGCCAGTGCCTTCACCCGTACGTCCGCCGTGGCCACCCGGACGGAGGCAGTCGTCGTATTTTCACTCAGACAGCAGCGGTAGCTCCCTTGAACCCTGAGCGTGTACCGGATGTTCTGCACCAGTACCGTCACGAAACTCCTGCGCGGCGGCTATCCACTTGGCGCGTTGTCAGCATCATGGACGACCATAGGGATTGCGGAGATGACACAACAGACGACAGCCGCGGTGAAAGGAGGCGTCCCATGGGTTCGGTGCGCAAGGCGAGTGCCTGGCTCGGTCTCGTCGAGGACAGCGACGACGAGCGCTACTACGACGACGAGTACACGGAGGCTTCGCAGGGTTCGCACGCCGGCGACCAGTGGGTCACCGACCCCCGGGTGAAGGTCGCTTCGGACTCGGCCGTCGGGCGGGGCCGGCGGATCGCCACGGTCACCCCGGACGGCTTCCGCGACGCGCGCGGCATCGGCGAGCTGTTCCGCGAGGGCGTGCCGGTGATCGTGAACCTGTCCTCGATGGACCCGGCCGACGCGAAGCGCGTGGTCGACTTCGCGGCCGGCCTGACCTTCGGCCTGCGCGGCTCGATCGAGCGGGTGGCGACCAGGGTCTTCCTGCTGACCCCGGCCGACACCCAGATCGTGAGCGGTGAGCCGGGCGGCCGGGCCGCCGACGGCTTCTTCAACCAGAGCTGAGCGGGGCGCTCACCGGCCGCGGTCTAACGGAACGCGTCGAGCCCGGTGAGTGCCTTGCCCAGGACCAGCTGGTGCATCTCCACGGTGCCCTCGTAGGTGAGCACCGACTCCAGGTTGGTCGCGTGCCGCATGACGGGGTACTCGAGGCTGATCCCGTTCGCGCCGAGGATCGTGCGCGCGGTGCGGCAGATCTCGATCGCCTCACGGACGTTGTTGAGCTTCCCGAAGCTGATCTGCTCCGGGCGGAGCGTGCCGGCGTCCATCCTGCGTCCCAGGTGGTGGGCGAGCAGGATCCCCTTGTGCAGTTCCAGCGCCATGTCCGCGAGCTTGGCCTGGGTGAGCTGGAAGCCGCCGATCGGGCGGCCGAACTGCTCCCGGGTCCGCGCGTAGTCGAGCGCCGCCTCGAAGCTGGCGCGGGCGGCGCCCATCGAGCCCCAGACGATCCCGTAGCGGGCGTGGCTCAGACAGCCGAGCGGGCCCTTCAGCCCGGTGACACCGGGCAGCACCGTGTCGGCGGGCAGGCGTACGTCTTCCATCACCAGCTCGCTGGTGACACTGGCCCGCAGCGACCACTTGTGCTTGATCTCCGGCGCGGCGAAGCCGGGGGTGTCGGTGGGTACGGCGAAGCCGCGGATGCCCTCGTCGGTCTGCGCCCACACGACGGCCACGGCGGCCACCGAACCGTTCGTGATCCACATCTTGCGGCCGTTCAGCACCCAGTCGGTGCCGTCCCGCTTGGCGTAGGTGCGCATCGCGGCGGGGTCCGAGCCCACGTCGGGCTCGGTCAGTCCGAAGCAGCCGATGAGCTCGCCGGCGGCCATGCCGGGCAGCCAGCGCTGCTTCTGCTCCTCGGAGCCGTAGCGGTGGATGGCGTACATGGCGAGCGAGCCCTGCACGGAGACCAGGGAGCGGATGCCGGAGTCGGCGGCCTCCAGCTCCAGGCAGGCCAGGCCGTACTGCACGGCGCTGGCGCCGGCGCAGCCGTAGCCCTCCAGGGACATGCCGAGCGCGCCGAGGGCGCCGAGCTCCCGGGCCAGCTCCCTGATCACGGGGAGCTCGCCCGTCTCGTACCACTCGGCGACGTGCGGCAGCACGCGGTCGGCGGCCCAGGCGCGGACGCTGTCGCGGATGGCGAGGTCCTCGGGGCTGAGGAGATCGTCGATTCCGAGGGGATCGGTGGGCACGAACACGGTGTCGCCTCCGGGCGGGGTGCGGGGTTGTGCGGAACCTTGCACTGCGAGTTTTTCCGCGCCGACGCTAAAACGCGCTGCCGGGCCCAGTCCACCCCTTCCTTGCGCGGGGGCGCGGGTGCAGGGGCTCCGGGCGGCGGGGCAGGGGGCTGCCGGGCGGGGCCGGGGGCTTCGGTTGCCGGGCGGGGCCGGGGGCTTCGGATGCCGGGCGGGGGCGGGGCCCGGGGTCTGGGGGGCTTCGGGTGCGGGGGCCGGGGGCTCCGGCTGGGGGTGTCCGGGACGGCATGATTTACGGCGCGCTGAGCCGGATCCGGCGGGGGAGCGGGGGGCGCGCCACAA
>NZ_JBICVY010000012.1:0-261211 GCF_043199475.1 Streptomyces sp. NPDC048603 | reverse complement strand
ACGGCGGTGCGGTGCGGCACGCCTGCCCACACGGCGGTGCGGTGCGGCACGCCTGCCCACACGGCGGTGCGGTGCGGCACGCCTGCCCACACGGCCGCGTGAATGGCACGCCCGCCCACGCGTCGCGGGGTACGGCACGCCCGCACACACGGCCGTGGGAACGGCCGACCGGCCCCGCACGGCGGCGGAGGCGGGGCCCGTAGAATCGGGGAACCATGGCCTACCTCGATCACGCCGCGACCACCCCGATGCTGCCGGAGGCGGCAGCCGCGATGACCGCCCAGTTCGGCATCACCGGAAACGCCTCCGCGCTCCACGCCGCCGGCCGCATGGCGCGGCGGACCGTCGAGGAGGGCCGCGAGGCCCTCGCCGAGGCGCTCGGCGCGCGCCCGAGCGAGGTGGTCTTCACCGCCGGCGGCACCGAGGCCGACAACCTCGCAGTCAAGGGCCTGTACTGGGCCCGCCGGGACGCCGACCCGTCCCGGACCCGGATCCTGGCCAGCCCGGTCGAGCACCACGCCGTCCTCGACGCCGTGCACTGGCTCGCCGAGCACGAGGGCGCGACCGTCGAGTACCTGCCCGTCGACCCCCACGGCCGCGTGCACCCCGACGCCCTGCGCGCCGCGATCGAGCGGAACCCCGACGACCTCGCGATGGCCACCGTCATGTGGGCCAACAACGAGATCGGCACCGTGATGCCGGTCGCCGGACTCGCCGCCGTCTGCGCCGAGTTCGGCATCCCCCTGCACTCCGACGCGGTCCAGGCCGTCGGCCAGCTCGACGTCCGCTTCGGCGACTCCGGCCTCGCCGCCATGACCGTCAGCGGCCACAAGATCGGCGGCCCGTACGGCATCGGTGCCCTGCTGCTCGGCCGCGACCAGACCCCCGTGCCCGTACTGCACGGAGGCGGGCAGGAGCGGCACGTCCGCTCCGGCACCCTCGACGTCCCCGCCATCGCCGCCTTCGCGGTCGCCGCGGGGCTCGCCGTCGAACGGCGCGAGCGGTTCGCCGCGGAGATCGGCGCCCTGCGCGACGAGCTGATCGCCGCCGTGCGCGCCGCCGTCCCCGACGCCGTCCTCGGCGGCGACCCGGACGACCGGCTCCCGGCCAACGCCCACTTCAGCTTCCCCGGCTGCGAGGGCGACTCCCTGCTGCTGCTCCTCGACGCCCAGGGCATCGCCTGCTCCACCGGCTCCGCCTGCACCGCCGGCATCGCCCAGCCCAGCCACGTCCTGCTCGCCACCGGCACCGACCCCGACCTGGCGCGCGGCACGCTCCGCTTCTCCCTCGGCCACACCTCGACCAAGGAGGACGTGGCCGCCCTGGCCGCCGCCATCGGCCCGGCCGTCGAACGCGCCCGCACCGCCGGACTCAGCTAGGCCCTCTCTTCCGGATCTTGCTCCCCCAGCTACCGCTGGGAGGTACCCCCAGGCCCGCGCAGCCCGGCACGGGCCTCTCCGGCAAGATCCGAAAGAGAGGGCCTGGGGAGCCGGGGCCGTACGACGTCACGGGAGCTCGGACGCGTCCACGGACTCGGCCTCGGCCGGGGTCTTCGCCGGCACCGGCGTGCCGTACTCGGAGAAGGTGGCCTCGGCCTTCCTGCCCTCCTCGCGTGCCTCCACCCGGAGCAGGTACGGCGCGCCCTCTGTGGCCACGTAGTACGTGACCGTCTCACTGCCGGAGCTGCTGCTCGCCTTGATCGCGGGCTTGCCGTCGACCTCTGCCTCGCCGCCCTTCTTCGCCGGTCCGGGCGGCTTCCACGCCTCCTCGTCGGACCAGTGGTTCAGGTCGCAGAAATCCGTGAGGTCGCTCAGCACCGGGTTGTCCGTGGTGCTGTGGATCCAGCGGCCGTTGACCACCTTGGCGGCGTCCTTCCCGGTCTGCCCGGGCAGGACGCCCTGCAGGAACTTCGCGTCCGGCTTCATCCACACGTCCCCGCCCCGTTTGATGACCTCCGCGCTTCCCGGAATCCCGGGGGAGCTGATCCTGCCCGCGCAGTTGCCGTCCACGTCGAGGCGGAGGTCCATCACGCCTCTCCCCGCCGCCTCCGTCGCGTTCGCCACCATCCGCAGCGACTTGGCCTCGGCGAGCGTCTGCCGGCCCTTCTCGATGATCACCTGAGGGGGATCGTCCTCGATCCCGTTCCCGTACGGGGCTGCGAAGCCCACCAGCAGGGCGCCCACGCCCAGCGCCACTCCCGCGAACCCGGACATCGCCTCACCCCTGCCTCACTGCAGGTTGGACAGTTCGACCGATTCGGCCTTCGACGGGGTCTTCGCCGGTACGGGCTTGTCGTACTCGGTGAAGGTGGCCTTGCCCTGCTGGCCGGCCTTCCGCCCCTCCACCTGGAGCAGGTACGGAGTGCCTTCCGTGGCCACGTAGTACGTGGTCGACTCGGCCCCGGTGCGGCTCGTCGCCGTGATCGCGGGCTTGCCGTCGACCTCCGTCTTGCCGCCCTTCTCCGCGTTGGCGGTGCGGGGCTTGGACGCGTACTGCTTCTGGAAGGCGGACAGGTCGCAGACCTCCGCGAAATCGCCCAGCATCGGGTTGCCGGCGCTGCCGTGGATCCAGCGGCCGTTGATCACCTCGGCGGCATCCTGCCCGGCCGGGCCCGGCATCTGGGCCTGCAGGAACTTCGCGTCCGGCTTCAGCCATACGTCCTGGCCCCGCTTGACGATCTCCGCGCGGCCGGCGTTCCCGGGCGGGGTGACGCTGCCCGTGCAGTTGCCGTCCACGTCGAAGTGGAGGTCCAGCGTGGTGGTCCCGGACACTTCCACGACCTTTGCCAGCATCCGCACCGACTTGGCCTTGGCGAGCGTCTGCGTGCCCTTCTCGATGATCACCCGAGGGGGATCGTCCTCGATCCCGTTCCCGTACGGGGCTGCGAAGCCCACCAGCAGGGCGCCCACACCCAGCGCCACTCCCGCGAACCCGGACATCGCCTCACCTCCGACAGGGAGCAGGCCACACGTTCAGCCTAGGCCGGAGGAGGGGAGCCCGCAGGGTCGGACGGGCGCGCCCGGCTCAGTGGGAGCCGTTCCGGTCGACCTCGGCCCGCACCAGCCGTATGTAGCGGTCCCAGTCCCAGTGCGGGCCCGGGTCGGTGTGGTCGGCCCCGGGAACCTCGCTGTGGCCCAGGATGTGCTTCCGGTCCGGGCGGATCCCGTACTGCCTGCAGATCCGCGCGGCCAGCCGCGCCGAGGACTCGTACATCTCGGCCGTGAAGTCCTTGGGCCGGTCCACGAACCCGACGTGCTCTATGCCGATGCTCCGCTCGTTCATCGAGCGGTTCCCCGCGTGGTACGCCACGTCCAGCTCGCGCACCATCTGCTCGATGTGACCGTCCTGCCGCACGATGTAGTGCGCGGACGCCTTGTGGAAGGGGTTCTTGAACGCGTCCACCGAGGACTTGAAGCCGCCCTGCGTGACGTGCACCACGATCCGGTCCACCCGGTAGTCGTCCGGCCGGTCCGCGAGCCGCCAGTTCGCCGGGGAGGCGCCCGTCCAGTTCGCCCCCGGCTGGTCCAGCTCGCCCTCCTTGCGGGGCTTGGACACCCCCGGCAGCAACCAGTACCCGCGCTCTATCTCCTCCCGGCCGGCCACCGCGGCCGCCGCGAGCACACCGAGCCCGCCCAGCAGCACGACCCGCCTGGTCCTCATGACCCTCACCCCCCTGCGACGGAATAACGCACCGTGGCCGCGCCCGGTTCCCGCGTACCCTGGACGGGCTATGACTGACACCCTGCCGCGCACCGCCCGCCCACTCCGCGTCCTGGCCGCCATGTCCGGCGGCGTGGACTCCGCCGTCGCCGCCGCCCGCGCGGTCGAAGCCGGGCACGACGTGACCGGCGTACACCTGGCGCTCTCCGCGAACCCGCAGTCCTTCCGGACCGGCGCCCGCGGCTGCTGCACGATCGAGGACTCCCGCGACGCCCGCCGCGCCGCCGACGTCATCGGCATCCCCTTCTACTGCTGGGACCTCGCCGAGCGGTTCCGCGAGGACGTGGTCGAGGACTTCATCGCCGAGTACGAGGCCGGCCGCACCCCGAACCCGTGCCTGCGCTGCAACGAGAAGATCAAGTTCGCGGCGCTGCTGGACAAGGCCCTCGCCCTGGGCTTCGACGCGGTCTGCACCGGCCACTACGCGACGGTCGTGGTGAACGAGGACGGCTCGCGGGAACTGCACCGCGCCTCCGACATGGCCAAGGACCAGTCCTACGTGCTCGGCGTGCTCGACGAGAAGCAGCTCGCCCACGCGCTCTTCCCGCTCGGCGACACGATCACCACCAAGGAGGAGATCCGCGCCGAGGCGGAGGCCCGCGGCCTGGCCGTGGCGAAGAAGCCCGACAGCCACGACATCTGCTTCATCGCCGACGGCGACACCCAGGGCTTCCTGGCCAAGCGGCTGGGCAAGGCGGAGGGCGACATCGTCGACGAGGCCGGCAACCGGCTCGGCTCGCACGACGGCGCGTACGGCTTCACCATCGGCCAGCGCAAGGGCCTGCGCATCGGGCACCCGGCGCCCGACGGCAAGCCGCGCTACGTCCTGGACATCTCCCCGGTGAACAACACCGTCACGGTCGGCCCGGCCGAATCCCTCGACGTCGGCGCCCTGACCGCGATCAAGCCGCGCTGGTGCGGCACCGCCCCCGCCGACGGGCCGGCGCGCTACACGGCGCAGCTGCGCGCCCACGGCGGCGAGACCGAGGTCTCCGCGGAGCTGGTGGACGGCGAGCTGCGGGTCGCCTTCGACGAGCCGGTCCGGGGCGTCGCCCCCGGCCAGGCGATCGTCCTCTACGACGGCACCCGCGTGGTCGGCTCCGCCACCATCGCCTCGACCACCCGGGCCGGCGCCGCCACGACGGTCTGACGTCCGGCCCGGCGGCCCGTCCCCGTCAGGCGACCGACAGGACGATCTTGCCGGTGGTGCGGCCGCGCTCGCCGAGCTCGTGGGCCTTCGCGGCCTCGGACAGCGGGAGCACCGTGTCGACCACCGGCCTCAGCTCGCCGCGCTCCACCAGGGCGGCGATCTCGCGCAGGCCCAGGTGGTCCGGCTCGACCAGGACGAACTGCGCCCGCACGCCTTCGGGCGCCGCGGCCGGGACGTCGTCCGGGCCGGGCAGGGTGATCAGCCGGCCGCCGGGGCGGAGCACCTTCAGGGAGCGCTCGCCGGTCTCCCCGCCGAGAGCGTCCAGCACCACGTCGACGTCGGAGACGACGTCCTCGAAGCGCACCTCGCGGTAGTCGACCACCTCGTCGGCGCCCAGCTCCCGCACCAGGTCGTGCTTGGCGGCGCTGGCCGTGCCGATCACGTACGCGCCGCGGGCCTTGGCGATCTGCACCGCGAAGTGGCCGACGCCGCCGGCCGCCGCGTGCACCAGCACCCGCTCGCCGGGGCGCACGTCCGCCGCGTCCACCAGGGCCTGCCAGGCGGTCAGTGCGGCCAGCGGCAGTGCCGCCGCCTCCGCGTGGGTCAGGCCGGCCGGCTTCGGGGCCAGGTGCCGGGCCGGGGACACCACGTACTCGGCGTACCCGCCGGCCTGGCGCGGGAACAGCGGCATCCCGTAGACCTCGTCACCGGGACGGAAGATCCCGACGCCGGGACCGACGGCCTCGACCGTGCCGGACACGTCCCAGCCGACCGCCGGTACGGCGCCCCACTCGATGAGGTGCCCGCCGGCGCGGGTCTTCCAGTCCACCGGGTTCACGCCGGCCGCGTGCACCCGGACCAGGACCTCGTTCAGTCCCGGCTCCGGACGCTCGACCTCGCGCTCGACCAGGGTCTCGGGTCCGCCCCACTGCTCCACGACCACTGCACGCATGATGTCCGCCTCGTTCCGTTCCGTCTGGTTCCGCGCCGGCTGTTTCCCGGCGACGCAGTCCACGATCCGGTAGCCCGGCGGCCCATGGTGTTGGCCGTTTGGCCACTATGTGACAGGATCTGGCCATGAGCGAAACGCGCCATCCATCCGGTCTGTCCGATTCGTCGGCCCCGTCCGGGCCGCACCGGATCGCGGTGCTCGCCCTGCCCGGGGTGCCCCCCTTCGAGCTCGGCATCCCCTCCCGGGTGTTCGGCTGCGCCGTGGACGACGGAGGCCGCCCGCTGTACGAGGTCACCGTCTGCACCGCCGACGGCGCCCCCGTGCTCAGCGACGCCGGCTTCACCGTGCAGCCCGCGGCCGGCCCGGAGGCCATGGCCGCCGCCGACACCGTGATCCTCCCGCCCACCCACGCCATGCCCGAGCTGGGCCACGGCGGCCCGCTGCCCCCCGAGGTCACCGCCGCCATCGCCGGCATCCACCCCGGCACCCGCCTGGTGTCCATCTGCACCGGGTCCTACGTGCTGGCCGCGGCCGGACTGCTCGACGGACGTCCGGCCACCACCCACTGGAACCTCGCCCCCGAGTTCCGCCGTGCCTATCCCCGGGTGAAGGTCGACGAGGACGTCCTCTTCGTCGACGACGGCGACGTCCTGACCTCCGCGGGCGTGGCCGCCGGCGTCGACCTGTGCCTGCACATGATCCGCCGCGACCACGGCGCGGCCGTCGCCAACCGGGCCGCGCGGATGTGCGTCGTACCGCCCTGGCGGGACGGCGGGCAGGCGCAGTACATCGACCGCCCGGTCCCCGAACCCACCGTCGCCGACACCACCGCCACCCGGGCCTGGGCCCTGGAGCACCTCGGCGAACCGCTGTCCCTCACGCAGCTCGCCGAGCACGCCCGGATGAGCCTGCGCTCCTTCACCCGGAGGTTCCGCGACGAGGTCGGCATGACCCCGGTGCAGTGGCTCACCGCCCAACGACTGGAACTGGCAAAACAGTTGCTGGAAACCACCGACCTGCCGATCGACCTGGTCGCGCACCGGGCCGGCTTCGGATCCGCAAACTCCCTGCGTGCGCACATGAGGACCGCCATCGGAGTCTCCCCGGCCGCTTACCGCCGCACCTTCAGCCCCAACAACCTTGCTGTGACGCATGGTTGATCACGCGTCAGCCCCCGGGTGATACTGCGGGCTCCACGGAGCGAGATCCGCTCCACGGGCGATCGCCTCATTTCCAGGGGGGAATTGACGTGCGCACACATCGCAGCCGACGGAAGGGGGTGGCCGCGTTAGCGGTCACCGCCGCCATCGCCCTCGGGGCGGGTCTGACCACACCCGCCTCAGCCGTACCCGCACCCACGCCCTTCGGCGCAGGACAGCAGCAACAGCCCGGCCCGAAGGGCCTCACCCACCTCACCCTGATCACCGGCGACCGGGTCACCGTCGACGCGCAGGGCCGGCCCGCCGGCTTCCGGCCCGCCAAGGGCCGCGAGAAGATACCCGTCTCGGTCCAGCGGGCCCACGGCCGCACCAGCGTCGTGCCGTACGACGCGCAGCGCCTGATCGACGAGGGCAGGCTCGACCCCCGCCTCTTCGACATCACCGAGCTCAGCCGCGCCGAATACCGCAGGTCCCGCGGCGACCGCCTCCAGGTGATCGTCCGCTACGAGGGCGGCTCCGCCCCGGCGGCCCGGTCCGCCCTGCGCTCCGCGGGCGGGCTCCAGGTGAACCGTACGTACGCCTTCCTCGGCGCCGAGGCGATCAGCGCCACGCCCGACCGGGCCGCCGCCCTCTGGGACGCCCTCACCGACCGGCGCACCGGCGACCGGCGCACGGCCGCCCCCGGGATCGCCACCGTCTGGCTGGACGGCATCCGCACGGCGAACCTGGACAAGAGCACCCGGCAGATCGGCGCCGACAAGGCCTGGGCCGCCGGATACGACGGCACCGGCGTGACCATCGCCGTCCTGGACAGCGGCGTCGACGCCACCCACCCCGACCTGTCCGGCGGCAAGGTCCTCGCCGAGCGGAACTTCTCCGAAGCCGCCGACGCCAAGGACCGCGTCGGCCACGGCACCCACGTCGCCTCCATCGCGGCCGGTACGGGCGCCAAGTCGGGCGGAAAGCTCAAGGGCGTCGCCCCGGGCGCCAAGCTGCTCAGCGGCAAGGTCCTCGACGACACCGGCTCCGGCCCCGACTCCGGCATCATCGCCGGCATGGAATGGGCCGTCGCCCAGGGCGCCCAGGTCGTCAACCTCAGCCTCGGCGGCTACGACACCCCCGCGATCGACCCGCTCGAGGCGGCCGTCAACAAGCTCTCCGCCGACAAGGGCGTGCTCTTCGCCATCTCCGCCGGCAACTCGGGCGAGTTCGGCTCCGGCACCATCGGCTCGCCGGGCAGCGCCGACGCCGCCCTCACCGTCGGCGCCGTCGACGACGACGACGCCCTCGCCGCCTTCTCCAGCACCGGACCGCGCACCGGCGACGGCGCCATCAAGCCGGACGTCACCGCCCCCGGTGTGGACACCACCGCGGCGGCCGCCCCCGGCAGCCTCATCGAGCGCCAGGTCGGCCAGAACCCGCCCGGCTACCTCAGCATCTCCGGCACCTCGATGGCCGCCCCGCACGCCGCCGGCGCCGCCGCCCTGCTCAAGCAGCAGCACCCGAAGTGGACCGGCGGTCAGCTCAAGGGCGTCCTCACCGCCTCCGCCAAGCCCGGCGCGTACGGCCCCTTCCAGCAGGGCAGCGGCCGTATCGCCGTCGACCGGGCGCTCGGCCAGGGCGTGATCGCCGAACCGGTCTCCCTCACCTTCGCCGGACAGCCGTGGCCGCACCACGACGACACGCCCGAGCGGAAGCAGGTCACCTACCGCAACCTGGGCACCGCCCCGGTCACCCTGGACCTCGCCGTCACCGCCACCGGCCCCGACGGCAAGCCCGCCCCGGCCGGGTTCCTCGCCTTCGACAAGGCCAGGCTGACCGTCCCCGCGGGCGGTACCGCCTCCGCCGGGCTCACCCTGAACACCCGGCTCGGCTCCGCCGACGGCACCTACACGGCGCACGCGGTCGCCACCGGCCCCGGCGGGCAGACCGTCCGCACGGCCGTCGCAGCCGAACGCGAGGTCGAGTCCTACAACCTGACCGTCAGGCACCTCGGCCGCGACGGCAAGCCGGCCAAGAGCTACAGCACCGCCGTCCAGGGCCTCACCGGCCCGGCCGCCGGGAAGCGGTTCTCCCGGTACGAGGAGGACGGCTCCGAGACCGTCCGCGTGCCCAAGGGCGGCTACCTGCTCAACGGGAGCGTCCTGGCCGACCCGCAGGACTTCGCCAAGGGCGTCGACTGGATCTCCCGGCCCCGCCTCGACGTCACCCGCGACACCACGGTGACCCTGGACGCGCGCACCGCCAGGCCGGTCGACATCACGGTGCCCTCCCGCACCGCTGTCCCCACCTTCGCGGCACCCAGCTACACCGCCCGCAGCGGCGGCGAGGAGATCATCTTCGGCTGGTGGCTGGACTCCTACGGCGCCCTGCGCACCGCGCACCAGGGGCCCGACGCGGCACCCGGCACCGAGTTCTTCCAGCAGTGGGACGCGCACTGGGCGGACGGGGCGAACGACGAGTACCACGCCGCGCTCGGCGGCCCGGTCAAGCGCCTCGCCACCGGCTACACCCGGCACCTGAAGGCGACCGAACTGGCCGAGGTCTCGGCCGAGGTGGGCGCCTCCGTCCCCGGCAAGAAGGGCCTGGCCGTCACCTTCGGCCTGCTGCCCGGCCAGACCAACGCCAGCGGCTTCTCCCTTCCGAGGCCCGCGCCCACCACGGTGAAGCTCCACCTGTCCGCGGTGGACGGGGTCAACTGGGACATGTTCGCCCAGCAGTCCGCCGGCCAGGACGAGAACGGCTTCCCGCTCGACGAGACGATCTACGTCTTCGACGGTCCGAAGCCCTACCAGGCCGGGAAGAAGTACCGCGAGCGGTTCAACACCGGGGTCTTCGGCCCGCGGGTGGACACCTCGGCCGGACGCGGCCTCTACCGCAAGGGCGACGAGCTGTGGGGCACCGTACCGCTGCTCGCGGACGGCTCGGGCCACGACGGCGTCGACCTCCTCGCCAAGGGCAAGACCGTGCTCTACCGCAACGGCGTGGTCGTCGGCAGCACCGACGAGGAGCTCCGCAGCAGCGGACGCTTCGAGGTGCCCGCCGGTGACGCCTCGTACAAGCTGGTCAGCCAGGCCACCCAGCCCGAGTCGGTCCAGCGCACCTCGGCCAGGGTGACCGCCACCTGGTGGTTCCGCTCGGCGGCCACGCCCGCGGAGGGGGACCCGGCACGGATCCCCGCCTCGGTGGTCCGGTTCACTCCCGAGCTGTCCCTGACGGGCACCTCCCCGGCCGGCCGCACGGTCCGCGTCCCGGTCACCGTCCAGGGCGCCGCGGCCGGCAAGGCCCTGAAGTCCCTGACGGTGTCGGTCTCCTACGACGACGGCTACACCTGGCGGGAACTGCCGGTGCAGGGCGGCGCGGTCCAGGTCAAGAACCCGGCGAAGGGCGGCCACGTGTCCCTGCGCGGCACCGTCGTCGACACCGGCGGCAACAAGTCCGAAGTCGCCGTCACCCGCGCGTACTTCGCAGGCTGACGTACGTCGGTCCGGCATGACCCCGGAGGTAATCGCCTCCGGGGCCGTGCCCCGGGCACCATCGGTCCATGACCGCATACGCGATGGGCGTCATCCGCCCCGAGACCATGAACGAGGACATCCTCCGCTACATCGAGGAGATCCAGTCCACCATGAACCCCTTCGGCGGCCGCTTCCTCGTGCACGGCACCCGGCCCGAGGTCCTGGAGGGCACCTTTCCCTCCCAGGTCGTCGTCATCGCCTTCCCGGACATCGAGACGGCCCGCGCCTGGTACGCCTCGGACGCCTACCAGGCCATCATCCCGCTCCGCGCCCGCCACATGGACGGCGAGATCCTGCTGCTCGACGGCGTCCCGCCGGGCTATGACGCCACCAAGACCGCGGCCGCCCTCCGGGACGCGGCGGGCCTGTAGACGTCCGCCCCGGTGACCCGCGCCCCAGCCGGGCCCGGACGGCTGCCGGGGCGGGGGCGGCGGAGTGCGAGCATGGGCCCATGCCTACTCACCTGATCACCGGCGCCGGCTCCGGCATCGGCGCCGCCGTCGCCGCCCGCCTGCACGCCCGCGGCGACGAGCTCATCCTGCTGGCCCGCGACGCCGCCCGCGGCAAGGAGCTCACCGCCCGCTACCCGGGATCGCGGGCGCTGGTCGCCGACCTCGCCGACCCCGACCGGATCTCCTGGGCCTTCTCCCACCAGGCGCTCCCCGACCGGCTCGACTCCCTGCTGCACATCGCCGGGATCGTGGACCTCGGGCCCGTCGGCGAGCTGCGCCCGAAGACCTGGCACCAGCAGCTCAACGTGAACCTGATCGCGCCCGCCGAGATCACCCGGCTGCTGCTGCCCTCGCTGCGGGCCGGCCACGGACAGGTCGTCTTCGTGAACTCCGGGGCCGGCCTCGCCGCCCACCCCGACTGGAGCGCGTACGCCGCCTCCAAGCACGGGCTGAAGGCCCTCGCCGACTCGCTGCGGGGCGAGGAGAGGAAGAACGGCGTGCGCGTCACCTCCGTCTACCCGGGCCGCACCGCCACCCCGATGCAGGCCAAGGTGCACTCCCAGGAGGGCAAGGAGTACGACCCGGAGGCGTGGATCGACCCGGAGTCCGTGGCCACCACCATCGTGATGGCGGTCGACCTGCCGCGCGACGCCGAGGTCAACGACCTGACCGTGCGGCCGGGGCGATGAGCGCGACGCACGCCACGGGCGGCGCCACCGGTGTCGGGTCGATGCCCGGCGGCGACGCCCGCGAGGCCGCCAAGACGGTCACCGGCACCTTCGAGGACTTCGTCCACCTGCCCGAGCTGCCCGCCCGCGGCCCCGGCTCCGACATGATCGGCCGCTCCCTCGGCCTGCTCGTCGACCTGTACGCGCACGTCGAGCCCAGCGGCTGGCGGATCAGCGACCGCCCCGGCCGGGACACCCGGCGGGCCCGGTCCTGGCTCGGCGAGGACCTCGACGCGCTGGAGGAGTTCACCCAGGACTACCGGGGCCGGCTGAAGGTGCAGGCCGTCGGGCCGTGGACGCTCGCCGCCGCACTGGAGCTGCGCGGCGGCGAGGCGCTGCTGCAGGACGCGGGCGCCTGCCGGGACCTCGCCGGGTCCCTGGCGGAGGGGCTCCGCAACCACCTGGCCGACGTACGCAAGCGGATCCCCGGTGCCGAGATCGTGCTGCAGTTCGACGAGCCCTCGCTCACCTCCGTGCTGCAGGGACGGGTGCGCTCCGCGAGCGGCTACCGCACCTACCGGGCCGTGGACCGGCAGGTGGTCGAGGGCGCGCTCCGGGACCTCTTCGCCGTCCACGACGGGGACGTCACCGTCCACTCCTGCGCGCCCGAGGTGCCCTTCGCGCTGCTGCGGCGGGCCGGCGCGACAGGGGTGTCGTTCGATTTCTCGCTGCTCACCGAGCGCGAGGACGACGCCATCGGCGAGTCGGTGGAGGCCGGCCTGAAACTCTTCACCGGAGTGGTGCCGGGCACCGACGCTCCGTTGTCAGACCCTGCCGGTAGCGTCATGGGTGTCAGGAAGCTTTGGCGCAGGCTGGGGCTGGCTCCGGGGACTCTCGCCGAGTCCGTCGTGGTCACCCCCTCGTGCGGTCTGGCGGGCGCCTCGCCCGGCTATGCCCGTGCGGCTCTGGCCCACTGCGTCAGGGCGGCGAGGTCGCTCGCCGACAACCCTGAGTGACGGACCCACGGGAGGACACGGCATGGCAGCCGAACAGCAGGAGACGGTACCGGCGGAGGTGCGCGAGCAGCACCAGTTGCTGGCCGAGCAGGTCGAGGAGCACCGCTTCCGGTACTACGTGAAGGACCAGCCGGTCGTCAGCGACGCCGAGTTCGACAAGCTGCTGCGCTCCCTGGAGGCACTGGAGGAGCAGTACCCGGAGCTGCGCACGCCCGACTCGCCCACCCAGAAGGTGGCCGGGTCGTACGCGACG
Organism: Streptomyces sp. NPDC048603; assembly: GCF_043199475.1. Classification (NCBI taxonomy): domain Bacteria; kingdom Bacillati; phylum Actinomycetota; class Actinomycetes; order Kitasatosporales; family Streptomycetaceae; genus Streptomyces; species Streptomyces sp. NPDC048603. Next base: position 248,322 of record NZ_JBICVY010000012.1, on the reverse strand, counting down.
GACTTCGCCTCCGTCGAGCACCGCGAGCGCATGATGTCCCTGGACAACGCCTTCGACGACGAGGAGCTCTCGGCCTGGGCCGACCGGGTCGCCCGGGACGTGGGCTCCTCGGAGTACCACTACCTGTGCGAGCTCAAGGTGGACGGCCTGGCCGTCAACCTCACGTACGAGAACGGCAGGCTCACCCGGGCCGCCACCCGCGGCGACGGCCGCACCGGCGAGGACATCACGCCGAACGTGCGCACGATCGGGGAGATCCCGGCCCGCCTCAAGGGCGACCGGGTCCCGGAGCTGGTGGAGATCCGCGGCGAGGTCTTCTTCCCGATGGAGAAGTTCGAAGAGCTCAACGCCCGGCTGGTCGAGGCGGGGGACAAGCCCTTCGCCAACCCGCGCAACGCCGCGGCCGGCTCGCTGCGCCAGAAGGACCCGAAGGTCACCGCCACCCGCCCGCTGCACATGGTGGTGCACGGCCTCGGCGCACGCGAGGGCTTCGACATCGGCCGCCTCTCCGAGGCCTACGAGCTGCTGCACGAGTGGGGCCTGCCCACCGCCCGGCACAACCGCGTCGTGGGCACCCTGGCGGAAGTCCGCGAGTTCATCGGGCACTTCGGGGAGAACCGGCACTCGGTCGAGCACGAGATCGACGGCGTGGTCGTCAAGCTGGACGAGATCCCGCTGCAGGGCCGGCTGGGCTCCACGGCGCGCGCCCCGCGCTGGGCGATCGCCTGGAAGTACGCGCCCGAGGAGGTCAACACCAAGCTCATCGACATCAAGGTGGGCGTCGGCCGCACCGGCCGGGTCACCCCGTACGCGCAGGTGGAGCCGGTGACGGTGGCCGGCTCCGAGGTGGAGTTCGCCACCCTGCACAACCAGGACGTGGTCAAGGCCAAGGGCGTGCTCATCGGCGACACCGTGGTGCTGCGCAAGGCCGGTGACGTCATCCCCGAGATCCTCGGCCCGGTGGTGGACCTGCGGGACGGCACCGAGCGGGAGTTCGTGATGCCGGCGCAGTGCCCGGAGTGCGACACCCCGCTGCGGCCCATGAAGGAGGGCGACATCGACCTCCGCTGCCCGAACGGGCAGACCTGCCCGGCCCAGCTGCGCGAGCGCGTCTCGTACTTGGCGGGCCGTCAGTGCCTGGACATCGAGAATTTCGGCATGGTCGCGGCTGCCGCGCTCACCGGACCGCTGGAGCCGGCGCAGCCGCCGCTGCTCGACGAGGGTGATCTCTTCGACCTCACCATCGAGCAGCTGCTGCCCATCAAGGCGTACGTCCTCGACCAGGACAGCGGGCTGCCCAAGAGGGACCCGAAGACGGGCGAGGAGAAGATCGTCACGGTCTTCGCCAACCAGAAGGGCGAGCCGAAGAAGAACGCCCTGGCCATGCTGGAGAACATCGCGGCCGCCAAGCAGAGCCCGCTCGCCCGGATCATCAACGCCCTGTCCATTCGGCACGTCGGCCCGGTCGCCTCGGAGGCCCTCGCCCGTGAGTTCCGGTCGATCGAGCGCATCGAACAGGCCACCGAGGAGGAGCTGACGGCGACGGAAGGCGTCGGCGCGATCATCGCTGCCTCGCTCAAGGAGTGGTTCGCCGTCGACTGGCACCGGGAGATCCTGCGCAAGTGGCGGGCCGCCGGCGTGCGGATGGAGGAGGAGGCCACCGGCGAGGAGGAGGGCCCGCGCCCGCTGGAGGGCCTGACGGTGGTGGTCACCGGCACTTTGCAGAACCACACCCGGGACGGTGCCAAGGAGGCCCTGCAGAGCCGGGGCGCGAAGGTGACCGGCTCGGTCTCGAAGAAGACCTCGTTCGTCGTGGTCGGTGAGAACCCGGGTTCGAAGTACGACAAGGCCGTGCAGCTGAAGCTGGCGGTGCTGGACGACGCCGGCTTCGAAGTGCTGCTGTCGGAGGGCCCGGACGCGGCACGGGCGGCGGCCCTCCCGGTGGACGACGCGCCCGCAGCGGAGTAAGACCCCGGAACGGGGAATGGCGAAGGCGAACGGATGCGTGGCGTGCGGCCGTACGGGCGGGCGCACGCCGGGCGCGGATCCGGGTGGCAAACGGCTGGTTGAGGGCTGGTCACAGGCTGGTGACCTGTCGGATCATCGGAGGGGTGACAGGGGGGTCCTGGTCCAATCTCACCCGTTCGGCGGATACCGTACTGATGAGGATGGCTGGGTCGCATTTGGGCAACCACCGCCGACCGCTGCCCCTGGGAGCCTCCTGCGTCCTACTGTTGAGGGGTGCGTCTGTCGTGCACGGCTGCGTGGTGCGAATCCAGCCGTGATGGCATGACTACGAGGCCATCGCGTGGCATCGGCATCGCCGGCTGTGAGAGGGACGGGCATGAAACCCACCGAAAGCGCCGACCCGTCACCTGATTTCGGCGGCGGGGAGCTCCGGTCGGTCCGGATGGGCCGCTTCCGCGTGCCGGCGTCCAGGACCCGGGGCATCCGCCCGCCGGACACCGGCGCGGGCAGCGGTGCGGGCAGCGGACTGACCGGACTGCTCGGGAACCGCTCCGCACTGCCGCTCGCCGTCGTCGGCCTGGCCGCCGCGCTGCTCGTCACCGGCGTGGCCGGGGTGCTGAGTGACCGTCAGGCCCTGTTCCCCGGCGGCAGCGCGGGCTGGGCGCTCGCCGTGCTCGCCGGCATCCTCGTCGGTCACCTGGTGGCCCTGGGCCGGGACCGCTGGTGGGGCGGCACCGGCTCCGGCGCGGCCCTCACCCTCGGCGTGCTCATCCTCTACGGCTGGGTCCCCGCCGGGCTGGTCGCGCTGGCGGTGGCCGGGCTGGTCGGCGCGGCCCGGCGGCAGCGCTGGCGGCAGGGGCTGCTGCACGCCTCGGTGGACGTCCTGGGCATCGGCGCCGGGGCGCTCGTCCTCGCCCTCTTCGGTGAGAACCCCAGCGTGGAGTCCCCCTGGGGGCCGGACGACTGGGGCCTGGAGGCGGCTCCCGAGGTGGCCCTGGCGGCGGTCGCCTACCTGCTGGTGACGCGGCTGCTGCTCTGGTTCGCGGTGGCCCCGCGCGGCGGCGGACTGCCCACCGTCGCCCGGACGGCCCTGCTGCGGCAGGCGCTGGTCGCCGTCGCCCTCCTCGGCATCGCCCCGCTGATCTGCGTGGTCGCGGTGACCCAGCCGGTGCTGCTGCCGCTGTTCTCGATCCCGCTGATCGCCCTCGACTCCACCCTGTGGATCGCCCGGGCGCGGGCCGAGGAGCAGCTGCGGGACCCGCTGACCGGACTGCCCAACCGGCAGTGGCTGCTGGAGCGCACCTGGACCGCCCTGGACGAGGCTGAACGTTTGGGCACCCGGTCTGCTCTTGTGTTGATCGACCTGGACCGGTTCCGTGCCGTCAACGACACGCTGGGCCATCTGGCGGGCGACCGCCTCCTCCTCCAGATCTCCGAACGGCTCCGGCAGGCCCTCCCCGGCCAGGCGGAGGCGGCCCGTCTGGGCGGCGACGAGTTCGCCGTCCTCCTCCCCACCACAGACTCCACCACCAGCGCCCAGCGGGTCGTCCGCCACCTGGTGGCCGAGCTCAGCTCCCCCCTCGACCTCGACGGACTCACCCTGGTCCTGGAGGCCAGCGCCGGCCTCGCGGTCTTCCCCGACCACGCGCTCGACGCGGAGGGCCTCCTCCGGCGCGCGGACGTGGCCATGTACCAGGCCAAGCGCGACCGCACGGGGGTGGAGGTCTACGAGTCCAAGCGGGACAGCAACACTCCCGACCGCCTGGGCCTCCTCGGCGACCTCCGCCGGGCCCTGGACACCGGCGAGGTGGAACTCCACTACCAGCCGAAGGTCCGCTTCGACGGCCAGGTCGCCGGCCTGGAGGCGCTGGTCCGCTGGGTCCACCCGGAGCGCGGCCGGGTCCCCCCGGACGAGTTCATCTCGATCGCCGAGACCTCCGGCCTCATGCCCCACCTCACCGAGTACGTCCTGGAGACCGCCCTGGCCCAGGTCGCCCGCTGGCGCGCGCAGGGCCTGAAGGTTCCGGTCGCGGTCAACGTCTCCCCGCGCGACGTCCACACCCCCGGCTTCGCGGGAGCCGTCGCCGCCCGCCTCGCGCGCCACGGCGTCCCGGCGGGCGCCCTCCAGCTGGAGATAACGGAACACGTCCTCCTCGAAGACCCCCAGCGGGCGGCGGACACCATGGCGGGCCTCACCGGCCACGGCGTGAAGATGTCCCTGGACGACTTCGGCACCGGTTACTCCTCGCTCGTCCACCTGCGCCGCCTGCCGGTCAGCGAACTGAAGATCGACCGGTCGTTCGTCGCCCGCCTGGCGGTCGACGCCCAGGACGCGGAGATCGTCCGCTGCACGGTCGACCTGGCCCACTCCCTGGGCCTGCTCGTGGTCGCCGAGGGCGTGGAGGACGACGAGACCTGGGAACGCCTCCGCGACCTGGGCTGCGACGCGGTCCAGGGCTGGCTGGTCGCCGCGGCGATGCCTCCCCAGGAGGCCACCGCCTGGCTCCTCGCCCGCGGCGAACGCGGCTGGCGCCGCCCGGCGGACATCACCGCGGAGCTCTCCGACACCCCGGCCCCCTAGCCGGGGCCGGCCCCCGCCCCGGGCTCCGCCCGCCCCGGCCGTGTGGGCAGTCGTGCCGCAGGGCGGCACGGGTGGGCACACGGCACCCCGGCCCGCTCCCGGACCCCGTCCGGCCCCACTTCCGTCCGGCTCCCGGACCCCGGCCGGGGGCCTTCCCCGCCCCACCCCTTCCCGAAACCGGGGCTCCGCCCCGGACCCCGCCCCCGTCCGGGGCAGCCCCGTTCGTACCAGGCCTGCGGGCCGGTGGGGGCTGGTCGCGCAGTTCCCCGCGCCCCTGACGGGCGCAGCCCCCCGGGGGTCCGGGGCGGTCCCGTTGCGCCGGCCTGTGGGCCGTCCGTGGCCGTTCGCGCAGTTCCCCGCGCCCCTGACGGGGCGCAGCCCCACCGGCGGGGTTCGGGGCCGCAGGCCCCGTAGGGGGCCGGGGCGGAGCCCCGGTTTCGGGAAGGGGCGGGGTGGGGAGACGCTCCGCGCAGCGGCAGCCCAGCCCCGCCGGGCTTAACCGTTTCACGGGTCGGGGCGGTGGCCCCATAGGATTGGGGCCGAAACTACACACTCACCCCCAGAGGATCGCTGCATGCCTGGCATCACGCGCGAGGAGGTCGCCCACCTCGCTCGGCTGGCACGTCTGGAACTGGCCGAAGGCGAGCTCGACCACTTCGCCGGACAGCTCGACACCATCATCGGCGCGGTCGCCCGCGTCGCCGAGGTGGCCGACCAAGACGTCCCGCCGACCTCCCACCCGCTGCCGCTGACCAACGTCATGCGCACGGACGAGGTCCGACCGTCGCTCACCCCCGAGCAGGCGCTCTCCGGAGCCCCCGCCCAGGAGCAGCAGCGTTTCAAGGTGCCGCAGATCCTGGGGGAGGACTAACCGATATGAGCGACCACAGCAACACGAGCATCATCAAGCTCACCGCCGCCGAGACCGCCGAGAAGATCGCCTCCGGCGAGCTGACGGCCGTCCAGGTCACCGAGGCCCACCTGGCCCGGATCGACGCCGTCGACGAGAAGGTGCACGCCTTCCTCCACGTCGACCGCGAGGGTGCCCTCGCCCAGGCCCGCGCCGTCGACGCCAAGCGCGCCGCCGGCGAGAAGCTCGGCCCGCTGGCCGGCGTACCGCTCGCGCTCAAGGACATCTTCACCACGGTCGGCGTTCCGACGACCGTCGGTTCGAAGATGCTCGAGGGCTGGATCCCGCCGTACGACGCCACACTGACCAAGCGCCTCAAGGACGCCGACGTCGTCATCCTCGGCAAGACCAACATGGACGAGTTCGCCATGGGGTCCTCCACCGAGAACAGCGCCTACGGCCCCACCGGCAACCCGTGGGACCTGACCCGCATCCCCGGCGGCTCCGGCGGCGGCTCGGCGGCCGCCCTGGCCGCCTTCCAGGCGCCCCTCGCGATCGGCACGGACACCGGCGGTTCCATCCGCCAGCCCGCCGCCGTCACCGCCACCGTCGGCGTGAAGCCCACCTACGGCGCGGTCTCCCGCTACGGCATGGTGGCCTTCTCCTCCTCCCTCGACCAGGGCGGCCCCTGCGCCCGCACGGTCCTGGACGCGGCCCTGCTGCACGAGGTCATCGCCGGTCACGACCCGATGGACTCCACCTCCATCGACGCCCCGGTCCCGCCGGTCGTCGAGGCCGCCCGCAACGGCTCCGTCGCCGGCATGCGCGTCGGCGTGGTCAAGCAGTTCCGCGGCGAGGGCTACCAGGCCGGTGTCCTGCAGCGGTTCGACGAGTCCGTGGAGCTCCTCAAGGAGCTCGGCGCCGAGATCGTCGAGCTGGACTGCCCGTCCTTCGACCTGGCGCTCGCCGCGTACTACCTGATCGCCCCGTCCGAGTGCTCGTCCAACCTGGCGCGCTTCGACGGTCTGCGCTACGGCATGCGCTCCGGCGACGACGGCACCCGCTCCGCCGAGGACGTCACCGCCCTCACCCGCGAGGCCGGCTTCGGCCCCGAGGTCAAGCGCCGCATCATCCTGGGCACGTACGCGCTGAGCTCCGGCTACTACGACGCGTACTACGGCTCCGCCCAGAAGGTCCGCACCCTCATCTCCCAGGACTTCGACAAGTCCTTCGAGAAGGTCGACGTGATCGTCTCCCCGACGACCCCGACCACCGCCTTCCCGATCGGCGAGCGCGCCGACGACCCGATGGCGATGTACCTCGCGGACCTGTGCACCATCCCGACCAACCTGGCCGGCAACGCCGCCATGTCGCTCCCGTGCGGCCTGGCGCCGGAGGACGGTCTCCCGGTCGGACTGCAGATCATCGCCCCGGCGATGAAGGACGACCGCCTGTACAAGGTCGGTGCCGCCGTCGAGGCCGCCTTCACCGCGCGCTGGGGCCACCCGCTGCTGGAGGAGGCTCCGTCCCTGTGAGTGCACTGTCCAAGGCCAAGGGCTTCAAGAAGTCAAAGTCCGGTACCTATCTGTCGATCGGCACCACCGCGTTCGGCGCGATCAGCGTGATCAAGCAGGCCCGCAGGGCCCGCACCGAGAACGACACGCTCCAGCTGATCGACGCCGTTGTGTCCGCTGCCGCCATCGTCACCGGCCTCGCGATCCTGTACCGCGAGCTGAAGCGCCTCGGCGACGACGACGTCCTGCTGGGCTGAGAGGGAAGTTCCACCGTGACTGTCACTGAACTGCTGTCGTACGAGGCGGCCCTCGCGTCGTACGACCCCGTCATGGGCCTGGAGGTCCATGTCGAGCTCGGTACGAAGACCAAGATGTTCTGCGGCTGCTCGACCGAGCTGGGCGCCGAGCCCAACTCGCAGACCTGCCCGGTCTGCCTGGGCCTGCCCGGCGCGCTGCCGGTCGTCAACGCGACCGGCGTCGAGTCCGCCATCAAGATCGGCCTCGCGCTGAACTGCGAGATCGCCGAGTGGTGCCGCTTCGCCCGGAAGAACTACTTCTATCCGGACATGCCGAAGAACTTCCAGACCTCCCAGTACGACGAGCCGATCGCCTTCAACGGCTACCTGGACGTCCAGCTGGAGGACGGCGAGGTCTTCCGCGTGGAGATCGAGCGCGCCCACATGGAGGAGGACACCGGCAAGTCGACCCACGTCGGCGGCGCCACCGGCCGTATCCACGGCGCGTCCCACTCCCTGCTGGACTACAACCGGGCCGGCATCCCGCTCATCGAGATCGTCACCAAGCCGATCGAGGGCGCGGGCGAGCGGGCCCCCGAGGTCGCCAAGGCGTACGTCGCCGAGCTCCGCGAGGTCATCAAGGCGCTCGGCGTCTCCGAGGCCCGCATGGACAAGGGCCAGATGCGCTGCGACGTGAACCTGTCGCTGCGCCCGAACGGCACCAAGACCTTCGGCACCCGCAGCGAGACCAAGAACGTCAACTCGCTCCGGTCGGTCGAGCGCGCGGCGCGCTTCGAGATCCAGCGCCACGCGGCCGTCCTCCAGTCCGGCGGCACCATCGTGCAGGAGACCCGTCACTTCCACGAGGACGACGGCACCACCACCTCCGGCCGCATCAAGGACAACGCCGAGGACTACCGGTACTTCCCGGAGCCCGACCTGGTCCCCGTCGCCCCGGCCCGCGCCTGGGTCGAGGAACTGCGGGGCGGCATGCCCGAGATGCCGCGGGTGCGCCGCAACCGGCTCCGCGAGGAGTGGGGCGTCAGCGAGTTCGACATGCAGTCGATGCTCAACGCGGGCGCCGTGGACTCCATCATCGCCACCATCGAGGCGGGCGCCGACTCGGTCGCCGCGCGCAAGTGGTGGATGGGCGAGCTGGCCCGCAACGCCAACGAGCAGGGCGTCGGCGTCGACGAGCTCCCGATCACCCCGGCCGACGTGGCCCGGGTGGCGGCGCTGGTCGCCGACGGCTCGCTCAACGACAAGCTGGCCCGCCAGGTGCTGGAGGGCGTCCTCGCGGGCGAGGGCACCCCGGACGAGGTCGTCGAGAAGCGCGGCCTGAAGGTCGTCTCGGACGAGGGCGCGCTGGGCACGGCCGTGGACGAGGCCATCGCCGGCAACGCGGCCATCGCGGACAAGATCCGCGGCGGCAAGGTCGCGGCCGTGGGCGCGCTGGTCGGCGCGGTCATGAAGGCGACCCGCGGCCAGGCGGACGCCGCCCGCGTGAAGGAGCTCATCCTGGAGCGCCTGGGCGTCACCGAGGGCTGATCCCCTCCCGATGCCGCCGAGCCGGCGCGGCCGGTCGTTTCCCACGACCGGCCGCGCCGGCTCTTTTCCGTGGCATCGGCTCCGGCTCAGCCCTTGAGGTCGTGTCCGGTGGTCACGTCCACATGGCCGGGGATCTCGTCGTGCCGGTCGCCGACGGTCAGCGTCCCGGAGGGCTCGAACATGAGGATGGACGCGCCGGACGGAGCGGACGGCCTGTGTTCCGTGCCGCGGGGGACGGTGAAGACCGCGCCACGGGGGAGCCGTACGGTCCGCTCGCCGGTGCCGGTGCCGGGCTCGCGCAACGCGATGTGCAGCTCCCCGTCGAGCACCAGGAAGAACTCGTCGGTGTCGTCGTGCGCGTGCCAGACGTGTTCGCCCTCGACCTTGGCGACGCGGACGTCGTAGTCGTTGACGCGCGTGACGATGCGGGGGCTCCACAGGGCGTCGAAGGAGGCCAGGGCCTCGTGCAGGGGGATCGGCTGGTTCGTCATGGGCTGCTCGGTCATGGGTTCATCCTGAGCCGTTCCGCACGGCCCGGGTGAGTGCTAGGAATCGCACATGCCGAAAGAATCCTCGCACCGCCTTCGCAGGTCCGGCGTGCACCGGGTGGTCGTGATCGTGGACGAGAACTCCAACCCCTTCGAACTGGGCTGTGCCACCGAGGTCTTCGGTCTGCGCCGACCTGAGATCGGCCGTGACCTCTACGACTTCACGCTCTGCTCATCCGAGCCCCGCACCCTGATGAGGGACGGATTCTTCACGCTGACGGGAGTCCTCGGGCTGGAGGCGGCCGACACGGCGGACACCCTGATCGTCCCCAACCGCCCCGACACCGACGTGCCCCGCCGCCCCGCCGTACTCGACGCCATCCGGCGGGCCCACGCGCGCGGCGCGCGCCTGGTCGGCTTCTGCAGCGGTGCCTTCACCCTGGCCGAGGCCGGGGTCCTCGACGGGCGCCGGGCCACCGCGCACTGGCAGTGGGCGGATTCCTTCCGGAGCCGCTTCCCCTCCGTCCGCCTCGAACCGGACGTGCTGTTCGTCGACGACGGTGACATCCTCACCGCCGCGGGCAGCGCGGCCGCGCTGGACCTCGGGCTGCACCTGGTCCGCCGCGACCACGGCGCCGAAGTCGCCAACTCCGTGAGCCGGCGGCTGGTCTTCGCCGCGCACCGGGACGGCGGGCAGCGGCAGTTCGTGGAACGCCCGATCCCCGACCTGCCCGACGAGTCCCTGGCACCCGTCCTCGCCTGGGCCCAGGAACGGCTGGACTCCGTGCTCACGGTGCCGGACCTCGCGGCGCGGGCGGCGGTCAGTCCGGCCACGCTGCACCGCCGCTTCCGGGCACAGCTGGGAACGACCCCGCTGGTGTGGCTCACGGGTGAACGGCTCGCTCTGGCCTGCCGGTTGATCGAGCGGGGCGAGTCCCGTCTCGAAGTGGTGGCGCGGCGGAGCGGGCTCGGCACCGCCACCAACCTGCGCACGCTCATGCGCCGTCAGACGGGCATCACCCCGTCGGCGTACCGGCGCCGGTTCGGCCCGGAGGCCGGCTGACGGGACCTCACCCCATTTTTAGGTCGATGGACCTAAAATCATGCCCATGACTGACCATCAGATCACCGACCGGCTCCGGCACGACCCCGACGGTCCCGTGCTGATCACCGGCGGCTACGGCACCGTGGGCACCGAGATCGCCCGGCTCGTCGCCCCCGTGGCCCCCGTACTCCTCACCGGCCGCTCGCCGGAGCGCGGCAAGAGGCTCGCCACCATGGTCGGCGGCGAGGTGCGGGCCTGGGACCTCGCCGACCCCGCGCCCTTCGCCGCGCCGGTCCGCGCCGTCGTCGGCTCGGTCAACGACCCCGACGACCGGGTGCTCCGCGCGGCCGTCACGGCCGGCGTCCCCTACGTGGACATCACCCGCTGGACGGCCCGCCTCCAGCGCGCCGTCACCGTGGCCGCCCTGCTCCGTCCCACCGCCCCGGTGCTGCTCTCCTCCGCCTGGATGGGCGGCGTCAGCAGCCTCGCCGCGGCCGCCCTGGCCGCCGAACTCGGCGGCGCCGACCGGGTCGAGACCTCCGTCCGCTGGGACATGGCCGACCGGGCCGGCGCGGACTCCGTGGAGTTCATGGACCGCCTCGGCGTGCACTTCGAGGTGGTCGAGGGCGGCCGCCGCCGCCTCGCCGCCCCGCTCAGCGACGCCCGTACGGTCCGCATCGGCGACGACGCGGTCAAGGTGGCCCGGATCGACACCCCCGAGCAGTTCACCCTGCCGCTCACCCTCGGCGCGGCCACCGCCGCCACCCGCATCGGCTTCAGCTCGGCCGGCGCCACCCGCGCCCTGCTGGCCCTGGGCGGCACCGGGTTCTTCCGCTGGGCCGGCGGCGACCGCTGGACCTCCGTACGCCGCGCCCTGCTGCATTCCCCGGGCGAGGGCGGCACCGCCGGCTTCCGGGTGGACGTGACGTACCGCGGCACCACCCGCACCGCCAACGTCACCGACCCGCAGGGTCAGAGCCGGCTCACCGCGCTCGGCGCGTTCCTCGGGCTGCGGCGGGTGCTCGGCCTCGACGGATCGCCCGCCCCGGACGCCGGCGTGGCCTTCCCCGAGCAGCACCCGGACCCGGTCCGCGCGCTCGAAGCACTGGCGGAGCACGGGGTCGCCGTGGAGATCGACCGGACCTCGGCCCCGGCCGCCGCGTGACCGCCGCCACCCCCAAGGGCGAGCAGCGGCGTACGGCCCTGCTGGACGCGGCCCGGCACGTCCTGGGCACCTCGGGCGGCGCGGAACTCACCATGCGGGCGGTGGCGGACGCGGCCGGCGTCCGCCTCGGCCACCTCCAGTACTACTTCCCGTCCCGCACGGAACTGCTCGCCGCGCTGCTGGAACGCATCCTGGCCGGCTCCCTGGAACGGATAGCCGGCCTGGCCGCCGACGGGCCGGACACCGGTCCCGGGGCCGCCCTGGAGGGCGTCCTCGCCGACCACGACGACCCGGCGCTGGTGCGGCTGTTCACCGAGGTCTGGGCGATGGCCGCGCACGACGCCGACGCCGCGGCGGCCGTCACCGCCTTCTACGCCGCCTACGCCGAGCAGGTCGCGGCCTTCATCCTGGCCCACGCCCCGGACACCGCCCCGGAGGAGGCCCGCTCCCGCGCCGAGGTCTTCCTGATGCTCATGGAGGGCGCGTCCCTGTTCCGCTCGGGCATCGCGGGCCGCCCCGCCACCCCCACGGAGGCCCGGCTCCGCGGGGTGCTGCTCGGGTTGCTGGAGGGAGGCGACCGAGGGACTCGGGCGGCCGATGGGCGTTCGAACCGGTCGGCTGATTGATGGCCGTGCTCCCGGCTGACGACCCCGCACAGACACTCCAGCGTGACGGTCTTGGCCGACCACACGTCGGATGCGGGCCTGCCGTAGTGGCGGAAACGGCCCGCGTACCGGACCTGCCAGGGCTCGACCGGAGGCGTGACCGGGACGGCTCCGGGCGGAGCCTCCGCGGCCCGCAGGGTGAACAGGGGACGCGCCGGCCGCCGGCCGTGACCCGGCACGCCTCGCGTGCTCCGGCCAGGGCCGACGGTCCTCAGGACCTCAGCGCTTGAGCTGGGGGTTGGCGATCACCACGACGCCGTTGTTGCAGCCCTTCTCCACCTTGATGCGAAGCCGGAGCGCGCCCGTCACGTCGATGGTCTTGTTCATCGGCTTGCCGAGCTCGACGAGTTCGGCGAACTCGGCGGGCCTGTCGTCCAGCGAGATGCTGATCCGACCCTGCTCGTGGTTGGACCCGTCGTCGATCCCCGCGGTGAACTCCAGGCTCTTCCACTCCTTGTTGAGGTCGAACTCCGTGTACGCGCCGTCGTAGCAGTCCGGCTTGGCGATGAACGCGGCGCTGTACCGGGTGGTGTTGAGCTTGGCAGGTGCGATCTCGAACTCGTCGAGCCCCGCGATGGTGTTCATCACCGTCAGGTCGGCCACCTTGGTGCCGGGGGCGATCGGCGCCGGGGAGCCGCTGCCCGACCCGCTGGGTGCGGGCGAACCCGTGGCGGGCCCCTCCGAGGCGGTGTCCGAGGGCTCGGGGGTCGGCGAGGGGGTGGCGGAACCCGGGGTCTGCGGGGCCGAGCTGGTGGCCGGCGCGGCCCCCTTGTCCCCGGCTCCGCCCGCTTCCTTCTCCTTGTCCCGGTCGGCGAGCACCGCGGCGGCAGCCACCGCGCCCGCCGCGACCAGCAGCACCGCGAGCGCCGAGGCCAGGATCAGCTTCCCGCGCTTCTTCTTCGGCTTCGGCTTCGGCTCCGTCGCGGCGACCTGTGCCACCGGAGTGGTCGGCGAGGTCGCGGAGGCGGACTCGGCGGTGGGACCCGACGGCCCGCCCGGGCCGGACCCGTAGGTGGGCGGGTACGGCGAGGAGGACGCGGGCCCGTACGGCGATCCGCCCGCCGCCCCGGGGGCGGACGGGGTTGCGGCTCCGTACGGCGATCCGCCCGCCGGCGGCCCGAAGCCGGCCGGGGCAGCAGGCGCGGGCGTCGGCGCCGAGGGAGCCGACGGTGCGGGTGTCTGCGCCGGCGCGGCGGCAGGGGGCGCCTGTTCCTGCGGAACGGCGGGCCCGGACGCCTCCGCCGTGGGCGCGGCGGGAGCCGCCGGGGCGTCCCGTGTCGGCGCGGGGGCCACCGGCGGCGGCATGGTCGGCGGCACGACCGGCGGGTTCACGGCCGACGGAGCGACTGGAGCCGCAGCCGCAGCCGCAGCGGCGGCCGGTGCGGACGTGGGCATGGCCGGAGCCGCGGGTGGCGGGGCGGTGGGCAGAGCGGCCGGCTTCGGCGGCACGCGAGGCAAGGACGTGGGCGGCGGCGGGACGAAGCCCGGTGGCACCGCGTCCGAGACGGGACGTGAGGTGGTGCTCGACGTGGTCGTGGAGACGACCGCGTGCCGGAGGTCCTTCATCCAGGACGCCAGGCTCGGTGTGCGCTTTCCCGGGTCGGAGGCGCAGATCTCCACGATCCGTGCCCGTCGCTCCTCGTCCAGGACGGCGATCTGCGGCAGCGCGGTGAACGCCGCCGCCAGCTGGCCCGGAGCGGGCGGCGGGGACTCCCCGCTCAGCAGGAAGTAGGCGATGGCGCCGAAGGCGTACCGGTCCGTGCCGGGCGTCCGCTTCCCCTCGAAGACCTCGGGTGCCGCGTACCCGGGCGTGAACCACACCTCCGCCGTCTGGTGGTCGGCGGTCAGCTTGGACAGCCCGAAGTCCACCAGGGTGGCCTGGCCGTGCGCGTCGACCATCACGTTGCCGGGGGAGAGGTCACCGTGGATGACCGTCCGCCCGGACGGGGTGGCCCGGCCCGAGTGCAGCCAGTCCAGGACGTCCGCCAGCTGCTCCAGCGTGCGCATGACCTCGCGCCGCTCGGCGGGCGTGGCCAAGGTCCGTTCGGCCCGCCAGTCCCGCAGGTCCAGCCCGTCCACGTGGTTCATGACGAGCACCAGCGCCCGCCCGCTGAGGGTGTTCCCCTCGCCCTTCCGGTGGATCGGCGGGCCCTCGAAGTGCTCGCGGACGCCGACCACCCCGGGCCGGTGCACGAACCGCAGCAGTTCGGCCTGCTCGTTCCACTTCTGGCTGGCCCGGCCGAAGACGTCGGGCGTGATCGTCGTCTTCGAATCGAGCACCTTCACGACGACCGGTTCGGCCCCGCCGGCCAGCTCGATCTCCGCGAGGTAGAGCACGGCCTCGCCGCCGCGCCCGATGGACCGGAGTAACCGGTAGCGGTCCGGCGCCGAGTCCGGTCCGATGTGCAAGTCCTGGCCGGCCAATGTCCCCCCAGCGCCAATGATTTGATAGGCGATCAGCTTGGCGTGTGGTGCGGGGGGAGGTCAATCCGCGTCAGGTGTTCGTGTGAACGAAGGCCGTCCAGGATGCGGGCGAGACGGTGAGCACGGGGCCCGCGTCACCGGCCTTGGAGTCCCTGACGTGCACGGCGGCGGGGTGGGCGGCTACCTCGACGCAGGCGCCGCCTTCGCCGCTGCTGTGACTCGACTTCCGCCAGTCGTAAGCGACTTCGATGCAGGCGCCGCCCTCGTTGCTGCTGTAACTCGACTTGAACCAGGCCAGTGCGCGGGTCATAGCTCTCCTAGCAGGTCGTCCAGCAGACCCTTGCTCTTTTCCATAGTGAGGGCCTGCGAACGCAGCATCCCATACCTGAGCTGGAGCACGTGGACCTCGTCGGGATCGTCTGCGAGAAAGCTCATGTTCTGGGTTTCCAGATAGGCCAGCGACTCGTGCTCGGGGGTCTGAAGCAGGATCACTGGGCCAGCCAGCGCTGCGTGGACGTCGACGCCCATGGGCATGATCTGGAAGCCCAGGTAGGGGAGTTCGGCAGACTGGCACAGGCGCTGCAGCTGTCCTCGGTGCACCTCTCGACCACCGATCGGGCGCCGTAGCACGGCCTCCTCGACGATGACGTGAATGATCGGTGGCGACGGCTTGCGGTCGAGGACCGCTTGGCGGTCCATTCGCGCCCTGATCCGTTGTTCTGTCTCTTCCGGTGTGATGGGCGGAAAAAGGCAGCCGAAGATTGCAGCCGCGTAGGCCTCCGTCTGGAGCAGCCCGGGGACGACTTGATTCTCGTACCACAGGAGACTGAGCGCCTCCTGCTCGTGCTCGATGAACTCCCGGGCGAACGCCGGATATCGCTCCCGCACCGGCACCTTGGCCAGGGACGCCGAGAGCAGTCCGCCGGTCTCCAGGAGTTCGTCCAGCTGTGTGGCCAACCTCGGCTGGAGCAAGCGCCGCCCCTGCTCAATAGAGGCAACCGTCTCCAGGTCGACGTGGAGCAGCTCGGCCAGCCGGCCCTGCGTGTAGCCCGCCTTCTTGCGGAGCTGCCCGTGCAGCGCGCCGATGACCCTCCAAGACGCGTTCCGCTGGGGCCTGTTCGTGTGACGCATGCGTGACCCATGCCCCCGCCGTCACGTACTGACGCTCCGTCGACCCGTACATCACCCGTACAAGAATCTTTCTGTAGCGACTACTAGGAAAAGGGTGGGGCGCCGTTGGTCACCGCTTTCGCGGACGATGCGGGAAGTGTACACTTCTGTGCATGAGTGAGACTTTGCCGATCACCGAGGCGCGGGCGAGGTTCGGATCACTGGTGCGTCGCGCGTCCCACGCCCGTGAACGCATCACCATCACCGACCACGGCCAGCCGGCGGCCGTGCTCATCAACCCCCAGGAGCTTGCCGACCTGGAGGATGCCCTGGCCTTGGCCCTGTACCGGGAGCGCCAGGCCGCCGGTTCCGTGGCGCCCGTGCCGCACGATGATGTCCGTGCCAGGCTAGGGCTGGAGCGTGGGTGACCTACGCGATCGTCTGGGACGAGGCAGCCATCGACGCGGCCGCCCGGTTCCTCAAGGATGACCCCGACGGGCTGCGTCAGCTGATGGACGCGGTCGACCTGCTCGCGGACCGGCCCCGGCCGGAGGGCAGCACCCCATACGGCTCCCCGGACCTGCGCCGGATGCATGTCGGGCGCTATCGGGTCATGTACGAGATCACCGACGCCACAGTCACCATCGTGGTCATCCACGTCGGCCGTCTCGGCTGACGTCCGGCAGCAGTGATGGGCCGGGTCGACCGCGGTCCGGCCCATCGACGGGCACTTCGGCGTACTGCGCGGATCGCCGTACCGCCATCGTGACGACCGAGGACCGGCTCATACCGGCCGCGCTCCAGCGTCAGCCGGACGAGTCCGTCCCGGGCGCCCGGTGCGCGGCACTGCCTACTGGGCAGTTACGTGCACCGGGCACTCGACGCTGATCAGCGGCTTCCTCGCCGCCGAAGCGCCTACGCGCTGAGCGACGCCGGCCGGTCCAGGAAGGCGAGTACGGCGCGCTTCTCCGGGAGGTAGACCTCGGGCAGGTCGATCTCCGGGAGGGTGATCTCGCCCTGGGCGGCGAAGCCGATCCGGCCCAGCAGGGCGAGCGCCTTCTGGTTGGCGGCGTCGGGCTCGGCCACCGCGCGACGGACCGCCGGGTCGAGGAAGGTGAAACGGATGAGTGCGCCGACCAGGGTGCGGCTGAAGCCGGGGCGCGGGCGGCCGTCGGCCGGCGCCAGCATCAGGTGGATGCCGATGTCGCCCTCGCGGACCTCGTAGCACTCGCTGACCCGGTCCTCCTCGGGCTGGTAGGTCTGGAACAGGGCCACCGGCTCGCCGTCCAGCCGGACCATGAAGGCGTGGTGGGTGGTGCGGCGGTCGACGTCCTCGTAGATCTCCTGGACCAGTTCGCGGCTCACGCCGTTCATGCCCCAGAACTTGGCCCGCTCCTCGCTCACCCAGGAGTGGAGCACGGCGGAGTCGGCCGCCGGGTCGACGGGGGTGAAGCGGAGGGCGCCGAACCCCTCGATGGTCTCGGCGTGCACGTCCGCGCGCGGCGTGGCGGGGGAGGGAGCGTCGGTGGTTCTCATGCGTATTCCTTCGTGAGCTTGTTCCAGTCGGTGACGACCGGTACGAGTGCGCCCTGCGCCCAGAGCGGGAGCTGGTCGCGGTGGTGGGGGGTGCCGGGGACGCCGTCGGCGCCCAGCGGGACCGCCCACAGGCTGTCCTCGCGCCGGGCCAGGTCCCATACGTAACGGGCCGCCGAGGCGCGGGCGGTGAGGTCGGTGACGCCGGGCACGGACGAGGTGGCGTTGACGCAGTCGTGGTCGCCGCCGAGGCCCGGCCAGGTGGCCTCCGGGTCCGGGATCGCCTGCCATGGCGCCAGCCGGTGGACGTCCGACCAGGGGGTGTCCGGGGTGCCGGCCGTCGCCGCCGCCGTCTGCTCCAGGGCCGCCCGTACGTGCGCAGCCCGGTCGAGCTCCGGCAGCAGGTGCGTGGTGAGCAGGCCCTCCAGCGCGTAGCCGGTCTTGGGGACGAGGAACTGCCAGGCGTGCAGCACCGAGGGGCCGGTCGGCGGGCTCGCCAGCCCGGCGAACACCGGGTCGGCGGCGATGGCGCGGGTCACGGCGGTCCGGAAGGCGGCGAAGAGGGTCGCCTCGGTGCTGTCGGCGGCCATGTGCCGGTCCCAGCCGAGCAGCCGCTCGCGCAGGGCGGCGGCCTCGGGGGAGAGGCCGTCGAGCTCCGGCAGCAGGGCCAGCAGCGGTCCGGCGGAGGCCAGGTAGGTGTCCCGGTGGACGTCGGCCATGGCCGGCGCGGTCCAGTCGGCGGAGCCGCTGAGCAGCTCGCGGATCCGGTTCGCCCGGTGCGGGGGAGCGAACTCCACGCCGAACGGGGAGGCGATGCCGCGGGCGTTGGCCATCACCGCGAAGCCCTGCACGGGCTCCTCGGCGGTCTCCGCCCAGCCCTGCCAGGCGTACCGCGGGTCCCAGCCGGGCACCGGGCGGGAGCGGTTGGCACGGTCGCGCAGCGGGACGGCGCCCGCGACGCGGTGCAGCAGGCCGCCCTCGGTGTCGGCGGCGTGCACCACGTTCACCGGCTCGGCCCAGCCGTCCAGGGCGCGGTCGATGTCGGCGACCGTACGGGCGCGCAGCAGGGCCGGCAGGACGGCGAAGCCGAGGTCGGCGCGGACCCGCGGCGGGTAACGCAGGCTCAGGTCGGCGTCGGCACCGTCCTCGCCGGCCCGGACCACGACCGGGCCGCGCCCGGTCTCCAGCACCTCGACCTCGATTTCCGCGGTGGAATCGCCGTCCTTGACGGTGATGGTCTCGGTGTGGCGGGCGACCGGCTCCCGGGTGCCGTCGGCGCCGCGCGCGGTGACCGTGCAGTCGTCGGCGTCGCCGTCCCGGTGCAGCTCCTCCGTGTACAGGTCGTGGTAGTCGGCCATGGCGTTGGTGATGGCCCAGGCGGCGGAGCCGGTGTGGCCGAAGTGGGCGAGGCCCGGGATGCCGGGGACCGCGATGCCGAGCACGTCGTAGTCCGGGCAGGCGAGGCGGATCTGCTGGTAGATGCCCGGGTCCTCGATGAACCGGTGCGGGTCGCCCGCGATGATCGCCGCGCCGGTGGCGGTGCGGTCGCCGGGCACCAGCCAGCCGTTGCTGCCCGACGTGCCGGGGCCGTCGGTGGCGAACAGGTCCACCGACTCCTCGCCGAGGACGCGGGCGACCCGGTCGCGCCACAGCTTGGTGGGGAAGCCGGCGAACAGGATGTGCGCGGACAGCCAGATGCCGAGCGGCACCCAGGGCTCCCAGGGGGTGGGCGTCAGACCCGTGTCCGCGAAGCGCGGGTCGCGGGCGGCGCCGAGCGGCAGGCCCTCGTTCACGCCGTCGACGTACGCGCGGACCCAGGCCGCGGTGCCCTCGTCCAGGGCCTCCCAGCAGCGGCGGGCGGTGTCGTCGAGGCGGACCCGGCGGGCGAAGACGTCCCAGTCGACGGCCTCCCGGCCGAGGAAGGCGGCGGTGGAGCCCTGCGAACGGTGCCGCTCGACCTCCAGCTGCCAGGCCCGGTCCAGGGCGGTGGTGCGGCCCTGCGCGTGGAGGAGGCTGAGCTCGTCCGAGGCGCGCAGGTGGGGGATGCCGTGGGCGTCCCGGAACACCTCGAAGTCCCTGTCCGCGACCCCGTCCGTGCCCCTGGCCGCGACCCTGTCCGTCACGTTGTTCTCACTGCTCACACCGCTCACTGCTCCCCGAGTGCATTAGGTTAGGCTGGCCTAACTATATGGCCCCCGGTGGGGGGCTCGGCGAAGGGGAGGACGGGCATGGGCGTCGGCAAGGGGTGGGAGGGAGTCGTCCTCAAGCTCCTGAGGGGCAAGGACTTCACCTTCACGGTGACCGGGGCGGAGGACGTCACGGCCGACTTCCGCCGGGTGCACTTCACCGACGGCGGCCTGCTGGCGGCGGCGGGGGAGTCGCTGCACCCGACCATGTGGGTGCGGCTGTGGTTCGAGAACGAGGGCAAGCCGCACCAGCGCGCCTACACCCTGGTCGACCCCGACCGGGAGGCCGGCACCTTCGCGCTGGAGTTCGCCCTGCACGACGGGGTGGCCAGCCGCTGGGCGCGCGACGTGCGGCCCGGCGGTGCGATCGAGGCCACCGTGCAGGGCACCGGATTCAGCGCGCCCGCGCCGGCGCCGGAGCGGCTGCTGCTGATCGGCGACCCGGCCTCGCTGCCGGCCATCAACTCCCTCCTGGACGCCTTCCCGGAGACCGCGGCCACCATCTGGTTCGAGACCCAGCACGCCTCGGACGCGGAGCTCCCGGTCCGGCTGGACCCGGCCCGGCACGAGATCCGGAGGATCGCCCGGCAGGACGGCGGCGCGGCCCTGGTCGAGCGGGTCAAGGCCGAACTGCCGGAGCTGGCCCCGGACCCCGGGTCGGCGTACGTCTGGCTGGCCTGCGACACCGCCACCACCCGCACCCTGACGGCATGGCTCCGCAAGGACCTGGCCCTGCCCAAGCAGCGGGTGAACAGCCTCGGCTACTGGCGGGACGCGGCGGCGGCCTGACGTACGGCGGGCCGGTGCGGTCGGGCGCCGACCGCGTGGGTCGGGCGCCGACCGTGCGGGTCAGGCGCCGACCGTGCCGTCCACCGCCTCGCGGAGGAAGTCCGCATGCCCGTTGTGCCGGGCGTACTCCGTGATCATGTGCTGCATGATCAGGCGCAGGGTGGCGTCCGCCTCCCAGCGGGGCACGCGCACCGTGAGGTCGAGGGAGTCCGCGGCCGCCTCCACGCGGCGGGCCTCGGCGACCTCGGCCTCCCAGGCGGCGAACGCCTCGGCGCGGGTCGATCCCGAGGCGTCGTAGGCGGCCTGGAAATCGCTCCCGTCGGACCACACGAACGGGACGTCCTCGCCGGCCACCGTGCGGCGGAACCAGTGCCGTTCCACCTCGGCCATGTGCCGTACCAGGCCGAGCAGGGAGAGGGTGGAGGGCGGGCTGGCCGGCCGCCGCAGCTCCTCGTCGGTCAGGCCCTCGCACTTCATGGCCAGGGTGGCCCGGTGGTAGTCCAGGAAACCCCGCAGGGTCTCCCGCTCGTCGCCGGCCAGCGGCGGTCCTGTTCGCTCCATGGGCGTGATCATGACATGAGACTGCAGTCGGCGACTGCAACCGCGCGCGCCTTCGGTGGCGTCTGCCTCGACATGCGATCTTTGAACGCGCTCAAATCGACTGGAACGCTGACCGCAACGCCGACCGGGACGCCGACCGGAACGTCGATCGCGTCCGCCGCCGGGCAGCTCCTGCGCTTCGGGTTGCTGCAGGCCCGCTGCTGTGCGTTCGCCGTGGCCCTGGTGGCGGGGATCGGCGCCTCGGCGCTGCTCCCCGACCTCCCGGTGGCCCGCTACGACCTGATCCTGCTGTACGGGATCGGGCTCACCGTGTTCGCCCGCAAGGTCGGCTGGGACAGCGCCCGCGACACCGCGGTGATCGCCGTCTGCCATCTCATCGGGCTGGTCTTCGAGCTGGTCAAGGTGCGGCTGGGCTCCTGGAGCTACCCGGAGGACGCGATCGCCAAGATCGAGGGCGTCCCGCTCTACGGCGGGTTCCTCTACGCCGCCGTCGGCAGCTACGTCTGCCGGGCCTGGCGGTTGCTCGACCTCTCGCTGACCCACTACCGGCCCAGGCTGATGGCGGCCCTGGCCGCCGCCGTCTACCTCAACTTCTTCACCCACCACTGGCTGCCCGACGCCCGGTGGGTGCTGGCGGCGCTGCTGCTGGCCGCCCTGTGGGGGACCGGGGTCGGCTACAGCGTCGGCGGCGCCCGCTACCGGATGCCGCTCGCGCTGGCCTTCGTACTGATCGGCTTCTTCCTCTGGGTCGCCGAGAACGCGGCGACCTACGCCGGGGCCTGGAGCTACCCCGACCAGCTCGACGGCTGGCAGCCCGTGCCGATCGCCAAGTTCGGCGCCTGGGCACTGCTGATCTCGGTCACCTTCGTGATCGCCGCCCGGGCACTCCGCCCCTCCCGCGCCGTTAGCCTCGCCCCATGAACGACAGCGAGAGCATCTACGTCGGCCGTGCCGCCCCCGACGCGGCCCTCGACCACGGCTGGCTGCTCGGCCACTTCAAGGACCCGGCGGACCCGCGGCACAGCGCCGACGTCGAGATCAAGTGGGGAGTGCACGCCAAGGGCGACGAACGCGCGCAGTGGGTCAGGGGCGAACACCGGACCGCGCTCCAGGTGCTGATCAGCGGACGCTTCCGGCTGGAGTTCCCCGGCCGTACCGTCGTCCTCGCCGAACAGGGCGACTACGCGGTCTGGAGCCGAGGCGTCGACCACTCCTGGTACGCGGAGGAGGACACCGTCGTCCTCACCGTCCGCTGGCCCTCCGTCCCCGGGTACAAGGTCCCCGGGTACAAGGTCCCCGATACCGGCAGCACCCTGTGACGATGCCCACGAAACGGGCCAACGATCACGAATCGCTGCGATCGTGTCGGTGGAGACCATCCGGGGCGACCCTCCGGAGGCACATGCGTTCATGCGTTCTGCGTCGGGCTGTTCCCCGGTGAAGATCCGAACCACCAGGGAGAGCGAGTTCCGTTGGCAGCCTTCGCCCGCTGGTGCATGCGGCACCGTCTCGCCGCCGTCCTGATCTGGCTCCTCGCGCTCGGCGGCACCGCCGCGGCCGCCGCCGGGGCCGGAACGGCGTTCTCCAACGACTACCAGGTCCCCGGCACCGAGTCCGGCAAGGCCGGTGACCTGCTCCGGGCCGGCTTCCCCGGCCAGGGCGGCGACACCGACACCGTCGTCTGGCACACCCCGCCCGGCCAGACCGCCCGCACCCCCGCCGTCGAGCAGCGGATGGACCGCGCCCTCGACACCATCGCCGCACTCCCCGGCGTCGGTGCCGTGACCAGCCCCTACCGGCCAGACGGCGCCGGGCAGATCAGCCCCGACGGACGCACCGCCTACGCCGTCGTCACCTTCGACCGGCAGGCCGACGCGGTCCCCAGGGGCCAGGCCCAGGCCGTCGTCGACGCCGCCAAGAACCCGGTGACCGAAGCGGACGGGCTCCAGGTGGAACTCGGCGGCCGGGCCATCGGACTCACCGAGGCCCCCACCTCCCACCTCGCCGAGGCCATCGGCGTGGCCGTCGCCGCCGTGGTCCTCTTCCTCGCCTTCGGCTCGCTCGCCGCCAGCCTGCTGCCCATCGCCACGGCCCTGGTCAGCGTCGGCACCGCCTACGCCGGCATCACCCTGCTCGGCCACGCCATGCCCGTCGCCGACTTCGCGCCCATGCTGGGCACCCTGATCGGCCTCGGCGTCGGCATCGACTACGCGCTGTTCATCGTGACCCGGCACCGCAAGGGCCTCAAACGCGGCCTCCCGGTGGCGGAAGCGGCCGAGAACGCCGTCGCCACCACCGGCCGCGCCGTGGTATTCGCCGGCGCCACCGTCTGCATCGCCCTGCTCGGCATGCTGGTGCTCCGGCTGAACTTCCTCAACGGTGTGGCCATCGCCGCCTCCCTGACCGTGGTCCTGACCGTCGCGGCCTCGGTCACCCTGCTCCCCGCCCTGCTCTCGTACATCGGCATGCGCGCCCTGTCCCGCCGGGAACGCCGGGTGCTCGCCGAGCAGGGCCCGCGGCCCGAACTGCCCACCGGTTTCGCCGCCCGCTGGTCCGCCTTCGTGGAACGCAGGCCCAAGCTGCTGGGCGCCGTCGCCGCCGTGCTCATGGCGGTGCTCGCGCTGCCCACCCTCTCCCTCCACCTCGGCACCTCCGACCAGGGCAACAACCCGGCCGGCTCCACCACCCGGCAGGCCTACGACCTGCTCGCCGAAGGCTTCGGCCCCGGCATGAACGGGCCCCTCGCCCTGGTGGCCCACAGCGACGGCGGGGCCCTCCCGGACCGGGCCGCCCTCGACCGTCTCGCGGAGACCCTGCGCGGCACCGACGGCATCGCCGCCGTCAGCCGCCCCCTGGTCAACCCGGCCGGGGACACCGCCGTCCTGACCGTCGTACCGGACTCCTCCCCGCAGTCCAAAGACACCAGCGAACTGGTCGACCGGCTGCGCCAGGAGGTCATCCCGCCGCTGGAAAAGAACGGCACCGATCTGTACGTCGGCGGGGTGACCGCCGGCTACGACGACTTCGCCGAGGTCATCGTCGGCAAGCTGCCGCTCTTCGTCGGCGTGGTGATCACGCTCGGCTGCGTCCTGCTGCTGCTCGCCTTCCGGTCCGTCGGCATCCCGCTCAAGGCCGCCGCCATGAACGTCGCCGCCGTGGTCTCCTCCTTCGGCGTGGTCGTCGCCGTCTTCCAGTGGGGCTGGGGCAGCGAGCCCATGGGCCTGGGCAGCGCCGGGCCGATCGAGCCCTTCCTGCCCGTGATCATGGTGTCGGTGCTGTTCGGCCTCTCCATGGACTACCAGGTCTTCCTGGTCAGCCGGATGTACGAGGAATGGCTGGAGACCGGGGACAACCGGCGCGCCGTCCGGGTCGGGCTCGCCGAGACCAGCCGGGTGATCAACTCCGCGGCCGTCATCATGATCTCCGTCTTCCTCGCCTTCGTGCTCAGCGGCGACCGCCTGATCGCGATGTTCGGCATCGCGCTGGCCGCCGCCGTCGCCCTGGACGCCTTCGTGCTGCGCACCCTGCTCGTCCCGGCCCTCATGCACCTGCTCGGCCGGGCCAACTGGTGGCTGCCCGCCTGGCTCGACCGGCTGCTGCCGAAGATCAGCATCGAGCCCCCCGACGAGCCGCCACATGCGACACTTCCCGCGCAGCGGCCGAAGGAGGACAACCGTCCGGCGGCCGTTCCCGCTGACCGGTGACCAGCCGCAAGGAGTGCGCGTGTTCTCGATAGACCTGGCCGACGACGCCCAGCTGTTCCCGCTGGAGGTGTGGCACGCCGAGGAGTTCCTCGCCCACATCGACCGGGGGCGCGAGTTCATCGGCCAGTACGTACCCTTCCCGGACCGGGCCACCGACCTGGAGTCGGCCCGGACCCTGCTCGGCTCCAACGCCCACAAGGCCGCCGACGACGGCGTCCGCCTCTACGGCATCCGGCTCGGCGGCACCCTCGTCGGCGGTGTCCTCTTCCCCGCCTTCGACGCGAAGACCGGCAACTGCGAGGTCGGCTGCTGGCTGGAGCCCGCCGGGGTCGGCCGGGGCCTGGTCACCAAGGCCTGCCGGGTCCTGATCGACTGGGCCGTGGACGTACGCGGCATGCACCGGGTGGAGTGGCACGTGGCCTCCGCCAACAAGAAGAGCATCGCCGTCGCCGAACGCCTCGGCTTCACCCGCGAGGGCGTCATGCGCGAGAACCACCTCCACCGCGGCGTCCGCCAGGACACCGAGGTCTGGGCTCTGCTCGCCCGCGAGTGGCGCGCCGCCTCCTGACGCTCCCTCCCCGGGGGCGATGTCGTACCGGACCTCACGCCCGCGGCGCGGTGACGGCCTGATGCCGGGCGACCAGGGCGCGCACGGGCTCGGGGAGCCAGTCCTCGGGGAGCCGGTCCCGGAGGGCCTTCTCCCCGGAGCGGTCGAGCCGTTGCAGGATCTCGGCGGGCGTGGGGCGTGCGGCCGGATCGTGCCGCAGGCAGTCGCCGACCACTGCGGACAGGTCGGCGGGCAGGGTCCGCAGCGCCTGGTCGAGGACGGTGCCTCCCGCGGAGGGGGCGGCGCCGTAGGCGTGGCACAGCACCATCCCGAAGGCGTACGCGTCCACGGCCGGGGTCAGGGGCCCGCCGGTCAGCTGCTCCGGGGCGAGGAAGCCCCGGGTGCCCACCACGACGTCCGTGGTGGTGAGGGACGTCCCTTCGGCGGCCCGCGCGATCCCGAAGTCGATGACGCGGGGCCCCACCCCGGAGATCACGATGTTGCCCGGCTTGAGATCCCGGTGGATGAGCCCGCAGGCGTGGATGCCCTCCATGGCCTCCGCCAGGCCGAGCGCGAGAGCCCGTACGCCCGTGGCGGGGAGCGCTCCGTGGGTGCGCAGCACCTCGTGCAGGGACGGGCCCGGGATGTACTCGGTCACCAGCCAGGGCAGGGCGTCGTCGGGGCCGGCGTCCACCACGGGCGCGGTGTGGAAGCCGCCGACCCGCCGGACCGCGTCCACCTCCCGGGCGAAGCGGAGGCGGAAGGAGCGGTCCTGGGCGAGTTCCTGCCGTACCACCTTGACGGCCACCCGACGGCCCCCGGGCGACATGCCGAGGTAGACGGTGCCCATGCCGCCCTCGCCCAGCCGGGCGGTGAGCCGGTAGCGGCCGATGCGGTCGGGGTCGTCCCGGTGCAGGGGCTGGTGCCGGACGGGTTCGGGGGCGGGCGGGGCGGGGTGGCGGGCCGCGCCCGCACCGGCGTCCTCCGCCTCGGCGGCCCTGCGGAGCCGGGCGATCTCGATCTCGCCCTCGGCGCGGAGCACCGCGGCCTTCGCCTCGCCCTCGGCGCGCAGGATCTCGGACTGCCGGACTCCTTCTGCCATGAGGACGGCGGCGCGCTTGTCACGGTCGGCGCGCATCGTCTTCTCCATGGAGTCCTGGATGGAGGTGGGCGGTTCGATGGCTTTGAGCTCGACCCGGTGGATGCGGATGCCCCACTTGCCGGTGGATTCGTCGAGGACGCCGCGCAGACCCGCGTTGACCTCCTCGCGGGAGGTCAGGAGCTGCTCCAGGCTCATGCTGCTGACGATGGTGCGCAGGGTGGTGACGGTGAGGTACTCGATGGCCTGGAAGTAGCTGGCGACCTCGTAGGTCGCGGCGCGGGGATCCAACACCTGGTAGTAGATGACGGTGTCGATGTTGACGACCAGGTTGTCCGCGGTGATGACCGGCTGCGGCGGTAACGGCACGACCTGTTCCCGCATGTCGATCCGGTTGCGGATCGTGTGGATGAACGGGATGACCAGGTGGAAACCAGAGTTCAGCACGCGGGCGAACCGCCCGTTGCGTTCGACGATGGCCACGCTCGCCTGAGGAATGACGTGCATCGTGCGCACGGCGAGCCACAGCAGCACCAGCCCCGCCACGACCGCCGCGGACACGCTGACCAGCGACCAACCGCTCACCGAACCGCCCCTCACCCCACGTGCGTTCCCGGGAAGCGCAGTCTCGCAGAACACCTTTGTTCCGCACAGGCTTTGGAGGATTCACGGGGAAGGTCCACCCGGCCGGTACGAGCTGAACGCGACACGCCGCTCAGCGCCTGCCGCCGGAGGAAACGACGCCTAAGGCCCGCCCGGCGCTGCCTAAGCAGTGCCGGGCGGGGCCTTAGGCGGGCCTGCCGGCCCCGGGCCCCCGCCTAAGGCTCCCCGGGGCCGGCAGATGCGGCAGGCACCCGATGTGCCGGCACCCCCTGGGACGGGATTCTGGGATCACACCGAACGAGGTGCCCGAGAAACCCGGAACCCACCAGGGAGAACGAGATGTTCCAGCAGGAGATCGCCACCGCCCGTCACGCCGAGCTCCTCCGCCGGGCCGCCGACTACCGGCTGGCCCGCCAGGCCCGGAAGGCGGTCGAGGCCCGCCGCGGCTCCGCTCGCGGCCAGGAACCCGAAGGGCCGGTGAGGGAGCAGCGGAGCCGCTTCGTCCGCGTCGCCTGACCCGCGCGCAGCGTGCGACCCCAAGCGCCATGACGACCGCAGGAAAACCCGATGCGTCCCGGCAGCAGGCATGTGCGATGCTCGGCGGCGTGGAGACCAGATCTGTCAGCCCGGTGTTCGTCGGCCGCGCCGACGAACTGGCCGTACTCACCGACGCACTGGGCCGGGCCGCCGGCCAGGAGCCGCAGGCCCTGCTCATAGCCGGCGAGGCCGGCGTCGGGAAGACCCGGCTCATCGAGGAGTTCACGGCCGAGGCGACCCGGCGCGGCGCCGCCGTCGCCGTCGGCGGCTGTGTGGAGATAGGGGCGGAGGGACTTCCCTTCGCCCCTTTCTCCACGGCACTGCGCGCCCTGCGCCGCCGACTGCCCGAGGAGCTCGCCGCCGCGGCCGCCGGGCAGGAGGACGAACTGGCCCGGATCCTCCCCGAACTCGGCGAGACCCCCCGCGGCAAACACGACGAGGAGAGCACCCACCGCCTCTTCGAGCTGACCGCCCGCCTGCTGGAACGCCTCGCCGCCGACCGCACCGTCGTCCTCGTCCTGGAGGACCTGCACTGGGCCGACACCTCCACCCGGCACCTGCTGGCCTACCTCTTCCGCAGCCTCACCGGCGGCCGCCTGGTCCTCGTCGCCACCTACCGCGCCGACGACATCCACCGCCGCCACCCGCTGCGCCCGCTGCTCGCCGAACTCGACCGGCTGCGCACCATCCAGCGGGTCGAGCTGCCCCGCTTCAACCGCGCCGAGGTCCGCCGCCAGGTCGTCGGCATCCTCTCCTCCCAGCCCGACGAGTCCTTCGTCGACACCGTCTTCGAACGCTCCGACGGCAACGCCTTCTTCGTCGAGGAACTCGTGGCCACCGCCGGGAACGGCTGCCGCACCGGCCTCACCGAATCCCTCCGCGACCTGCTGCTGGTCCGCGTGGAAGTACTCCCCGACGCCGCCCAAGGCGTCGTCCGCATCGTCGCCGAGGGCGGCTCCACCGTCGAGTACCCGCTGCTGCTGGCCGTCTCCCGGCTCACCGAGGACGAACTCCTCGACGCCCTCAGGGCCGCCGTCGGAGCCAACATCCTGCTCGCCACCCCCGACGGCGACGGCTACCGCTTCCGTCACTCCCTGGTCCGCGAGGCCGTCAGCGACGACCTGCTGCCCGGCGAACGGGCCCGGGTCAACCGCCGCTACGCCGAAGCCCTGGAGGCCGACGACACCCTGGTCCGCGCCGAGGAGCGGATCATCCGGCTCGCCAGCTACTGGTACTGCGCGGGCGACCCGGCCAAGGCCCTGCCCACCGCCCTCGACGCCTCCGTAGCCGCCCGCCGCCGGCACGCCTACACCGAGCAGCTCAGCCTGCTCGAACGCGCCCTGGACCTGTGGGACAGCACCCCGGACGAGATCCGCGACGCCCTGCGCCCGGCGGACTACACCGAGGCCTACCCTCCCTGCGGCTGCGACCCCGCGACCCCGCTCCAGCGGCTCGACCTGCTGGCCGAGGCCACCGTCGCCGCCCGGCTCGGCGGGGAGCGCGAGCGCGCCCTGAAGCACACCAAGGTCGCCCTGCGGTCCCTGGAGGGAGCCACCGCCGACCTGGACCTGCTGCGCGCCGCCTGGTTCTGGACCGAACGGTCCCGGCTGGTCGCCAGCCTCGCCCGCGGCGACGGCTGGGAGGAGCTCGGCACCGCCCAGGGACTCGTCAAGGGCCTGCCCCCGTCCCAGGTGCACGCTGAGGTACTGGTCCGGGCGGCAGGCTGGGGCATGCTCCACAACCCCGGCCCCGACAACCTGGCCGCCGCCGAACGCGCTGCCGAGTACGCCCGTATGGTCGGCGCCGAGGAGACCGAACTCAACGCCCGGATCACCGTCGGCTCCCTGCTCACCGACGCGGGCGACGCCGAGGCCGGGTTCGCCGAACTGCACGCGGTCAAGGACCGCGCCGCCGCCCTCGGCCTCACCAGCCTCGCCGGGCGGGCCTACATCAACCTCACCTCACAGCTGGAGAGCCACGGCGAGTCCCGCGACGCCCTGGCCGTGGCCGAGGCGGGCGTGGAACTGGTCGCCCGGTCCCGGCTGCTGGACACCGAGGCGTGGGTCCGCGGCAACATGGCCGAGACCCTGTACAGCCTCGGACGCTGGGAGGAGGCCGCGGAAGCGGCCCGGCGCACCCTCAAGGTCGGCCAGAGCGCCGCCCCGCGCGGCATGGCCTTCGCGCGCCTGTCCTACCTGGCGCTGGCCCGCGGGGAACTCACCGAGGCCGCGAACCAGCTCGCCGCCGCGCACCGGAGCTTCGGCGACCACGACCTGCAGCCCCAGCACCGCATCCCGCTGTACCGCCTCGCGGTGGGCGTGGCGGCCGGCGAGGGGCGGCTGGCCGACGTCCGCGCCGAGCTCGCCGCCGCGGTCGGCGACGGCTTCCCGCTGGGACACCACCGCTACGCCTGGCCGCTGCTGCTCGCCGCCGCGACGGCGGAGGCGGACGCCCGCGGCCTGCCCGCCGCGGACCCCGGCCGGGCCGGCACGGTGGACCTCATCCGGTCCGCCGCGCGGCGCCTGGCCACCCCGTTCCCGCTCTGGCAGGCCCACGCCGAGTACGTACGCGCCGAACTGCTGCGGGCGGAGGGGAAGGACACGGCGGCGGACTGGACGGCCGTCGAATCGGCCGTCCGCCCGCTGGACCGGCCGTACCTGCTGTCCCGGGCCCGGCACCGGCTCGGCGAGGCACTGCTGGTCTCCGGCGGCGACCGGGACCACGCGACCGCGCTGCTCCGCGAGGCCCATGCGGAGGCCGAGCGGCTCGGCGCCCGGCTGCTCCGCGAGGACCTGGCCCTGCTGGGACAGCGCGCCCGGATCCCGCTGACGGTGCCGGAGGCGCCTGCCCCGGCCGCCCCGGACACCGACCCGGCGGAGGCACTGGGCCTCACGAGCCGTGAGCGGGACGTCCTGCGTCTGGTCGCCGCGGGCCTCAGCAACCGTCAGATCGCCGAGAAGCTCTTCATCTCGCCGAAGACGGCCAGCGTCCACGTCTCCAACATCCTGGCCAAACTGGGCGTCTCCGGCCGCGTCGAAGCCGCCGCCCTGTCCCACCGCCTCCGCCTCTTCACCCCGACCGCCTGATCCGCGCCCCGCCGAGGTGCGGGCAGGCGTTCCGCAGGGCTCTGCCCCGCCCTGGCCGGGGCGCGGCTCCGCGAAAGGTGTGGGCAGGCGTTCCGCAGGGCTCTGCCCCGCCCTGGCCGGGGCGCGGCTCCGCAGAAGGTGTGGGCAGGCGTTCCGCAGGGCGGAACGGGTGGGCACACCGGAACGCCGCTCCGCAGGCAACGCTCCTGCCTCGCCGAAGCTTTGGCCGGGCTCGGCCGCAGCCGCTGCTCCCGGGCCCGGGCGGGGCTCCGCCAGGCCCGGCGCCCGCCCTGGAGCGGAGCTCCGCCCGGACGGGGTCCGACCCGTCTGCGGGGTCGGGGTGCGGGGACACGCTGCGCGTCCGGCGCGGGCCGGTGTGCCGTGTGCCCACCCGTGCCGCCCCAGCGGCACGACTGCCCACACGGCCGCGTGAACGGCCGGCACCCACGGCCGCGTGAACGGCCGGCACCCACGGCCGGGGCACCGGCTGCCACGGGCACGGTGGCCGGGTACGGCCGGCACGCCACCACGGCCGGGGTTACGACCGGCCGCACCCACGGCCGCGGGCACGGCCGGCACCAACGGCAGGGGCAACGGCCGACCCGCATACGGCGGGAGCCGTCAGTCCTCGGCGGCTGCCCGACCCGCCAGCCGTATGCGCACACTCCCGGAATCCAGGTCTATCGGTCCGCGCCCCGGATCGCCGTCGCTCGCGTCAACCCGGGTCAGCTCCAGCCGGTTGCGTTCCTCGTCGGTGTGGCGGCGCCCCGGATTGAACAGTTCCTCGATCATGTTGAACACCGTGCCCACCGTTCCTTCCGCCCCGGCCGGGGCTCAGTCGGTCACCGCACCGTCAAGGTCAAGATCCGGTCGTCCCCCGCCTCGGGGGATCCCCGGCCGTCCGTTTCGCTCGTCACCAGCAGCAGGCGGTCGCCCCCCAGCGGGACCACCGTCCGCAGGCGGCCGTACTTCCCGGTGAGGAACGCCTCCGGCTCCGCCACCGGAGCCGTCCCGGCCAGCGGGATCCGCCACAGCCGCTCGCCCTTCAGCCCGGCCATCCACAGCGAGCCCTCGGCCCAGGCGAGCCCGCTCGGGGACGCCTCGTCCGTCTTCCACTGGGCCACCGGGTCCTTGTACCCGGGCTTGCCCGCCTTCCCTTCGGCGGCCGGCCAGCCGTAGTTCCCGCCGGGCTCGATCAGGTTCACCTCGTCCCACGTGTTCTGCCCGAACTCCGCCGCCCACAGCCGCCGGTCCCCGTCCCAGGCCAGCCCCTGCACGTTGCGGTGCCCGTAGGAGTAGACGACCGAGTCGGCTTCGGGATTCCCGTGCACCGGCTCGCCGTCCGGGGTCATCCGCAGGATCTTGCCGCCCAGCGACTTCTTGTCCTGGGCGAGCCCGGTGTCCCCGGTCTCCCCGGTCCCCACGTAGAGCATCTTGTCCGGGCCGAACGCGATCCGGCCCCCGTTGTGCACGAACCCCTTCGGGATCCCCCGGAACACCGTGTCCGGCGCACCCAGTTGCTCGCCCGGCGACCGCTGCTCGTCGTAGCGCAGCCGGGCGATCCGGTTGTCCGAGGCCGTGGTGAAGTACGCGTACACCATCCGGTCACTCGCGAACGAGGGGGACAGGGCCAGGCCCAGCAGGCCGCCCTCCCCACCGGGGTCGACCCCCGGCACCTCGCCGATCACCGTGGTGTTCCCGGTGGCCGTCTCCACCCGGCTGATCGTGCCCCGGTCCCGCGAGGCCACCAGCAGGTCACCGTCCGGCAGTACGGCCACACCCCACGGGGACTCCAGACCCTTGGCCACCTCCCCGGCGACCGTGACGGACCCCTTCGCGGGCGGCCCGGCGGGAGTCGGCGCGGCCGAACCCGACGCCGGAGCCGAAGCCGACGGGCTCGCGGCAGGTGCCTTGGCCGCCGGCGTACCGGACGCGGCCCCACCCCCGTTCCCCGCGGGCGAACACCCCGCCACCACCAGCACCCCGCACCCCACAAGCACCAAGGCCACCCCCGCGCCCCGTGTCCTCCCGTACCGCATCCCCCTGCTCCCTTCCGATACCGCCCCGGTGTGGGCAATCGTCCCGCAGGGCGGGACGGGTGGGCACACCGGACACCGCAGCCCGCGGCCCAGGGTGCGAGCCGTACCCCGGCCGGAGCCCCCGCACGCCGGCCGGACGCCTAGTCCCACGCTCCCACCGCCACCGGCAGCGCCGCGATCTCGGCCAGGTCGGCCGAGGTCAGCATGACCTCGGCCGCCGCCGCGTTCTCCACCGCACGCTCCGCACGCCCGGCCCCCGGCACCGGCACCACCTGCGGCCCCTGGGCCAGCACCCACGCCAGAGCCACCTGCGCCGCCGTGACCTGCGGGCCGTGCCGCTCCGCCACCCGGCGCAGCCCCGCCACCAGCACCTGGTTCGCCGCCATCGCGTACGCCGTGAACCGCGGGTGCCGGGCCCGCGCGTCGTCCGCCTCGAAGCCCTGCCCCGGCGTCAGCGTCCCGGTCAGGAAGCCGCTGCCCAGCGGCATCGCCGCCAGGAAACCCACCCCGCGCGCCGCGCACCACGGCAGCAGGTGCCAGGCCGCCTCCGGCGACCACACCGACAGCTCCGCCTGCACCGCGCTCACCGGGAACACCTGCTGCACCCGCTCCAGGTGGCGGATCGTCACTGCGTACGACCGGTCCCCGCGCCGCCCCGCACCGGGCCCCGCGCCCGCGCCCACCGCGCAGAACCCCAGCGCCCTGACCTTCCCGGCACCCACGAGCTCCGCCATCGCGCCCCAGGTCTCCTCCACCGGGACCTCCGGGTCCACCCGGTGCAGCTGGTACAGGTCGATCACGTCCGTCTGCAGCCGCCGCAGCGAGGCGTCGCACGCCCGCCGTATGTAACCGGGCCGCCCGTTGGCCACCACGTGCTGGTCGCCCGCCTGCAGCCCCGCCTTGGTGGACACGAAGGCGTCGGCCCGCCGCTCCCGGAGCACCCGGCCGAGCAGCAGCTCGTTGGTGAACGGCCCGTACATGTCGGCGGTGTCGAGCAGGCTCGACCCGTGGTCGAGTGCCGCGTGCACGGCCGCCAGGGCCTTCGTCCCGTCCCGTCGGGAGGCGGCGTACCCCCAGCTCATCGGCATGCAGCCGAGTCCTATCGCGCCCACCGCCAGCGCCGCCGCCCCGATTGACCTGCGCTCCACCCGTGCGTCCCCCTCCGTCTCGCACCCCCGAATGTAACGGCTTGATCGCGGCGGCTTGGCATAGCCTCCCGATCATGAGTTCACCCACCCCAGAGGTCTGGCTGCCGTATCCCGCCGAGGACATCGACGGTCTGCCCGGCTCCTTCCGGTACCGACGGTGGGACGGCGAGGACGAGTTCCCGGCCGACCCCGCGGACTGCGTCTTCTACGTCACGCCCTACATGAAGTCCCCGGCGGTCAGCGTCCGTCCGTTCGCCCGGATGCCCCGCCTCCAGGTCGTCCAGACCCTCACCGCCGGCATCGACCACGTCCTCGGCGGCCTGCCCGCCCTGCACCCCGGCGTACGGCTCTGCAACGCCCGCGGGGTCCACGACGCCAGCACCGCCGAACTGGCGCTCACCCTCGTCCTCGCCTCGCTCCGCGGCATCCCCGGCATGGTCCGCGGTCAGGACCGCGAGGAGTGGCACGGCGGCTTCTACGAGGCGCTCGCCGACAAGTCCGTCCTGCTCGTGGGCTACGGGGCCATCGGCGCCGCCATCGAGGACCGGCTCGCGCCCTTCGAGTGCGCGCGGATCACCCGGGTCGCCCGCTCCGCCCGCACCACCGGACGCGGCCCCGTGCACGCTTTCACCGAGCTGCCCGCCCTGCTGCCCGGAGCGGACGTGGTCATCCTGGCCACCCCGCTCACCGAGGAGACCGAGGGCCTCGCGGACGCCGCCTTCCTCGCCCGCATGAAGGACGGCGCGCTGCTGGTGAACGTGGCCCGCGGCCCGGTCGCCGACACCGCCGCCCTGCTCGCCGAACTGGAGTCGGGCCGGCTCCGGGCGGCACTGGACGTCACCGACCCCGAGCCGCTGCCCGCGGGGCACCCGCTCTGGCACGCCCCCGGTGTCCTGATCACGCCTCATGTCGGCGGCAGCAGCTCGGCGTTCCTGCCCCGGGCCCGCCGTCTGCTGGCCCGGCAGCTCACCCGCTTCGCCGCGGGTGAGTCCCTCGAAAACACCGTACTGATCACGGAATGAGCCCGAATGTGCACTCTCCGTACCTGTTCGAGTGCGCTAGGTGTCCGGAACGCTGCCGTTGGTGACGGAGCGTACAGCAACCCTGTCCCTGAGTGACGAAAGTGGTGTATCGTCCGGAACAAGGGGCTGCGCCGCGAACGTACGGCGCTGGGGAGTGATCGGACAGTTTGGGGGGCGACGGGCGATGCACGGCCAATGGACGAAGGATCCGACGCGGCGGAGCCGCCGGAGGCGCCGCCTGTGCGCGCCGAATTCAGCCACCCGGGCAGGCCGGAGCCACTGGGTGAACCGGAGCCGCCGGACGGGCCGGGCGCACTCGGCGGGCCGGGCGCACTCGGCGGGGCGGGCCCCCTCGGCGGCCGGGTCCGGCCCGGCCGGCCGGCCCGGACCGGCCCGGCCATCCCGGCCACCCCGCCCGGCCGCACCACCCCGCCCCGGGCCGGCGTCCGAGGGGGACGGGTGAGCGCCCCCGGGGCCCTCCTGGCCCAGCCGCCGGTCCAGGGGGGCGGCCGGGGACTCGCGGCCCAGCTCCTCCTCGCCGCGGTGATCGCGGCGTACACCGTCGGCGCCGGGCTCGGCTGGGGGTCGGATCAACTAGCGGAATTCATGGGCGACTTCGGCCTGAGCGCCGCCGCCCTGCTGGCCGCCGTGTCCTGCTACCGGTACGCCCGCGCCGCCGGCAACCGCGACCGCCCCGCCTGGCTGCTGTTCGCCTTTTCCTCCCTCATGGCCGCCTGCGGCAACGCCATCTGGGGCTGGTACGAGGTCGTGCTCGACCGGGACGTACCCAGCCCGTCCGCCGCGGACTTCGCCTTCCTGTGCTTCGCCCCGCCCGCCATCGTCGGCCTGCTCGTCCTCGCCAAGCGCCCGGTGACCAGGGCCGGCTGGGTGTGCCTGGCCCTCGACTCCTGGCTCATCGGCGGCTCCCTGCTCACCCTCGCCTGGAGCCTCGCCCTCCAGCAGGCCACGGAAGCCGCCCAGTCCGGCGCCCCCGGCAGCGTCCTGCGGCCGGCGCTCGACCTCGCCTACCCGATGCTGGACATCGCGCTCGTCTCCATGGTCCTGGTCCTGCACTTCCGCCGGTCCGCCGCCAACCGCTCCGCGGTGAACACCGCCCTCGCGGCCCTCGCGCTGACCGTCCTCAGCGACGCCCTGTTCACCTCCCCGCTCTTCCGGCTGGGCTACCGGTCCGGACAGCTCCTCGACGCCGGCTGGTTCGCCGGCTCGCTGCTCCTCGCCTACGCGCCCTGGGGCGCCCGCCGGCTCCCCCCGCCCGGCGGGCACCCGTACGCCGGCCGCCGGACCGGCCGCCCCATCACCGGCTCCCTGCCCGCGCTCACCCCGTACCTCGCGGCCGCCGTCTGCACCCTGGTCATCCTCTACAACTACAACGCCGTCGACGGCCGGCGGGGGGACGACCGGGTGGCCCTGTTCACCGGCTGCAGCGTGGTCCTCGCGCTCGTCGTCCGCCAGGGCATCATGCTCCTCGACAACATCGCGCTCACCCAGGAACTGGCCCAGAAGGAGAACCACTTCCGTTCCCTGGTCCAGGGCTCCAGCGATGTCATCATGATCGCCGCGCCCACCGGGGTGCTGCGCTACGTCAGCCCCGCCGCGGCCGGGGTCTACGGCCGTGAGGCCGAGAAGCTGGTCGGCACGCAGCTCTCCGAGCTGATCCACCCCGACGACCTCGGCCGGGTGGTCCACGAGGTCCGCCGCTTCCTGGCCGCCCCGCCCGCGGAAGAGCCCACCACCCGCATCGAATGCCGGTTCATGTCCGGCAGCGGGGAATGGCTGAACGTGGAGTCCACCGTCAACCGCCACCACGGCGGACTCATCCTGAACAGCCGCGACGTCACCGAACGGGTCCGCCTCCAGGCCCAGCTGCAGCACAGCGCCGAGCACGACTCGCTGACCGACCTGCCCAACCGGGCCCTGTTCACCCGCCGGGTCCGCCAGGCGCTGACCGGCCGCCGCGCCGGCGACCACAGCACGGCCGTGCTCTTCATCGACCTGGACGGCTTCAAGGCGGTCAACGACACCATCGGCCACCAGGCCGGCGACGAACTGCTCATCGAGGCCGCCCGCCGGCTCCAGGACTCCGTGCGCGCCGGGGACACCGCCGCCCGGCTCGGCGGGGACGAGTTCGCCGCGCTCATCCTCGGCGACGGAGGCCGCGACCGCAGCGCCCGCGAGCACCAGGTGAACGAGATCGCCGAGCGGCTGCGCAGCACCCTCTCCCAGCCCTACCGGATCGCCGGCCACGAGGTCCGGGTCGCCGCCAGCATCGGCGTGGCCTTCGCCGACCCCGGCATCACCCCTTCGGACCTGATGCGCAACGCCGATCTGGCCATGTACCGGGCCAAGGCCGGCGGCAAGGACCGGGTCGAGCTGTACGTGCCGCAGATGCAGTCCGAGGTGACCCGCAAGGCCGAACGGGCCGGCCGGTTCCGCAGCGCGCTGCGCGAGGGCGAGTTCACCCTGTTGCACCAGCCCGTGGTCTCGCTGGCCACCGGAGAGATCACGGCGGTCGCCGCGCAGCCCCGCTGGCGCTCCGCCCAGGGGATCCTCTTCACCCCGGCCGAGCTGCTCCGGGTGGCCGAATCGCAGGAGTCCGGACCGGCCGCGCCCCCCGGCCCGGCGGCCGGACCCGCCGCGGCCGGCGGCACCGCCCGCGCCGACGGGCTGAGCCGCCGGCTGCTGGAGACGGCCGTGGAGCAGGCCGGCGAACGCCACCTGGCCGGGCACGAGGTCCCGGCGGTGGTCCGGATGAGCGCACAGCGGCTGCTGGAGAGGTCCGGGCCGCCCGGCTCGGTCGAGGCGCTGCTCACCCGGCACGGGCTGCCCCCGGGAGGACTGATCCTGGAGCTCGCCCTGCCCGACCCCCGGGTCCCCTTCGACGACCTGGAGCGCCGCCTGGCCTCTCTCCGGCGTCTCGGAGTGCGGATCGCCCTGGACGGCTTCGGCAGCGGGTACGCGGCGATCAGCGCCCTCCGCAGGCTCCCGCTGGACCTGCTCAGGCTGGACCGGAGCCTGGTCGAGGGCGTGGTGGAATCGGCCAGACTGCACAAGATCACCGCAGGATTGTTGCGGATCGCAAATGATCTGGGCATGCAGTCGGTGGCCGACGGGGTGGACCTCCCGGAGCAGGTCATGGCCCTGCGGGCGATGGGCTGCAGCCACGGACAGGGAATGGCGTTTTCCGGCCCACTGGACGAATACCGGCTGCGCAGAGCCCTCGCGAGGAGTACGTTTCCAGTACCGGGCGGGGTGGCCCAGCCTGCCCTGGCCGGCGGTTCGCTGGGGGGGCCACTGGTCACCCATAGGGGCTCACATAATGAGACGGCCGTCCCACCCACTTGACACCGACCTCCCGGCAGAGGGAGGGTCAGTGCCATGCGCACCCGAATTCTCGTACTTGGAAAGCGCGTCGGCTGAGACCGGGACCCACATGTCCCCGCTCCACGCACCCGACGCGCTCCCCTCGCTTGCCTGCCGGCACGAGGGGTTTTTTGTTGCACTGGCACATGGCGCATGTACGAATCACTTGTAAAACCCTCAGCTTCGAGAAGAGATTGCCGATGACCGAGCAGGCCACCGGGGCCCACCATCCGCAGCCGCGGGCCCGTACCGGCGGACAGCAGACCGCTGCGATCGAGCACGTCACGGGTGCGCAGTCCCTCATCCGTTCTCTCGAAGAGGTGGGGTGCGACACGGTCTTCGGCATCCCGGGAGGCTGCATCCTGCCCGCGTACGACCCGCTGATGGACTCCACGAAGGTCCGTCACATCCTGGTCCGGCACGAGCAGGGGGCCGGTCACGCCGCCACCGGGTACGCGCAGGCCACCGGCAAGGTCGGCGTCTGCATGGCCACCTCCGGCCCGGGTGCGACCAACCTGGTCACCCCGATCGCCGACGCCCACATGGACTCCGTCCCGCTGGTCGCGATCACCGGCCAGGTCTCCTCCAAGGCCATCGGCACCGACGCCTTCCAGGAGGCGGACATCGTCGGCATCACCATGCCGATCACCAAGCACAACTTCCTGGTCACCAAGGCCGCGGACATCGCCAAGACCATCGCCGAGGCGTTCCACATCGCCTCCACCGGCCGTCCCGGCCCGGTCCTGGTCGACATCGCCAAGGACGCCCTGCAGGCGCAGACCACCTTCAGCTGGCCGCCCGCCCAGGACCTCCCCGGTTACCGGCCGGTCACCAAGCCGCACGCCAAGCAGATCCGCGAGGCCGCCAAGCTGATCGCCGCGGCCAAGCGCCCGGTCCTCTACGTCGGCGGCGGCGTGATGAAGGCCGGCGCCACCGCCGAGCTGAAGGTCCTCGCGGAGCTCACCGGCGTCCCGGTCGTCACCACCCTGATGGCCCTGGGCTCCATCCCGGACACCCACCCGCAGAACCTCGGCATGCCCGGCATGCACGGCGCGGTCACCGCCGTCACCGCGCTGCAGAAGTCGGACCTGCTGGTCGCCCTGGGCACCCGCTTCGACGACCGCGTCACCGGCAAGCTGGACAGCTTCGCCCCCTTCGCCAAGATCATCCACGCGGACATCGACCCGGCCGAGATCGGCAAGAACCGCGCCGTGGACGTCCCGATCGTCGGTGACGCCCGCGAGGTCATCGCCGACCTGATCCAGGCCGTCCAGGCCGAGATCAACGAGGGCAACACCGGTGACTACACCGCCTGGTGGAAGGATCTCAACCGCTGGCGCGAGACCTACCCGCTGGGCTACGACCTGCCCGAGGACGGCAGCCTCTCCCCGCAGCAGGTCATCCAGCGGATCGGCCAGCTCGCCCCGGAGGGCACCATCTACGCGGCCGGCGTCGGCCAGCACCAGATGTGGGCGGCGCACTTCGTCGACTACGA
This sequence comes from Streptomyces sp. NPDC048603, assembly GCF_043199475.1. Lineage (NCBI taxonomy): Bacteria > Bacillati > Actinomycetota > Actinomycetes > Kitasatosporales > Streptomycetaceae > Streptomyces > Streptomyces sp. NPDC048603. The sequence continues at coordinate 208,998 of NZ_JBICVY010000012.1, read as the reverse complement.
GGAGCCCCGCACCTGGCTGAACTCCGGCGGCGCCGGAACCATGGGCTACGCGGTCCCGGCCGCGATGGGCGCCAAGGTCGGCATGCCGGACCGCACGGTCTGGGCGATCGACGGCGACGGCTGCTTCCAGATGACCAACCAGGAACTGGCCACCTGCGCGCTGAACAACATCCCGGTCAAGATCGCGATCATCAACAACGGTGCGCTGGGCATGGTCCGCCAGTGGCAGACCCTGTTCTACAACCAGCGGTACTCCAACACCGTCCTGCACGGTGAGGAGACCGGCCACGACACCGTCGGCTCCCAGCTCGGCGAGTCCGTCGCCCCCCGCATGGGCACCCGCGTCCCGGACTTCGTCAAGCTGTCCGAGGCCATGGGCTGCGTCGCGCTCCGCTGCGAGGACCCGGCCGACCTGGACAAGGTCATCGCCGAGGCCAACGCGATCAACGACCGCCCCGTCGTGGTCGACTTCATCGTCCACGAGGACGCCATGGTCTGGCCGATGGTCGCCGCCGGCACCTCCAACGACGAGGTCATGGCAGCCCGGGGCGTCCGCCCCGACTTCGGCGACGGCGAAGACGACTGAGCCGCGAGAGCCCCAGAGAGAGAACGACACACATGTCCAAGCACACGCTCTCGGTCCTGGTCGAGAACACGCCCGGCATCCTCGCCCGGATCGCCGCGCTCTTCTCCCGCCGCGGATTCAACATCGACTCCCTGGCGGTCGGCGTCACCGAGCACCCCGACATCTCCCGCATCACCATCGTGGTCAATGTCGAGGACCTGCCCCTGGAGCAGGTGACCAAGCAGCTCAACAAGCTGGTCAACGTCCTCAAGATCGTCGAGCTGGAGCCCTCCTCCGCGATCGAGCGCGAACTCGTCCTGGTCAAGGTCCGTGCCGACAACGAGACCCGCTCCCAGATCATCGAGATCGTCCAGCTGTTCCGCGCCAAGACCGTCGACGTCTCCCCGGAGGCCGTGACCATCGAGGCCACCGGCGGCGCCGACAAGCTCGGCGCGATGCTCAAGATGCTGGAGCCGTTCGGCATCAAGGAGCTCGTCCAGTCCGGCACGATCGCCATAGGGCGTGGCGGACGGTCCATCACGGACCGCAGCCTGCGCGCGCTCGACCGCAGCGCCTGACGCACCCTCGGATCGCCGCGCCCGCGTGGCGCGGCGTCCGATGCTCGCATTGCGCAGTGCCCGATGCTCGCATTGCGCAGTGCCCGATGCTCGCATTGCGAGACCGACAGACTTTCATTCCGTTCCCCGCCGTACGGTGGGAGCAACACCAGCGCACCAAGGAGATATCCCAGTGGCCGAGCTGTTCTACGAGAACGACGCCGACCTGTCCATCATCCAGGGCCGCAAGGTCGCGGTCATCGGCTACGGCAGCCAGGGCCACGCCCACGCGCTGTCGCTCCGTGACTCCGGCGTCGACGTCGTCGTCGGCCTGAAGGAAGGCTCGAAGTCCAAGGCCAAGGCCGAGGAGCAGGGCCTGAAGGTCCTCCCGGTCGCCGAGGCCGCCGAATGGGCGAACCTCATCATGATCCTGACCCCGGACCCGCTCCAGGCCGAGATCTACGAGGAGTCCATCAAGGACCACCTGAAGGAGGGCGACGCGCTCTTCTTCGGCCACGGCTTCAACGTCCGCTACGGCTTCATCAAGCCCCCGACCAACGTGGACGTCGCCCTGGTCGCCCCGAAGGGCCCGGGCCACCTGGTCCGCCGTCAGTACGAGGAGGGCCGCGGCGTTCCGTGCATCGCCGCCGTCGAGCAGGACGCCACCGGCAAGGCGTTCGACCTCGCCCTCTCCTACGCGGCCGGCATCGGCGGCACCCGCGCCGGCGTCATCAAGACCACCTTCACCGAGGAGACCGAGACCGACCTGTTCGGTGAGCAGGCCGTCCTCTGCGGTGGCGCCTCCGCGCTCGTCAAGGCCGGCTTCGAGGTCCTCACCGAGGCGGGCTACCAGCCGGAGATCGCGTACTTCGAGTGCCTGCACGAGCTCAAGCTGATCGTCGACCTGATGTACGAGGGCGGCCTGGAGAAGATGCGCTGGTCGGTCTCCGAGACCGCCGAGTGGGGCGACTACATCACCGGCCCGCGCGTCATCACCGACGCCACCAAGGCCGAGATGAAGCAGGTCCTCGCGGAGATCCAGAGCGGCGAGTTCGCCAACACCTGGATGGCCGAGTACAAGGCCGGTCTGCCCAAGTACAACGAGTACAAGAAGGCCGACTCCGAGCACCTGCTGGAGACCACCGGCAAGAAGCTGCGCAAGCTGATGAGCTGGGTCTCCGACGAGGAGAACTGACCCACTGCGAAGGGGCCGGGACGCTTCCGTCCCGGCCCCTTCGTCCATCCGGTTTGTCCATCCGGGCCGTATCGGGTTGTCCACCCCGGCCAACCCCGGACGGGTGATCTCTCCGGACAGGCGGAAAACAACCGCCGCCCCGCTACTACACTGCTCAACACAACGCGTCAGGCCCACAGTGTCGTGCGTCTTCCACGCGGCTAGCCCCCTCCACCGCCTGCGGCCGTCGGGACGGCCGTCCGCACTGGATTAGTGAGGACCCACGTGAGCTCGAAACCTGTCGTACTGATCGCCGAAGAGCTTTCGCCTGCCACCGTTGAGGCTCTCGGCCCCGACTTCGAGATCCGCCACTGCAACGGCGCCGACCGCGCGGAGCTGCTGCCCGCGATCGCGGACGTCGACGCCATCCTCGTGCGCTCCGCCACCAAGGTCGACGCGGAGGCCATCGCCGCCGCGAAGAAGCTCAAGGTCGTCGCCCGTGCCGGCGTAGGTCTGGACAACGTGGACGTCTCCGCCGCCACCAAGGCCGGCGTGATGGTCGTCAACGCCCCGACCTCCAACATCGTCACCGCCGCCGAGCTCGCCTGCGGCCTGCTGGTCGCCACGGCCCGCAACATCCCGCAGGCCAACACCGCCCTGAAGAACGGCGAGTGGAAGCGCAGCAAGTACACGGGTGTCGAGCTCAGCGAGAAGACCCTCGGCGTCGTCGGCCTCGGCCGCATCGGCGTCCTGGTCGCCCAGCGCATGTCGGCCTTCGGCATGAAGGTCGTCGCCTACGACCCCTACGTGCAGCCCGCGCGCGCCGCCCAGATGGGCGTGAAGATGCTCTCCCTCGACGAGCTGCTCGAGGTCGCGGACTTCATCACCGTGCACCTGCCCAAGACCCCGGAGACCCTCGGTCTCATCGGCGACGAGGCGCTGCACAAGGTCAAGCCGTCCGTCCGCATCGTCAACGCCGCGCGCGGCGGCATCGTCGACGAGGCCGCCCTGTACTCGGCCCTGAAGGAGGGCCGCGTCGCCGGCGCCGGCCTGGACGTGTACGCGAAGGAGCCCTGCACGGACTCCCCGCTGTTCGAGCTGGACCAGGTCGTCTGCACCCCGCACCTCGGCGCCTCCACCGACGAGGCCCAGGAGAAGGCCGGTATCGCCGTCGCCAAGTCGGTGCGCCTGGCGCTCGCCGGCGAGCTGGTGCCGGACGCGGTCAACGTCCAGGGCGGTGTCATCGCCGAGGACGTCCGCCCGGGCCTGCCGCTCGCCGAGAAGCTCGGCCGGATCTTCACCGCCCTGGCCGGCGAGGTCGCGGTCCGCCTCGACGTCGAGGTCTGCGGCGAGATCACCCAGCACGACGTCAAGGTGCTGGAACTCTCCGCCCTCAAGGGTGTGTTCGAGGACGTCGTCGAAGAGACGGTCTCCTACGTCAACGCCCCGCTGTTCGCGCAGGAGCGCGGTGTCGAGGTGCGCCTGACCACCAGCTCGGAGTCCCCGGACCACCGCAACGTGGTCATCGTCCGCGGCACCCTCTCCGACGGCCAGGAGGTCTCGGTGGCGGGCACCCTGGCGGGCCCCAAGCACCTCCAGAAGATCGTCGGCATCGGCGAGTACGACGTGGACCTGGCGCTCGCCGACCACATGGTCGTGCTCCGCTACCAGGACCGCCCGGGCGTCGTCGGCGCCGTCGGCCGGATCCTCGGCGAGGCCGGTCTGAACATCGCGGGCATGCAGGTCGCCCGTGCCGAGGAGCACGGTGAGGCGCTCGCCGTCCTGACCGTGGACGACACCGTCCCGCCGGCGGTGCTGGCGGAGATCTCCGAGGAGATCGGCGCCACGTCGACCCGCTCGGTCAACCTGGTCGACTGACCGACCACGCACGTGTGAAAGGGCCCGGGGTTTCCCCCGGGCCCTTTCCCGTTTCCGCCGGCCCGGCGCCGTACGCCGCGCCGTACGCCGCTCAGTGCGCGGCGGTGACCGGCTCGGTGGCTTCGGCGGCCGGTCCGGCCGGGGCCGGTGCGACGGCCGGTGCGGGGCCCGTGGCCGTCCGCAGCAGTGCCAGGGCGAGCCCGGCCGAGGCCAGCAGCACGGCGGCCCCGCCCCAGGCGGCGTACTGCATGCCGTGCACGAAGGCCTCGCGGGCGGCGGCCAGCAGTTCCGCGCCGGCCTCGCCCCCCAGCTGCCCGGCGGCGGCAGCGGCCCCGCCCAGGGTCTCCCGCGCGGCCGGCTCGGCGCCGGAGAGGTCCTCGCGGTAGACGGCCGTGCCCAGGCTGCCCAGCAGGGCCATGCCCAGCGCGCCGCCGAACTCCTGGCCGGTCTCCAGCAGGGAGGCGGCGGAGCCGGCCTTCTCCGCGGGGGCCGAGGCCAGTGCCATGTCGGAGACCAGGGACATCACGGTGACGATCCCGCAGGCCAGCACCGTGCAGCCGGTCAGCAGCAGCCACAGCGAATCGGTGCCGACCAGGGCGAGCAGCGCGAACCCGGCGGCGCCGGTGGCGAAGCCGCCCGCGATGACCGTCCGCCGGCCGCGCTTCTGGCCGAGGGCTGCGGCGGCCGGGGCGGCCGCGCCGACGGCCACGGACGGGGCGAGGCTCCACAGCGCCGCCTCCAGGGTGCCCATGCCGAGCACCGACTGCAGGTACTGGGTGGTGAAGTAGGCGGATCCCATCATCGCGAAGGCGGCCAGGGTGTTGAGGGTGACACCGGCCCCGAAACCCCGGCCCCGGAACAGCGCCGGGCTGATCATCGCGTCCTCGCGGGAGCGCTGGCGGCGGACGAAGACGTACCCGACGGCCAGGCCGGCGGCGAGGCAGCCGAGGTGGAGCGGCCGGGCACCCTCGGCGGCGATCTCCTTGAGCCCGTAGACCACCGGCAGGACCGCGCCCATGGACAGCGGCACGCTCAGCAGGTCGAAGCGGCCGGGGGCCGGGTCCTTGAACTCGGGGACCAGCACGGGCACCAGGACCAGCAGGAGCAGCATCGCGGGCACGTTGATCAGGAAGACCGAACCCCACCAGAAGTGGTTCAGGATCAGCCCGCTCATCACCGAGCCGAGCGCGATGCCGCCGGCCATGGCCCCCGACCAGATGCCGATCGCCTGCGTCCGCTGCCTGTCGTCCCGGAAGAGGTTGCGGACGAGGGCCAGTGTGGAGGGCATCAGGGTGGCCCCGCCGACACCGAGGAGCACACGGGCGGCGATGAGCATCTCGGCGCTCTGTGCGTAGGCCGCGGCCACGGAAGCGAGGCCGAAGGCGACGGCCCCGATCAGCAGCAGTCTCCGGCGGCCGATCCGGTCGCCCAGCGAACCCATGGTGATCAGGAGGCCGGCCAGGGCGAAGGCGTAGCTGTCGAAGATCCACAGCTGTTGGGTGGCGCTGGGGTCGAGCTCCCGGGTGATGGCGGGGACCGCGAAGTAGAGGACGGACACGTCCATCGACACGAGCAGCAGGGGGAGCAGCAGGACGGTGAAGGCGGTCCATTCGCGGCGCCCGGCACGGGGCGGGGTCTTCGTCATGAGCAGAAATGTACAGACGTCATAAACGCTTGTCTAGTACGTGTGTTTTGAACGTCCGTATTGATAGGGTGCGGGCATGGGACACAAGGAAGATCTGCTCGACGGCGCGAAGAAGTGCCTGGTCGAGAAGGGGTTCGTGCGGACCACCGCGCGCGACATCGTGGCCGCCTCCGGGGCGAACCTCGCCTCCATCGGCTACCACTACGGCTCCAAGGACACCCTGCTCACCCAGGCGTTCGTGCAGCTCATGGAGGAGTGGGGCGAGTCCTTTTCGGCCGCAGTCCAGGGTGAGGGCGGTTCGCTGGAGAGGTTCCGCTCCCTCTGGGAGAACGTGGTCGCCCAGCACGAGGCGTCGGGACCGGTGTGGGCCGCCAGCCTGGAGATCGCCCTGAGCCAGGACCGGGTGCCGGAGCTGCGGAAGATGCTGGCCGCCCAGCAGGGGGAGGGGCGCCGCGGCCTGATCGCGATGATGACCGGCCGGCCCGAGGAAGAACTCGACGAGCGGGACGTCCGGACGCTCGGGGCCTTCTATCAGGCCCTGCTCAACGGCCTGATGATCCAGTGGTTGTTCGACCCGGAGAGCGCCGCGAGCGCGGAGGAGCTCACCGAGGGGATGCGGCGCGCGGCCGGGACCGCGCTGGGCAAGGAGAAGTAGGCCGCGCCGGAAGGGGGCCGTCCTGCTGCCAGGACGGCCCCTTCCGGACGGTGCCCGTACCCGGGTGTCCTCACACGGTCAGGACCACCTTCGCGCGGGCGTGCTCCACCTCCAGGTACCGGATCGCCTCCGCCGCCTCGGCCAGCGGGTACGTCCGGTCCACGACCGGCCTGACCCGCCCGGACTCCACGAGTTCCCGCAGCGCCGCCAGGTTCTCCCGGCGGGGCTCGGCCGTCAGCACGAGCAGCCGGTGCCGGGCGAACCGGGACAGCACCTGCCCCTTCACGAGCAGCGCCATCGGCCCGATCAGGCTGCCGCCCCCGGACACCCCGCCGCCGGACAGCACCAGTGTCCCGGCGGGCACCAGCGCGCGCCGGAGATCCGCCAGCGAACGGTTCCCCACCAGGTCGAGCACCAGGTCGTACGTCCGGCCGCTCCGGGTGAAGTCCTCCCGCGCGTAGTCGACGACGCGGTCCGCACCCAGCGAGCGGACCAGTTCGGCGTTCCGGGCGCTGCACACGCCGGTCACCTCGGCGCCCAGTGCCTTGGCGATCTGCACCGCGAACGTGCCCACGCCCCCGGACGCGCCGTTGACCAGTACCGACTGCCCCGGTGCCAGACGCCCCAGGTCGCGCAGGCCCATCAGCGCGGTGTTCCCCGCCAGGGGGATCGCGGCCGCCTGCGCGAAGGTCAGGCCGGCCGGCTTGCGGTCCACCGCCGTGGCGGGGGCGCACACGTACTCGGCGAACGCCCCGTCGGCCTCGCCGTACACCTCGTCGCCCGGGCGGAGTCCGGTCACGGCCGCGCCCACCGCCTCCACCGTGCCGGCGAAGTCGCGGCCCCGGACGGGCACTTTGGGCCGGCGCAGCCCGAGCACCGGGCGCGCCACGTACGGATCACCCCGCATCAGGTGCCAGTCGGCCGCGTTGACCGCGGCGGCCCGGACCCTGACGAGTACGTCGTGCTCTCCGGGTACCGGCCGGTCGACCTCCCGGTGTTCAAGGACCTCGGGTGGGCCGTAGCGGTCCTGGACGATCGCCTTCACGGTGCCTCCTGTCGCGCGGTGCCGGTGGTGTTCGCGACGGTAGGTGCTCCGGCCGGGCGCGGGCATCGGGGACGGACCCGGGTCCGGCCCGGAGACCGGGGCGGGGTCCGTACCCCTGGAGTCGTAGCGCGCCTTCAACTTTCGTTGAGCCGGGCCGCCTTCAGTGCCATGTGCAGCAGCAGCCGGTCCTCGCCCTCGTCCAGGTCCAGCCCGGTCAGCTGCTCCACCCGGGACAACCGGTAGTAGAGGGTCTGCCGGTGGATGCCCAGGGCCGCCGCCGCCCGCCCGGCCTGTCCGGCACAGTCCAGGAACACCTCGGCCGTGCGCGCCAGTTCGGGGTGGGCCGGGCCGAGCAGGGCACGGGTCGCCGGGTCCTGCGCCGGGTCGGCGGACAGCGCCGCCAGCATCCGGTACGCGCCGATCGCCGACCAGCGGGCCACCGGCCCCAGCCGCGGCTGGGCCAGCGCCGCCCGGGCGGCGGCCGTCGCCTGCTCCCAGGCCTCCGGCAGCCCGGCCAGGTCCCGTACCGGCTCGCCGACCCCGGCGGCCCGCGCGCCACCCGCCCCGGCCGGGGGGCTCCCGGCCCCGCCGTCCCGGGGCAGCAGGCGGCCGGCCGTGTTCAGTGCCGGGGTGAGCGAGTCCGCCGCCCGGAGCCTCACCAGGACCGCCAGACCCTCCCCGGACGCCCGGCCCTCCCCGACCGCCGGGCCGTCTCCGGCCGTCTCCCGCAGCGGTGCCGCGCACACCGCCGCCGCGCCCGGCACCGACCCAGGCGTGTCCCCGGCCCACGGGGCCACGCACACCAGGCCGTGCGGGCCGGCCCCGCCCGCCCCCAGCGCGGCCCGGAGCGCCTCCACCGCCAGGTCCCGCGGCCGGCCCCGGCCGGCGGTGAGCACCGCCCGGAACTCCCGGGACAGATCCGCGCCCGCCCTGGCCTCCTCGGCCAGCAGCACCCCGATCCGCTCGGCCACCTCCATGGCGGCGTCCAGCTGGGCGGGGTCCGGCCAGGGGCCCTGCCCCGGTCCCGGCTCCGGGTCGAGCAGCCACACGTAGCCGTGCACGATCCCGCGGTTCCGCACCGGCAGGCAGATCCGGCCCCGGAACACCCCGGCCTCGGGCGCGGCCGGGATCCGGACCGGGCCGGTGGCGCGGGCGATGCCGAAGCCCTCGAACCAGGACCGCACGGCCGCGGTGGACTGCCGGGTCAGGATCGACCGGGTCCGGACCGGGTCCATGGCGAGGTCGTCCTCGCTGTCGTGGGCGCCGAAGGCGATCAGGCGGAAGTCCCGGTTCTCCAGGGTCGCGGGGGCACCCAGCAGCGCCGAGATCTCGTCCACCAGGTCCTGGTAATCGCCCTTCACGGGCACATTCTCCCACCCGGCGCCGCCCGCTTCAGACATCTGTATGAGATCCCGGCCACGGATGCGTGACAGGTGTCGATGGCCGAGGATCAAACCGATCCATAGGTTTCACGGTGGTTTCACTTGCTTTCTGCCACCCGTTGGAGGTGCCCCGTGCTGGGTCCCGTGATTCTGGCCGCCTCGCGCAGCGAGAAGATGCGCCGAATCGTCTCTGCCGCCCCGGTGACCAAGCCCGTGGTCAATCGCTTCATCCCCGGCGAGACGGTCGACCAGGTCATCCCGATCGTCACCGACCTGGCCGCCAAGGGGCTGGAGGTCACCCTCGACGTGGTGGGCGAGGACATCACCACGGTGGAGCAGTCCTACGCCGCCCGTGACGCCTACCTGGAGCTGATCGACCGGCTGCAGGACCTGGGCCTGGGCACCAAGGCCGAGATGTCCGTCAAGCTCTCGATGTTCGGCCAGGCGCTGGAGGGCGGCCACGAGCTGGCCCTCGCCAACGTCCGCCCGGTCGTCGAGGCCGCCGCGGCCATCGGCACCACCGTCACCCTGGACGCCGAGGACCACACCACCCTCGACTCGATGTTCGCCATCCACGAGGAGCTGCGGAAGGACTTCCCGCAGACCGGCTGCGTCATCCAGGCGTACCTCTTCCGCACCGAGGCCGACGCCCGCCGCCTGGCCGCCTCCGGCAGCCGCGTCCGGATCGTCAAGGGCGCCTACAAGGAGCCGGCCGAGGTCGCGTACCAGGACAAGGCGGAGATCGACAAGGCGTACGTGCGCATCCTCAAGATCTTGATGGAGGGGCAGGGATACCCGATGATCGGGTCCCACGACCCGCGCCTCATCGCCATCACCCAGGAACTCGCCCGCACCGCCGGGCGCAAACTGGACGAGTACGAGTTCCAGATGCTGTACGGCATCCGCAGCGAGGAGCACCTGCGGCTGGCCGCCGAGGGCCACCGGATGCGTGTCTACACCGCGTACGGGACCGACTGGTACGGCTACTTCATGCGCCGTCTGGCGGAGAAGCCGGCCAACCTGCTCTTCTTCGTCCGCTCGATGATCACCAAGAACTAGGTCAAGGAGTTTTCGACCCATGGACGCTGTGACCCAGGTCCCCGCGCCGGTCAACGAGCCGGTCCACACGTACGCCCCCGGCAGCGCCGAGCGGGCGCGTCTCGAAGCGCAGCTGAAGCAGCTCTCCGAGAACCCGATCGAGCTCCCGATGACCATCGGCGGCACCAAGCGGATGGGCGCCGGCGAGCGCTTCGACGTCGTCCAGCCGCACGACCACAAGTCGGTGCTCGGCACCTACGCCAACGCCACCCAGGACGACGCCCGCGACGCCATCGAGGCCGCCCTGGCCGCCGCCCCGGCGTGGCGCGCGATGTCCTTCGACGACCGCGCCGCGATCATCCTGCGCGCCGCCGAGCTGCTGTCCGGCCCGTGGCGCGAGAAGCTGGCCGCCTCCACCATGCTGGGCCAGTCCAAGACCGCCCAGCAGGCCGAGATCGACACCCCGTGCGAGCTCGTCGACTTCTGGCGCTTCAACGTGCACTTCGCCCGCCAGATCCTGGCCGAGCAGCCGATGGCCAACTCGGCCGGCGTGTGGAACCGCAGCGACCACCGCCCGCTGGAGGGCTTCGTCTACGCGATCACCCCGTTCAACTTCACCGCGATCGCCGGCAACCTGCCGACCGCGCCCGCGCTGATGGGCAACGTGGTGCTCTGGAAGCCGTCCCCCACCCAGACGCACGCGGCCGTCCTGCTGATGGAGCTCCTGGAGGAGGCCGGCCTCCCCAAGGGCGTCATCAACCTGGTCACCGGTGACGGCATCGCCGTCTCCGAGGTGGCCCTGAACCACCCCGAGCTGGCCGGCATCCACTTCACCGGCTCGACCAAGACCTTCCAGTACCTGTGGAAGACGGTCGGCACCAACATCGAGACGTACAAGTCCTACCCGCGCCTGGTCGGCGAGACGGGCGGCAAGGACTTCGTCGTCGCGCACCCCTCGGCCGACCGCGCCGTCCTGAAGACCGCGCTGACCCGCGGCTCCTTCGAGTTCCAGGGCCAGAAGTGCTCGGCGTCCTCCCGCGCCTACGTTCCGGCGTCCATCTGGAACGACGGCTTCAAGGAGCAGTTCGCCGCCGAGGTCGACGGCATCACCATGGGTGACGTCCGCGACCTGACGAACTTCATCGGCGCCGTCATCGACGACCGCTCCTTCGCCAAGAACAAGGCCGCGATCGACCGCGCCAAGGCCGACCCGACCTGCACGATCGTCGCCGGCGGCACGTACGACGACTCCGAGGGCTACTTCGTCCGCCCCACCGTCATCGAGTGCACCGACCCGGAGAACGAGGTCTTCACGACCGAGTACTTCGGCCCGATCCTCGCCGTCCACGTCTACGAGGACGACAAGTACGACGAGATGCTGGACCAGATGGAGTCCGTCTCGGCGTACGCCCTGACCGGCTCGGTCATCGCCGCCGACCGCTACGCGGCCGCGCACACGATGGAGAAGCTCCGCTTCGCCGCGGGCAACTTCTACATCAACGACAAGTCCACCGGTGCCGTGGTCGGCCAGCAGCCGTTCGGCGGCGGCCGCGCCTCCGGCACCAACGACAAGGCGGGCGCCGCGTCGAACCTGCTCCGCTGGACCTCGACCCGCTCCATCAAGGAGACCCTGGTCCCGCCGACCGAGTACGGCTACCCCCACATGGGCTGACGCCCCCCCCGGGCCTCCCCGGCCCACCCATGAACCCGCCCCCGCTCCGGTACCCCCAAGTCCGGAGCGGGGGCGGCTCCCATTTCCGGCAACCGGTGTTAGCCTGGACCTAGTTGGTGCGGAAGCTTGCTCCTACACCTCGGGCCCCGGCTGCCCGAGGGGAGCCCAGTTCTCTCACGAGATCCCGTACGTGTGGTTGTCCGTTGGGTACGCGTTACCTCCACTCGCCGAGCCGGTGCGGCGCTGAGGAGACGTGTGTCCGGAAACAGCAACCGTAAGCGTGCCGCCCGGCTGTGCACCCAGGCGACCGGAGTGCCATACCGCTCCGCCCTCGAGTGGGCTGAGCAAGGTCGGATCTCCCGCACCCTGCCGGTCCCCGACGCCTTCAGGTCCGAACAACGTGCCTTCGAGGCATGGGTCGCCCTGGTCGGCGGCGAATCACTCAAGGACAGCCAACTCGACGGCGCCGTCATGGGCTTCACGCGCTCCCTGCCCACGCCCGACGGCCTGGTGCTCCAGGTGCACACGCCGATGGCGGAGCGTCTGCTAGCTGAACTGATGCCCCGGGTCGACGTGTACTACGGCGGCCTCCGCGGTGTGCCCGGACTGCGCGTCCGGTCCAGCCCGCGCGGATGCCTGCTCCGTGACCTCGCCGGAGGTGGAGAGATCCTCCTGCATGGGGTGGGGCGGTCCCCACGGCTCCCCGTGGACACTCAGGGAGTCCGATACGTGGGTCGCCGCAGCAGGCGCAGGCTGCACGCCCTGGAGGTGGCCGAGCTGGCAGACTGGACGGGCAGCCTCGCGGGGGACGACCCCGTCTCCAGGGACCGGCTGCTGAGCAGGCTGCTCAGGCGCCCCCGGCTGGTCAACCTCGCCGCCGAGGCCCACGGATGGGCGAACTCGTATTGCCACCAGTACCAGGACATGGTCCTGGAGTGGTGCTGTGGCCAGGACGCTTCAGTGGTGAAGGACAAGCTGCTGCGCAGCGGTCTCGACGCGCCCCCGGACAGTTTGCCGTCGGCCGAAGCACCCGTGGGTCTGCACCCCGGCACGATCGCCCTGGGAGGGGCGCGCATCTACGTGCGCCGGATCGAACTGGCCCACACGACCCAGGGCCTGGTACGGACCGGGGAGTCGATCCGGGGGAGGTACGTCTGATGCCCGCCCTTCTCCTCCTCCTGTTCCTGCTCCTCCCCGATCTCGTGTCGGGGCTCAGGATGGCGCTCCGTGACCATCTGATCCTGAGGGAGGTGCGGGTTGCCCTGGCACAGTGCACACCGGCCGAGAGGGTGCAGGTCTGCCTTGCTCTGGCAGCCGCGCTTCAAGGGCCGGAAGGGCCGGGCGGCACGCAAGGGCCGACCGCACCTCCTGAACTTCCTCCGCTGCCCGGCGCGTAGGCAGGCGAGGGGCCCGGCGGGCGCCCGGCCCGCCGGGGAGCCGGGGTCAGACCTCGACCATCACCTGTTCCAGGGACTTCCGGACCAGGTCGGGGACCTGGCAGTCGTCGGCCGGGTAGCCGACCGGGATCACCGCGAACGCCTTCTCGTTCTCCGGCCGCTTCAGCACGTGTCCCAGGAAGCGCATCGGGCTGGGGGTGTGGATCAGGGCCGCGAGTCCGCTCAGGTGGAGGGCCGACAGCAGCATGCCGACCGCGATGCCCACCGACTCGTCCACGTAGTAGTGCTTGCGCTTGGAGCCGTCCTCGCCGAGCCAGTGGCGCTGCTGGAACACCACGATGAGCGCCGGCGCGTCCGTCAGGTGGGTCTTCACGGCGTCCGTGCCCAGCGGGCGCAGGGCCGCCAGCCACTCGTCGCCGAGCCGGCCCTCGTAGGAGATCTCCTCCTCCTGCTCGGCGGCGGCCCTGATGCGCTGCCGGATCTCCCGGTCCTTGACCAGGACGAAGGTCCACGGCTGCTGGTGGGCCCCGGACGGCGCGGTCGCGGCGCACGCGATCGCGTCCCGGACCACCTGCTCGGGCACCGGATCGGGGGAGAAGTGCCGCACGGTCCGCCGCCGGTCCATCCGGACCCGCAACTCGGCCGCGCGGGCCAGGGATTCCTCGGCGTCCATCCGCTCGGGCCGGTAGGGCACCGGCCGGTAGGGCTCGCCGTGCGTGGGCGTCCACTGCTGGGTGGTAGTCGACATACGGCCGAGTCTGATCCGGGGAACCGCCCTTGGCCATAGGGGCGTTGTACGTGATGTCTGTTTCCGTACGGGACGCACAGGGGGAATCGTGGCGGAGGGGAACGCAGTGGTGCGGCTCCTGGACTGGGAGGGCTGCTTCAACGTCCGCGATCTCGGCGGCCCGGGCGGCTGCGCCCCGGGCGCACTGGTCCGCTCGGACCGGGTGAGCGGCCTCACGGCGGTTGGCTGGGAGGCGCTCCTCGACCACGGGGTCCGGACGGTGATCGACCTCCGCAACCCCGACGAGGTCGCCGCGGACACCGACGCGGCCCCCCGCCCGGCGGCCGTCACCACCCTCCACGTGCCGCTGGACGGCATCGAGCACCGTGACTTCTGGGACCACTGGTGGGGGACACCGGGCTCCGGCAGTCCCGAGTACTACGTGCCCTTCCTCCGGCGCTTCCCCGAGCGGGTCGCCGGCGTGGCCCGGGCCGTGGCGCACGCGGGTCCCGGCGGGGTGCTCTTCCACTGCGCGCTCGGCCGCGACCGCACCGGCCTGATCTCTCTTGTCCTCCTCCGGCTGGCGAGGGCGGACCCGCAGTGGATCGCCGCCGACCACGGACTGAGCGAGCCCCGGATGCCGGCCTGGCACGCCGCGCACGGGCGGACGTACGACCCGGGCCCGGTGGAAGCCCGGCTGGCAGAGCTGGGCACCACCGCACACGAGCTCGCCCGGCAGGCCGCGGAGTGGCTGGACGCCCCCGGCTACCTGCGGTACGGCGGGCTGGGCGTGGACGGCCTGCGGAGGCTGGAGGGCAGGCTCGCGGGCCGCTGATACCGTCGCCGGGCGCAGGACTGCCGAACGGCTCACGCGCCCGGTACCCGGAAAGGCAGGAGGGCAACCTGTGACGGACGTACGCCTGGTGCACACCGCCGGGCTGGAGCCGGGCGAGCTCGGCGGGCTGCGGGAGATGCTCGACGAGGCGTTCGAAGGGCAGTTCTCCGACGAGGACTTCGAGCACGGGCTCGGCGGGATGCACGCCCTGGTGCGCCGGGGCGGGCGGATCGTCGCGCACGGTAGCGTCGTGCAGCGCCGGGTGGTGCACGGAGGGCGGGCCCTGCGCACCGGGTACGTCGAGGCCGTCGCCGTACGGGCCGCCGATCGCGGGCAGGGCCTCGGGCACGCGGTGATGGGCGCGCTGGAGGAGGTCATCGGGCGGGCGTACGTCCTCGGCGCGCTGGCCGCCTCCGCCACCGGCGCCCCCCTCTACCGGAGCCGGGGATGGACCGTCTGGGGCGGATCGCTCGGCGCGCTGGCGCCCGGGGGACCCGTATCCCTGCCCGAGGAGGGGTCCACCTACCTGTGGGTGCCTCCCGGCGGGGTCCTGCCGGACCCCGCCGGGCCGCTGTGGTTCGACTGGCGGGACGGTGACGTGCTCTGAGGGGGCCCTTGAGGGGCCCTCGGCCCGGTCGGCCCGGCCCTTACGAGCCCGAGACGCTCGCGGTGCCCGTTTCGAGGTGGCCGGTGTAGCGGCGGGACCAGGTGCCGTCGGAGTTCGCCAGGACGGTGAAGTCGTACCAGCCGTTGGTGTAGGCGACCGCGTTGAACCAGTCCTCCTTGGTGGAGCCGGCCGGGACGGTGTAGGTCCACGGGCCGTCCGTGCGGTAGGCGTTCGAGCGGATCGTGAAGGTGACCGGGGAGCCGGAGGCGTTCTTCATCTTGAAGTAGACCGCGAGCTTGCCGGTGCCCGGCTCCACGGCGTAGCGGGCCGCGACCTCCAGGTCCTTGCCCGGCTTCGTGGCGTCGCCGATGAAGCGCCGCAGGAAGCGGTTCGGGCCGTGCATGGAGATGTCGTACTTGCCGGAGCCGTGCCCCAGGCCGATGTGGAAGTAGTCCGTGGCCGTGCTGCCGGCGTCCACCGTGTACTGCCAGGCCGCCGTGTCCCGGTGCTGGTGCGGGTGGATCGAGAAGTGCGCCGGGCGGGTCGCCTGCGCGCCCTGGTTGGTCATCGAGAACCAGGCCTTGATCTGCCCCGCGGCGCCGAACTCGAAGCGGTCCAGGTTGCCGTTCGCCTGGTAGGGCAAGGCCCGCGCCGGGCGGGTGCCCGGCTCCTGCGCGGGCAGTGCGTTGTCCTGCGGCACCGGGTTGGGCAGCGGGGCGCAGGTCGCCTGGCCGATGACCTTCGCCGTGGACGGGAGCCCGGCGGGGACGCCGTACACCGGGCGGGCGAAGTCGAAGACGCCGGTGAGGTCGCCGGTCACCTTGCGGCGCCAGGCGCTGATGTTCGGGCAGAGGGCGGGCTTGCCCGCCGCCGTGGACCAGGTCTCCAGGAAGCGGAGGACGGAGGTGTGGTCGAAGACCTCCGAGCTGACCCAGCCGCCCCGGGTCCACGGCGACATCACCAGCATGGGGACGCGGAAGCCGAGGCCGACCGGTATCCCGTCGATGTACTCGCCGGGGGTGCCGGGCGGGGCCACCGGCGGCGGCACGTGGTCGAAGAACCCGTCGTTCTCGTCGTAGTTGAGGAAGAGGACGGTGGAGTCGAAGACCTCGGGGTTCGCGGCCAGCGCCCGGTAGACCAGGTCCACGAAGTGGGCGCCGTCACCCGGAGGGGCGTACGGGTGCTCGGAGAACGCCTGGTTCGCGACCACCCAGGAGACCTGGGGCAGTGTGCCGGCCACCACGTCCGCCCGGATCGCCGCCGCGATGTCGTCGGGCGTGGAGCCGGTGACCCGCGGCACGGAGGCCATGCCCTTGTCGTGCCAGGGGGTGCCGGGCGCGGCGTCGGTGAACTTCTTGAAGTAGGCCAGGCCGTTGTCCCCGTAGTTGTCCTGGGCGTTCTGGTAGACCCGCCAGGAGATCCCGGCCCGCTCCAGGGCCTCGGCGTACGTCTCCCAGGTCAGCCCGGACTCCTCGCCGCCGTCCTTGCTGCTGCCGTCCACCTTCCCGCTCCACAGGAAGGTCCGGTTGGGGCCGGTGGCGCTCAGCGCCGAGCAGAAGTACGCGTCGCAGATCGTGTAGGCGTCGGCGAGGGCGTAGTGGAACGGGATGTCCTCCCGGTCCAGGTGGCCCAGGGTGCGGGTGTTGCCCACGCCGGCCACCCAGTTGTCCATCCGGCCCTTGTTCCAGGCCGCGTGCTGGGAGGTCCAGCTGTGCGGCAGGTCGCCGGTGCACTGGGCGAGGGTCTCGCCATCCGTGCCGCCCGCCGGCGGGGTGTCGGACAGGTTCCACGGGTACTGTCGCCCGCCCAGGTTGGGCTGGTTGAACATGCCCCAGCCGCCGGGCAGGTTGCCGGCGGCCCGGTCGCCGAACCCGCGGACACCCCGCAGCCGGCCGAAGTAGTGGTCGAAGCTGCGGTTCTCCTGCATGAGGACCACCACGTGCTTCACGTCGGTGATGGTGCCGGTGGCGGCCGCCGCGGCCGTCGAAAGGGGGGCGGCAGCGGCGGCGGCAGCGGCGGTGTCGGCCGGCAGGGCCGCCCCGGCCGCGCCCGCCACGAGACCCGCTCCGATCCCCACGAACCCTCTACGGCTGATCGGTGTCACTGGCCCTCACATTCAACTCGGGTGCCCCGTCCGGCACATCGAGCGCAAGGGTGGCGCCACCGTGTCCAAAGGTCCACGGCCGTGCAGTAATCAATCGGTGAACATCGCGGAACCCCCGGTTCAGATCCCCGTGCGGACCAGCGTCTTGCCCAGGTTCTCGCCGTGCAGCATGCCCAGGAACGCCTCCACCGTGCGGTCGAAGCCCTGGACGACGGCGGTGTCGGTGCTCACCCGGCCGCTCTGCAGGTGCGGCACGAGGAACTCCTCCAGCTCCTCCTGCAGATTGGTGTGGTTGCGGACCAATACCCCTTCCAGCCGGAGGGACTTGTGCACGATCTCGAAGAGGTTGCGCGGTGCGGCCGGTGCGCGGTCGCCGTTGTAGGTGGAGATGGCGCCCACCCAGGCGATTCGCCCGTACTCGCGCAGCACGTCGATCGCGCCCGCCAGGTGGTCCCCGCCGACGTTGTCGACGTACACGTCGATCCCGTCCGGGGCGGCCGCCGCGAGGAGTTCGCCGACCGGCCCGTCGTGGTAGTCGAAGGCGGCGTCGAAGCCGAGCCGCTCGGTGAGGTGCCGCACCTTCTCCGGGGAGCCGGCGCTGCCGATGACCCGGCGGGCCCCCAGCAGCCGGGCGATGTGGCCGGCGGCGGTGCCGACCCCGCCGGCGGCCGAGGAGACGTACACGTCCTCGCCCTCCCGCAGGGCGGCCGTCCGGGTCAGCGCCGCGTACGCGGTGAGTCCGGTGCCTCCGAGGACCGAGAGGTACGCCTCCAGCGGGACGCCCTCGTGGGCGCGGATCCTGCGGGTGCCGTCGACGCCCGCGGTGACCAGGGCGTGCGTGCGCCAGCCGGCCCGGTGGAAGACCAGGTCGCCCTCGCGCAGCCCCGGGTCGCGGGAGGCGACCACCCGGCCGACCGAGCGGCCCTCCAGCGGGGTGTGGAGCTCGAAGCCGCCCTCGCCGCCGTCCATCAGGCCCCGGTGGTACGGGTCCACCGACAGCAGCAGGTTCTCGACGAGCGCGGTGCCGGGGGTGGGGGAGGGGACGGGGGTCCCGACGAACGCGAAGTCCGCGGCGGAGGGGAAGCCGGAGGGGCGGGCGGTCTGGTGCACGGCGTATGCGGTGTCGTTCATGGCGGTGACGCTAGGAAGGAATCCGCAGGCCGGGCAGGGGGTTGCGCTCATGGAAGGCGCACATCCATGAACGCGGCTCATGGAACGTGACGGGGACGAGAAGGCACGAGAAGGAACGAGAGGGAGGTGGAGCCCCGTGGCCGGGCCCGCTCCGCAGGAACTGCCCGCACCGGCTGTACAGCCCGTGCCAGCCGTACAGCCCGTGCCGGCTGTACTGCCCGTACTGCGGGAGCTGCCGGCCGTGCAGGACCTGCTCACCCCGCAGGAGCTGCGGATCCTGGTGGCCGTCGCCGAGGCCGGCGGCTTCTCGCCGGCCGGGGCCGCCCTGGGGATCACCCAGTCCGCCGTCTCGCACGCCGTACGCGCCACCGAGGCCAAGCTGGGGGCGGTGCTGTTCGACCGCGGCCGGTCCGGGGCCCGGCCCACCCCGGCGGGGGAGCGGGCGGTGGCGCTGGCCCGCCGGATCCTCCGGCTGTACGAGCTGCTGGCCGTGGAGGTACGCGGCTCCGGGCCGGGCTCCGGTTCGGGCTCCGGGCCCGGAGCGGTCACGGGCACCCTGCGGATCGCCGCGTTCCGCAGTGCGGCCCTGCACCTGCTGCCGCCCGCCCTGGAGCGGCTCACCGCCCGCCACCCGGGCATCCGGCCCGAGGTGCGCGTGGTGCGCGAGCTGGGCGCGGGCACGGCGGGGGAGGTCGCGGCCGGCCGGGCCGACCTCGGCATCGCCACCCTGGGCGGCTCCACGGGAGTGCCGTCCGGTCTGCTGAGCGGGGTGCTGGCCGAAGAGCCGTACGCGCTGGTGCACCCCGCCGGGCACCCCGACCCGAAGGCGCTGCCGCTGCTGGACTGGGACGAGAACTGCGGCTCGTACACCCGGGAGTGGTGGCGGGCGCAGGACTGGATCCCGCGGGCCGCGGTGAAGGCCGAGGACGACGGCATGGTGCTGACCATGGTGGAGCGCGGCCTGGGCATGGCGATCATGCCCGCCCTCTCCCTGACGGGAGCACCGGACACAGTACGGATCACCGATCTCGGACCGGAGCGGCCCACCCGCTCGGTCGGCTACGTGACCACCCGCGAGCTGGCCGGCACCCCGGCCGTCCAGGCCCTGATCCGAGAACTCCGCGCAGGCCGCCGTACCTCCGGCGGCTGATCCGCCCCACCCGCGGCGCCCGGCCCGCCACAGCCCGCGCGGCCTCCGGAACCGACACGCCCGGCCGGACGCTCCGCCGGAACCCGGGCGGCCCCCCTCCCGGGCCCCTCGCCCGGGCCCGGCCGGAGCCCCTCCGTCCGGTATGCGTCCCGTGTTTCCCGGCTATCGGCGGCGTATCGCACCGCCACCCCCCGCATATCGCCCAAATATTCCTGTCTCAGATACTAGGAAGTCCGACTAACTGCCGAGACATACAGCGCGAGCTGCCCTAGCTTTGTAGAAGCCGAACGCATCGCCGACCGGGCGAATGGCGGCCGTGAGCGTGCGCCCCACGCAGGCAACCCCTGCTGCGCCCAGCTCCCCGCCCCCTTCCGGCGCCTTGAAAGAACCCCTCACCCGTGGCCCCGCCACACCCTGCTCTCAAGGAGTCGATCACGATGCACACCACCGCCAACGCAGCCCGCTCCGCCGCCGCCCGCCGCGTCCGCCGCTCCGGCTCCGCCGACGCCGACCGCCGCAACGCCGCCGCCGCCCTGCAGCGCTCCCTGGACCGCCGTGACAACGGTGGCGCCACCGGTCACTGAGCCACCCCCGCGGCCCCTTGCGGCCACCCGTCCGGGGCCCCCTCAAGGCTCCCTCGGGGCCCGTTCGGGGCCCGTTCGGGCCACACCGCCGACGACGCGTTTGCGTCCACATGGTGGACGCAACGTGTCTGAAGGCTGGACGAGGAGTACGGTGCCGACATGTCGACCAGCATCAATCTCGCAGTGATCCCCGGTGATGGCATCGGCCAGGAAGTCGTGGCTCAGGGCCTCAAGGTCCTTACCGCGGTCCTGCCGCAGGATGTGAAGCTGGAGACCAAGGAATACGACCTCGGCGCCCAGCGCTGGCACCGCACCGGCGAGACCCTGCCGGACGCGGAGCTCGAGGCCCTCAAGCACCACGACGCGATCCTGCTGGGCGCCATCGGCGACCCCTCGGTCCCGTCCGGCGTGCTGGAGCGCGGTCTGCTGCTGAAGCTCCGCTTCGCCTTCGACCACTTCATCAACCTGCGCCCGTCGAAGCTCTTCCCGAACACCGCCACCCCCCTGGCGGGCCGTCCGGACATCGACTTCGTCGTGGTCCGCGAGGGCACCGAGGGCCCGTACACCGGCAACGGCGGCTCGCTGCGCACCGGCACGCCGGCCGAGGTGGCCACCGAGGTCAGCGTGAACACCGCGTACGGCGTCGAGCGCGTCGTCCGCGACGCCTACGAGCGGGCCAACTCCCGCCCCCGCAAGAAGCTGACGCTGGTCCACAAGAACAACGTGCTCGTGTACGCGGGCCACATGTGGAAGAACATCTTCGACAAGGTGGGCCAGGAGTACCCCGAGGTCACCACCGACTACCTGCACGTGGACGCGGCGACGATCTTCTTCGTCACCCAGCCCGAGCGCTTCGACGTCATCGTCACGGACAACCTCTTCGGTGACATCCTCACCGACCTGGCCGCCGCCGTGACCGGCGGAATCGGCCTGGCCGCCTCCGGGAACATCAACCCCACCGGCGCCTTCCCGTCCATGTTCGAGCCGGTCCACGGCTCCGCCCCGGACATCGCGGGCACCGGCAAGGCCGACCCGACCGCGACCATCCTGTCCGTCGCCCTCCTGCTGCGTCACCTGGGCTACGAGGCCGAGGCGGTCCGCATCGAGGACGCCGTCTCCGCCGATCTGGCCGAGCGCGACGGCACCTTCCGGTCGACCGACCGGATCGGCGACGCCCTCGCCGCCCGCGTAGCCGGCTGACCCGGCGCAGCAGCTCAGCTCCATCCAGAGAGAAGCCGCCGGGCGCATCCCCGCACCCGGCGGCTTTCCCTGTGCGTCCCCGGGTGCCACCATCTCCCCTGGGCCGCATCACCCCGGTTCTCCGAAAGACCGTCCCCGCGCGATAATCGAACGCGAGGCCGCGGAATACGGGGAAGCTCGGACGTCCTGGTACGCCGTGAGCGCGGTCCGCCATACACAAAAGGTGAAGGACAAGCACTCATGACGACGCCCACGATCGAGCTCAAGCCCTCCTCGAACCCGCTGTCCGACGCGGAGCGCGAGGCGCTGCTGACCAGCCCCGGATTCGGCCGCCACTTCACCGACCACATGGTCACGATCAAGTGGACCGAGGGTCGCGGCTGGCACGACGCGGAGCTGGTCCCGTACGCGCCGCTCTCCATCGACCCGGCGAACATGACCCTGCACTACGCGCAGACGATCTTCGAGGGCCTCAAGGCGTACAAGCAGCCCGACGGCACCGTCGCCACCTTCCGCCCCGAGGCGAACGCCGAGCGCTTCCAGGCCTCCGCCCGCCGCATGGCCATGCCGGAGCTGCCCACCGAGCTGTTCATCGCCGCCTGCGACGCCCTGATCCAGCAGGACCGGGCGTGGGTGCCGGACTCCGGCGAAGCCTCGCTCTACCTCCGGCCGTTCATGTTCGCCACCGAGGTCGGCCTCGGCGTGCGTCCGGCCAACGAGTTCCTGTTCATGGTCATCGCCTCCCCGGCCGGCGCCTACTTCCCCGGCGGCGTCAAGCCGGTCTCCGTCTGGCTCTCCGAGGAGTACGTCCGCGCGGTCAAGGGCGGCACCGGCGCGGCCAAGACCGGCGGCAACTACGCGGCCTCCCTGGTCGCGCAGGCCGAGGCGGCCGGGCACGGCTGCGACCAGGTGGTCTGGCTGGACGCCAAGGAGCACCGCTGGGTCGAGGAGATGGGCGGCATGAACCTGTACTTCGTGTACGGGAACCCCGACGGCGCCGACGGCACCGCCCGCATCGTCACCCCCGAGCTCACCGGCTCGCTGCTCCCGGGCATCACCCGCGACTCGCTCCTGACCATCGCCCGTGACCTCGGCTTCACCGCCGAGGAGGGCCGGATCTCCACCGAGGACTGGAAGCGGGACACCGAGAACGGCACCCTCACCGAGGTGTTCGCCTGTG
The DNA here is from genome assembly GCF_043199475.1 of Streptomyces sp. NPDC048603. Classification (NCBI taxonomy): domain Bacteria; kingdom Bacillati; phylum Actinomycetota; class Actinomycetes; order Kitasatosporales; family Streptomycetaceae; genus Streptomyces; species Streptomyces sp. NPDC048603. Next base: position 186,472 of record NZ_JBICVY010000012.1, on the reverse strand, counting down.
GCACCGCCGCGGTCATCACCCCGGTCGGCTCGGTGAAGTCCCACAACGACAACTGGACCCAGGGCGACGGCACTCCGGGCGAGGTCACCATGCGGCTGCGCAAGGCGCTGCTCGCCCTGCAGACCGGCCACGCCGAGGACGCGCACGGCTGGATGCACCCGCTGGGCTGATCCGCGCCGCACGGCCGGACACGGCGAAGGGCCCCTGCGTGAGCAGGGGCCCTTCGCCGTGTCCGGCCGTGCGGCCGGCCGTGTGTCAGTCCTCGGTCTTCCGGTCCGCGCCGTCCTCGGCGCCGGTCCGCTTCCGCTTGCGCGAGTCCCCCTCCGGGCCGAGCGGGACGAGGAGGTCCCCGACGGCGTAGGCCAGGCCGGCCGCCCCCTTGACGACCTTGCCCAAGACGTACGCGAGCTCTTCCACGGGCCCTCCCGTTTTCCCCAGGGCCGTCCGTCACTCGACGGCGGCCGCCACCTGACCGGCCGGCGCGGCGGCGGGTGCCGCCTGCGGCCGGAACGTCAGCGCCGCGTAGACCAGGCCGCCGACCAGCCCCGACAGGACGAAGCTGCAGTCCACCCCGCCGGTCAGGGGCAGCAGCGGCGCCTCGTACAGCGGTGTGGACACGGCGGCCAGGCCCACCGCCGCACCCGCCGCCCAGGAGGCGGTGGCGCGGAGGTTCCACCCGGCGCTGTACCAGTAGACGCCGCCGCGGGCCCGGCGGTTGAACACCTGCAGGGCATCGGCGTCGTACGCGCCGCGGCAGCGCACGAAGCCGATCAGGGTGATCACCGCCCACGGGGTGCCGATGGCGGTGAGCAGCAGGACGAAGGAGGTCATCGCGGCCTGCGCGTTCCAGGCGAAGGAGCCCAGGAAGACGAAGACGGTGGCGACGACGGCGGCCACCAGGGTGGCCTTGGTGCGGGTGGCCTTCGGCACGATCGCGTCGAGGTCCAGGCCCATGGAGTACAGCATCAGCCCGGCGTTGCCCACCGAGCCGGCCGCGGCGGCCACCAGCAGCGGGATCAGGTACCAGACCGGGGAGGCGGTCACCAGCGGACCGGCGTAGTCCAGGCCGGCCCGGGCGGCCAGGGCGGTGTACGCGCCGAACAGCTGCGGCACCAGCAGACCGGCGAGCAGGCCCAGGCCGGTGGCCCACAGCACCTTGCGGGAGCTGTGCCGCGCCGGGGATATGTAGCGGGTGTAGTCGCCCAGCAGGGTGATGAAGGCGACCGGACCGCTGAGACCGGCGGCGACGGCGGCGAGCAGCCAGGTCGGCCAGAAGGAACCCAGCAGGTACGGGGTGTCCGGCGGGGCGGCGGTGGTGAAGTCACCGGCGTACGCGTACACGCCCACGGCCAGCAGGGCCACCATCACGACGGCCAGCAGCTTGCTCATCCGCAGCAGCAGCCGGTAGCCGAAGACGGCCCCGACGACGGTGCAGGCGGCCAGGACGCCGTACATCAGCGCCTTGGAGAGCCCGGTGTCGGGCAGGCCGGTGAGCCGGGAGAGCACCCCCACCATCACGTCGCCGCCGATCCACAGCGTGAGCGCGGTGTAGCCGAGCGCGAGCAGCAGGCCCACCACCGAGCCGACGAGGCGGCCCCGGACGCCGAACTGGGCGCCGCTGGAGGTGGACAGATTGGTGGCGGTGCGCAGCGAGACCAGCGCGAGCGGCGCGGTGAACGCGATCCCGGCCACGGTTCCGGCCACGATGGCGGTGACGGAGGGCCACCATCCGAGGCCGAAGGAGGGCGGCAGCCAGCCGAAGACGATCACGCCGAGACAGAGGTTCGAGCCGAGCAGGATCGCCACGAGGTCGCGAGGGGAGCTGGTGCGCTCCGCCTCCGGAATGGTGTCGACTCCGCGCTGTTCGATGGGCATGGGGGACTCCCGGGCAGAGGACGGATGGGGCGGGGACGGGGGATGGGGATTGTTTAGAGCGACACTCAATGTGACGCAACCCCATGTCGCAGGTCAATGGTTCCCTGCGAAGAAATGAACAGTTAGAGTGGCGTTCTAAACCTTGGATCTGGGAGGTGGACGTCGTGCGGCTGACCCCGACGGAGCGCGACCGGCTGCTGCTCTTCAGCGCGGCGGAACTGGCCCGCGCCCGGCGTGCGCGCGGACTGAAGCTGAACGTCCCGGAGGCGACGGCTCTGATCGTGGACACGGTCTGTGAGGCCGCCCGCGACGGGAAGCGGCTCGCGGAGGCCATCGAGGCCGCCCGCAGCGTGCTCGGCCCCGGGGACGTCCTGCCGGGCGTCGCCGACGTGGTCACCGAAGTGCACGTGGAGGCGGTCTTCGACGACGGATCCCGCCTCGCCGTGGTCTCCTCGCCGATCAAGGGCGCGGTGCCGCTGGGCGACGACGCGCCCGGCGCGGTCGTCCCCGGCCCCGAGAGCCCGGCGCCCGAGCCGGAGGTGCGGCTGACCGTCCGGAACACCTCGGCCGTCCCGATCAGCGTGACCTCGCACTTCCACTTCTTCGAGGCGAACCCGCGACTGGACTTCGACCGGGCCGCCGCCTACGGCATGCGCCTGTGCGTACCGGCCGGCTCCTCGGTCCGTTTCGACGCCGGCGGCGAGTTCGAGGTGGGCCTGGTGTCCATCGGCGGCGACCGCGTCGCCATCGGCTTCGCCGGACTGGTGGACGGACCGCTGGACGCCCCCGGCGCCAGGGAGGAAGCCCTGCGCCGCGCCGCCGCGTGCGGCTACCTGGGAGTGGAGGGAGGAACGCGATGAGCAGGCCCACCAAGCACAGTGACCACTGCGCCCCCGGCAGCCGGCACATCGACCCGCACGAGTACGCCTCCGTCTTCGGCCCCCGGGCCGGTGACCGGGTCCGCCTGGGCGACTCCGGTCTGACCGTGCGGGTCGAGTCCGACGCCCAGAAGCCCGGGGACGAGTTCCTGGCCGGTTTCGGCAAGACCGCCCGTGACGGGCTGCACCTGAAGGCCGCCGCGGTCCGCGAGACCTGCGACGTGGTCATCAGCAACGTGCTGGTCATCGACGCCGTGCTGGGCATCCGCAAGGTGTCCATCGGCATCCGCGAGGGCCGGATCCACGCGATCGGCCGGGCGGGCAACCCCGACACCCTGGACGGGGTCGACGTGGTCGTCGGCACCGGCACCAGCATCGTCTCCGGCGAAGGCCTGATCGCCACCGCCGGCGCCGTGGACACCCATGTCCACCTGCTCTCCCCGCGGATCATGGAAGCCTCGCTGGCCGCCGGTGTCACCACCGTCATCGGCCAGGAGTTCGGCCCGGTCTGGGGCGTCGGCGTCAACTCCCCGTGGGCACTGAAGCACGCCTTCAACGCCTTCGACGCCTGGCCGGTGAACATCGGCTTCCTGGCCCGGGGCTCCTCCTCGGACGCCGCCCCGCTGGTCGAGGCGCTGGCCGAGGGCGGCGCGTCCGGGTTCAAGGTGCACGAGGACATGGGCGCCCACACCCGGGCCCTGGACACCGCGCTGCGGGTGGCCGAGGAGCACGACGTCCAGGTCGCCCTGCACTCGGACGGCCTCAACGAGTGCCTGTCCGTGGAGGACACCCTCCGGGTCCTGGACGGCCGTACGATCCACGCCTTCCACATCGAGGGCTGCGGCGGCGGGCACGTCCCCAACGTGCTGAAGATGGCCGGCGTGCCGAACGTGATCGGCTCCTCCACCAACCCGACCCTGCCCTTCGGCCGGGACGCGGTCGCCGAGCACTACGGCATGATCGTCTCCGTCCACGACCTCAAGCCCGACCTCCCCGGCGACGCCGCCATGGCCCGCGACCGGATCCGCGCGGGCACGATGGGAGCCGAGGACGTCCTGCACGACCTGGGCGCCATCGGCATCACCTCCTCCGACGCCCAGGGCATGGGCCGGGCCGGTGAGACGATCCGCCGTACCTTCGCCATGGCCGCCAAGATGAAGGCCGAGCTCGGGCCCCTGCTTCCCCATGACGGGGAAGGCGGCGACGGGGAGGGCGACGACAACGCCCGCGTCCTCCGCTACATGGCCAAGCTGACCATCAACCCGGCCATCGCCCACGGCCTGGCCCACGAGATCGGCTCCATCGAGGTCGGCAAGCTCGCCGACATCGTGCTGTGGCGCCCCCCGTTCTTCGGCGCCAAGCCCCAGCTCGTCCTCAAGTCCGGCTTCCCGGCCTACGGAGTCACCGGCGACCCCAACGCCGCCACCGACACCTGCGAGCCCCTGGTGCTCGGCCCGCAGTTCGGCTCGTACGGCGCCACCGCCGCCGACATCTCGGTCGCGTTCGTCTCCGCCGCCGCGGCCGCCCTCGGCTCCGACGCCATGCCGACCCGCCGCCGCCGGGTCGCCGTCCGCGGCACCCGCGGCATCGGACCGGCCGACCTCCTCCTCAACTCCCGGGTGGGCGCGGTCGATGTGGACGCGCGCAGCGGACTCGTCTCCCTCGACGGGGAACCGCTGCGCTCCGAAGCCGCCGACTCGGTCGCCCTCAACCGCCTGTACTTCCTGTAAGAGCAAGGACCCCTGATGAACAAGCCCGTCGACGCCGGTCACCGCATGCCTCCCGAGTGGGCTCCGCACGAGCGCACCTGGATGGCCTGGCCCAGCCCCAACCCGACCTTCACCAACGAGGAGGAGCTCGCCGAGGCCCGCCGGGCCTGGGGCTCGGTCGCCCGCGCCGTCAGCGCGTACGAGCCCGTCACCCTGGTCGTCCCGCCCGGTGACGCCGAAGGCGCCCGCGCCGTGGTCGGCGCCGGCGACAAGCACCCCATCGACCTGGTGGAGCACGAGCTCGACGACGCCTGGATGCGGGACATCGGCCCCACCTTCGTCACCAGCGCCCAGGGCGAGCTCGCCGCCGTCGACTGGACCTTCAACGGCTGGGGCGCCCAGGAGTGGGCCCGCTGGGACAACGACTCCAAGGTCGCCCGGCACATCTCCGACCTCGTCGGCACGCGCACGTACTCCACCCCGCTGGTCAACGAGGGCGGCGCCATCCACGTCGACGGCGAGGGCACCGTCCTGCTGACCGACACCGTGCAGCTCGGCGAGGGCCGCAACCCCGGCTGGACCCGCGAGCAGGTCGAGCAGGAGATCCACGCCCACCTCGGCACCACCAAGGCCATCTGGCTGCCGTACGGCCTGGCCGGCGACTACGGCACCTACGGCACGCAGGGCCACGTCGACATCGTCGCCGCCTTCGCCCGCCCCGGCGTGGTGATGGTGCACACCCAGCCCGACCCGGCGCACCCCGACCACGAGCGCTGCAAGCTCATCGCCGCCCTGCTGCGGTCCGCCACCGACGCCCGGGGGCGGCAGCTGCAGGTCGTGGAGATCCCGGCGCCGACCGTGCTGGAGGAGGACGGCGAGTGGGTGGACTACTCGTACATCAACCACTACCTGTGCAACGACGGCGTCGTACTGTGCGCCTTCGACGACCCGCGGGACGAGGAAGCGGCCGAGATCTTCCGCGGACTGTTCCCGGAGCGGACCGTGACGCTGGTTGACGCACGTACGATTTTCGCCGGGGGTGGCGGTATCCACTGCATCACCCAGCAGCAGCCCAAGGTCTGAGGACTCGCCCGAGTCCGAGGACCGCGAACGTGAGGGAGTGGCCATGGTGGCGGGTGGGGTACGCGCGAGGAAGAACGCGCCGCCGCGCGAGGAAGTCCTCGCCGCCGCCATGGCCACCATCGCGGAGCGCGGCCTGGACGGCCTGACCATGGCCGGCCTGGGCCGCCAGGTCGGCATGAGCAGCGGACACCTCCTGTACTACTTCCGGACCAAGGACGAGCTGCTGCTGCAGACCCTGGAATGGAGCGAGGCCGCGCTCGGCCTCGAACGGCGTGCCCTGCTCTCCCGGCGCGGCACGGTCGCCGACCGGCTCGCCGCGTACGTCGACCTGTACGTTCCCGAGTACGCCCGGGACCCGCACTGGACGCTCTGGCTGGAGGTCTGGAACCGGTCCCAGAACGCCGGGCCGGAGGAGCGGGAGCGCCAGGCCGCGATCGAGGGTGCCTGGCACCGCGACCTGGTCGCGCTGCTCGCCGAGGGGATCTCCCGGGGCGAGTTCCGCCCGGTCGACGCGGAACGCGTCGCCGCCCGCGCCCGCGCCCTGCTGGACGGCTTCAGCATCCAGCTCGCCGTGGGCCTGCCCACGCTCGACCGCGCCGGCATCCTGGCCCACGTACGCGAGTTCTTCACCGAGGCGCTGACACCGTAGGTGTGGGCAGGCGTTCCGCCCCGCCGGAGCCACCGCTGTCCGGCGACGTGACGAACGCCGCCCACATGGTGAGACTCGCGTCCGCCCGCCGGGAACCGTATGGCACACTGCGAACGTGCTTGCTCAGACCGTGATTATCTGCAGCAGCGCGCCGGTCCGCAGTGACCGCTGAACCGCGGAAAACCTCCACGGGCAGCGACACCGTGCCCCTGACCCGCGCGCAGACCTCTCGCACCAGCGAGAGGTTTTTTGTTTCCCGGCGCACGAAATGCCGGGAGCGCCCCGCGCGCGATGATGGGGGCAGTGGATCCCGGGCATCCGGAGCCACTCATCCGACAGGAGTCCAGATCACCATGACGCCAACAGGGACGACAGAGGCGAAAGCCGTCCTGGACGACAGCTTCCACATCTTCGACACGACCCTGCGTGACGGCGCGCAGCGCGAGGGCATCAACCTCACGGTCGCGGACAAGCTGACGATCGCCCGGCACCTGGACGAGTTCGGCGTCGGATTCATCGAGGGCGGCTGGCCCGGCGCCAACCCCCGCGACACCGAGTTCTTCGCCCGCGCGCAGGCCGAGATCGAGTTCCGGCACGCCCAGCTGGTCGCCTTCGGCGCCACCCGCCGGGCCGGAGCCTCCGCGGCCGAGGACCCGCAGGTCCGCGCCCTGCTGGAGTCCGGCGCACCGGTGATCACCCTGGTGGCGAAGTCCCACGACCGGCACGTGGAACTGGCCCTGCGCACCACCCTGGACGAGAACCTGGAGATGGTCCGCGACACCGTCTCCTACCTGCGCGAACAGGGCCGCCGGGTGTTCGTCGACTGCGAGCACTTCTTCGACGGCTACCGCGCCAACCCGGAGTACGCCAAGTCCGTCGTCCGCGCCGCCCACGAGGCCGGCGCCGACGTGGTCGTCCTCTGCGACACCAACGGCGGCATGCTCCCCGCCCAGATCACCGCCGTGGTCTCCACGGTGCTGGCCGACACCGGCGCCCGGCTGGGCATCCACGCCCAGGACGACACCGGCTGTGCCGTGGCCAACACCCTGGCCGCCGTCGACGCAGGCGCCACCCACGTGCAGTGCACCGCCAACGGATACGGCGAGCGGGTCGGCAACGCCAACCTGTTCCCGGTGGTCGCCGCACTGGAGATCAAGTACGGCCGCACCGTCCTCCCCGAGGGCGCGCTCGCCGAGATGACCCGGATCTCGCACGCCATCGCCGAGGTGGTCAACCTGACCCCCTCCACGCACCAGCCCTACGTCGGTGTCTCCGCCTTCGCGCACAAGGCCGGCCTGCACGCCTCCGCCATCAAGGTCGACCCCGACCTGTACCAGCACATCGACCCCGAGCGGGTCGGCAACACCATGCGCATGCTGGTCTCCGACATGGCCGGGCGGGCCTCCGTCGAGCTCAAGGGCAAGGAGCTCGGCGTCGACCTCAAGGGCGACCGCGAGCTGATCGGCCGGGTCGTGGAGCGGGTCAAGGAGCGGGAGCTCCAGGGCTACACATACGAGGCCGCCGACGCCTCCTTCGAGCTGCTGCTGCGCGCCGAGGCCGAGGGCCGGGCCCGCCGCTTCTTCAAGGTGGAGTCCTGGCGCGCGATCAGCGAGGACCGCCCCGACGGCACCCACGCCAACGAGGCCACGGTCAAGCTGTGGGTGCGGGGCGAGCGGATCATCGCCACCGCGGAGGGCAACGGCCCGGTCAACGCCCTGGACCGGGCGCTGCGCGAGGCGCTGGAGAAGTTCTACCCGCAGCTGGCCAAGTACGAGCTGGTCGACTACAAGGTGCGCACCCTGGAGGGCACGCACGGCACCGAGTCCACCACCCGCGTGCTGATCACCACCACCGACGGCAACAAGGAGTGGAACACGGTCGGCGTGGCCCCGAACGTGATCGCCGCCTCCTGGCAGGCCCTGGAGGACGCCTTCACCTACGGGCTGCTGCACGCTGGCGTGGAACCGGCCTTCCGGATGATGCTCCGCCCGCCGGCCCACACCTCCCCGGGCGCCCCCGGCCGCCCGATCCGCCCCCGGGTCTGAGGCAACCGCCCGGTCCTCGCGCCCGCTTACCTTATGTCCGGCTTACACAGGAAAACGCCTGTTCGGGTAGCGTCGTAGGCATGAGGACCAGGCTGATACCCGCCGTACTTTCCGGCCTGCTGCTCGCACTGTCGGCGACCGCCCTCGCGGTCGCCCCACAGGCGTCGGCCGCGACCGGACCGGACGCCGTGGCCGAGGCCCTGAAGCAGGGCCCGGTCTACGTCGACCCGCGCGCCCAGGCGCAGTTGTCGAAGGACCAGGCGGATGCCCTCGCCAAGAAGATCAAGGACGCGGACAAACCGCTCTTCGTCGCCGTGCTGCCGAACTCCAGCGAGTTCCCCCCGGACACGGTGTTCCGCAACGTGCGGTCCCTGACCGGCATCACCGGTCTCTACGCCATCCGGCTCGGAGACGGCTTCGACGCCAAGGCCGACCCGAGGGTCATGCCGGGGAACGCCGTGCAGAACCTCTCCGAAGCGGTGAAGGCGGGCGGCCCGGTGGACGCGTCCACCCAGCTCAACAACTTCGTCGACCAGGCCCTGCCGCAGACGAGGGGCAGCGCCCCCGCCTCCTGGGGCACCACCGGAGCCCCCGGCGGCGGTGTGGACACCACGGCGCTGGTCGGGCTCGGCGCGGTCGCGGTGCTCGGCGGCGGAGGCGCGTACGCCCTGGTCCGCCGGAACCGCAGGCGCAAGGAGGAGGCCGAGCAGGCGGCGGTGGAGAAGCTGCGGGTGGTGGTCGACGAGGACATCACCGCCTTCGGCGAGGAACTCGAACGGCTGGACTTCCACCCCGGTGAGCCGGGCGCCGACGACGTCATGCGGCAGGACTACGAGCGGGCCCTGGACTCGTACGACCGGGCCAAGCAGATCATGGGCTCCGTGCGGCACCCGGAGGAGGTCAAGGGGGTCACCCAGGCGCTGGAGGACGGCCGGTTCGCGCTGGCCGTGCTCGCCGCCCGCCGGGAGGGGCGGCCGCCGCCCGAGCGGCGCGCGCCCTGCTTCTTCGACCCGCGGCACGGTCCCGGCACCGAGGACGCCTCCTGGGCGCCCGCTGCGGGCACGCCCCGCACGGTCCCGGTGTGCGCCGCGGACGCGGTCCGCCTGCGCGACGGCAAGGACCCGATGGTCCGCACGGTCGACACCGACCGTGGTCCGCGGCCCTACTACGACGCCGGACCGGTGTACGGGCCGTGGGCCGGCGGCTATTTCGGCGGCGGGATCCTGCCCGGCCTGCTGGCGGGCACGGTGCTCGGCTCGATGATGTCCAGCCCGGCCTACGGCGCCGACTGGGGCGGCGCCGGTTACGGAGACGGCTTCGAGGGCGGCGACTTCTCCGGCTCCGACTTCGACGCCTCCGACTTCGGGGGCGGTTTCGGCGGCGGGGACTGGGGCGGTGGCGGCGGGTTCGACGGCGGGGGCGGGTTCTGAGCACCGCCCCCGGGGCCGGGTGACGAGGCTCAGGCCGCCTTGCGGATGGCCGAGATGTCGAAGGTCAGCTTCACCTTGTCGCTGACCATCACGCCGCCGGCCTCCAGCGCGGCGTTCCAGGTCAGGCCCCACTCGGAGCGCAGGATCTCGGCGCGGCCCTCGAAGCCGACGCGCTCGTTGCCGTAGGGGTCGGTGGCCGCGCCGTTGAACTCCAGGTCGAGGGAGAGCGGGCGGGTGACGTCCTTGATGGTGAGCTCGCCGGTGAGGCGGTAGGTGTCGGCGCCGGTCCGGGCGGCCGCGGTGGAGCGGAAGGTCATCAGCGGGAAGGTCTCGGCGTCGAAGAAGTCCCCGCCGCGCAGGTGGGTGTCGCGGTCGGCGATACCGGTGTCGACCGAGGCGGTCCGGATCTCGACGACGGCGGTGGACCGGGAGGGGTCGGCCCCGTCCAGGCGGAGGGTGCCCTCGTGGTCGGTGAAGTTGCCGCGGACGTTGGTCACCATCGCGTGCCGGACGGTGAAGCCGATGCTGCTGTGCGCGGGGTCGATGGTGTAGTCGCCGGTGAGGGCGGCCAGGGCCGGGTCGGCGTCGAGGACGGCGGTGGCGGCGGGGGTGACGGTCTCGCTGGTGCGGCGGCTGAAGATGCCCATGGTGTGCTCCTCGGTGGGGGGACGTTCGTTGAAGTTTCAACGAGAACGACAGTAGACCCATTCTGTTCAACTTTCAACTTAACTCGCGAGTCTTGTGGGGAGTGGACAAAGGCAGCAGGTCCCTGCTGGTGATGTCCTTGCACGCCCCGGCGCTTCTGTGTGGGCCTCACAGCGGATCGGGTCCGAGACTGTGCGGTCTCTACGGAGGGTTTCCCGAGGTCGCCTTCGTAAGGTCGATACATGACCGTTGTGGACCAGACTCCAGGCGAGCCGACGGACGCTCGCGGCCGCGTGGCCGAGCTGCACGACCTGCGCGAGCAGGCGCGGCGCGGCCCCAGTGACCGCGCGACCGAAGCCCAGCACGCCAAGGGGAAGCTGACCGCCCGCGAGCGCATCGCGCTCCTCCTCGACGAAGGCTCCTTCAAGGAGGTCGAGCAGCTGCGCCGGCACCGGGCGACCGGTTTCGGTCTGGAGGCCCGCAAGCCCTACACCGACGGTGTCATCACCGGCTGGGGCACCGTCGAGGGCCGCACGGTCTTCGTCTACGCCCACGACTTCCGGATCTTCGGCGGCGCGCTGGGCGAGGCCCACGCCACGAAGATCCACAAGATCATGGACATGGCCATCGCGGCCGGTGCGCCGCTGGTGTCGCTGAACGACGGCGCCGGCGCCCGTATCCAGGAGGGCGTCTCCGCCCTCGCCGGCTACGGCGGCATCTTCCAGCGCAACACCCGCGCCTCGGGCGTCATCCCGCAGATCAGCGTGATGCTCGGCCCCTGCGCGGGCGGCGCGGCGTACTCCCCGGCCCTGACGGACTTCGTGTTCATGGTCCGGGACACCTCGCAGATGTTCATCACCGGCCCGGACGTGGTCCGCGCGGTGACCGGCGAGGAGATCACCCAGAACGGCCTCGGCGGCGCCGACGTGCACGCCGAGACCTCGGGCGTGGCCCACTTCGCCTACGACGACGAGGAGACCTGCATCGCCGAGGTCCGGTACCTCATCTCGATGCTGCCCTCCAACAACCGGGAGAACCCGCCGGCCCACCCGACGGACGACCCGGCCGACCGCCGCTCGGACGTCCTGCTGGACCTGGTCCCCGCCGACGGCAACCGCCCGTACGACATGCTCAAGGTCATCGAGGAGATCGTCGACGACGGCGAGGTCCTGGAGATCCACGAGCGCTGGGCCCGCAACCTCATCTGCGCCCTCGCGCGGATGGACGGCCAGGTCGTCGGCATCGTCGCCAACCAGCCCGGCCACCTCGCCGGCGTCCTCGACATCGAGGCGTCCGAGAAGGGCGCGCGCTTCGTCCAGATGTGCGACGCCTTCAACATCCCGATCCTGACCTTCCTGGACGTCCCGGGCTTCCTGCCCGGCGTCTCCCAGGAGCACGGCGGCATCATCCGGCACGGCGCCAAGCTGCTGTACGCGTACTGCAACGCCACCGTCCCGCGGATCAGCCTCATCCTCCGCAAGGCGTACGGCGGCGCGTACATCGTCATGGACTCCCAGTCCATCGGCGCCGACCTCACGTACGCCTGGCCCACCAACGAGATCGCGGTGATGGGCGCGGAAGGCGCCGCCAACGTCATCTTCCGCAAGCAGATCGCCGACGCCGAGGACCCCGAGGCCATGCGCGCCCGCATGGTCAAGGAGTACAAGGCCGAGCTGATGCACCCGTACTACGCGGCCGAACGCGGCCTCGTCGACGACGTCATCGACCCCGCCGAGACCCGCGAGACCCTGATCAGCGCCCTCGCGATGCTCCGCAACAAGCACGCCGACCTGCCGTCCCGCAAGCACGGCAACCCGCCGCAGTAAGGAGACGAAGCCAACGATGAGCACCGACACGATGCTGCGCGTCGAAAAGGGCCACGCCGAGCCGGAGGAGCTGGCCGCGATCACCGCGATCCTGCTCGCCCGCGCCGCCGCCACCCCGTCCGCCGTGCCGGCCCCCCGCCGCTCCACCGCCGGCTGGCGCCGTCTGGAGCGCACCCCGGGCTTCCGCGCCCCGCACAGCTGGCAGGGCTGACCCGCAGACGCCCCCGCAGGCCCCGCACCCGAACCACGGGTGCGGGGCCTGCCGCATGTCCGGGCCCGGCACCATGTCCGGGCCCGGCCCCGCCCTCTGCGAGGGCGCACGGCAACGGCGAAGGCCCCGTGTCCACCGGAGAACCGGGGACACGGGGCCTTCGCGTACGCGCGGCGCGTACTACCGCAGGCGTGCCATGAGTGCGTGCTCGACGAGCGTGATGAGTGCGGACTTGGCGTCTGCGCGGTGGCGGGCGTCGGTGGTGATGATGGGGGCGTCCGGGCCGATCTGGAGGGCCTCGCGGACTTCTTCGGGGGTGTAGGGCTGGTGTCCGTCGAAGCCGTTGAGGGCGATGACGAACGGCAGGCCGCTGTTCTCGAAGTAGTCGACGGCGGGGAAGCAGTCGGCGAGGCGGCGGGTGTCGACGAGGACGACGGCGCCGATGGCGCCGCGGACGAGGTCGTCCCACATGAACCAGAAGCGGTCCTGTCCGGGGGTGCCGAACAGGTAGAGGATGAGGTCCTGGTCGAGGGTGATGCGGCCGAAGTCCATGGCGACCGTGGTGGTCGTCTTGTCACCGGTGTGGGTGAGGTCGTCGATGCCCGCGGAGGCGGACGTCATGACGGCTTCGGTGCGCAGGGGGTTGATCTCGGAGACCGCGCCGACGAACGTGGTCTTGCCCACGCCGAAGCCGCCCGCCACCACGATCTTCGCGGAGGTGGTGGAGCGAGCCGCTCCGCCGTTAGAGCTTGCGAAGTCCACTGAGCACCCTTTCGAGCAGTGTCACGTCTGGCTGGCCGCCCGCGGACTCGTCGCCGCCGGGCTGGTGAATGGCGACGAGCCCGGCCTCGGCCAGGTCGGCGACGAGGATTCGGGCCACGCCGAGGGGAATGGAGAGGAGGGCCGAGATCTCGGCCACCGATTTGATCTCTTGGCAGAGCCGGCAGATGCGCTGGTGCTCGGGCAACTGCCCTTGCAGCCGCGCGGGATCGGCCGTGGTGCTGACCAGCGCCTCGATGGCGAGCTGGTAGCGCGGCCGGGTCCGCCCGCCGGTCATCGCGTACGGACGGACCAGCGGGTTGTGCGCCTTCGCCTGCTGCGGCCGGTCGGCCCGGCCGGGCTGCTGCTGAGGCGCGTACGGCTGCTGTCCGTACGACTGTTGCTGATACGGGGACTGCTCCGGCACGGGGCGGCTGGGAGCGGAGGGGAAGTTGAAGCGGTTCTGGTCGTGCCCACCCTGCGGCTGTGCCGCCCCGCCGTATGGATGTCCTCCTGCGGGTGTTGTCACGTTTCCTCCTCCGACTCCAAAACGCAGTACTCCCGTTGGACCGCGCCACCGCACCTTACGGGGCGGTGGCGCGAAAACGAACTGCCCGTCTGCTAACTGAGAAGACTTCCCTGGAGCTCCGCGCGCAGGTCCGGGGTGAGGACGTTGCCGGCGCGGTCCACCAGAAGGGCCATCTCGTAGCCCACGAGGCCGATGTCGCACTCCGGGTGGGCGAGTACGGCCAGCGAGGATCCGTCGGAGATCGACATCAGGAACAGGAATCCCCGGTCCATCTCGACCACAGTCTGGTTGACGGAGCCGCCCTCGAAGATGCGGGAGGCTCCGGCGGTCAGCGAGGTCAGTCCGGAAGCCACGGCCGCAAGCTGGTCGGCTCGATCGCGCGGAAACCCTTCGGACATCGCCAGCAGAAGGCCGTCGGCGGAGACCACCACGGTGTGGGACACCCCGGGGGTGTTGTCCACGAAGTTGGTGATCAACCAGTTCAGGTTCTGCGCCGCCTGGCTCATCGCGCTCACACTAACGCTCCTGGTCATAGCTGTTACTTGACTGCTCCGAACCCGCACTGCGTCCCTGCTGGACACCACGTCGCAGGTTACTCAGCCTGCCACGGACGTCTTCCGGGGCGCGGGAGACCTGGGGGCCGCCCTGCGGGGTCGTCTCCGCGGAGCCCTCGACCAGGTTGGCCTTGGGCACGCGCCGAGGGAGACCGGACGGGGTGACCCCGCCCGCCTTCGGCTCACGGAGTTTGCCGGCCTGCTGCCAGCGCTCGTCATTGGCCGAACGCCAGCCGGCACCGTCCCGACCCTGCTCCGTCGCCGCGGGGGACCGCTGCTCGAAGAGGGACTTGGCCGGCTCCGCTTCCTGCTGCGCCGGCTGCCACTGCTGCTGGCTGCCGCGACGCGGCAGGCCCGCTCCGGTCATCTCGTGACCGGTTTCGGCAGCGGTTTCCGGACGGTCGAAGCCTACGCGTTCCCGGGCCGGTTCGGGAGCCGACGGGGGTTCCGATTCGTTCCCGTAGCCCTGCTGGTAGTCCGCCTGGTATGCGTTCTGCTCCGGCCACGCCACCTGGGGGGACTGGTCCTGGTACCCGGTGTCGTAGCCCTGGTCGGCCGGCCCACCGTCCTGGTACCCGGCTTCCGGATAGGCATAACCGTCCTGCTGCGGGTAACCCGGCTCGTACGCGTTCTCGTAGCCGGCCTCGTAGCCCTGCTCCGGCTGCTGCTCGTACTCCTGGTACTGCTGGTAGCCGTGCTCCGGCTGAGGTTCCGGATAGTCCTGCGGGTACTGCTGCTGGGCGACGTTCTCCTGAAGCTGCGCGCGGCGCTCCTGGGCGCCCAGCGAGCGGCCCACCGGGTTCATCGGGCCCGTGTCGCCGACGCTCCCGTCGGAGTACCGGGAGTCGTCGAAGCCGAGCTCCGCGGCGGTGCGCAGCGGGGCGCTCTCGAACGCCTGCTGCTGCGGGATCATCTGGGACACGGTGAAGTCGTCGTCCGGGATCCCCTCGCCACCACCACCGTGGGTGATCGCGTCCGGGAGCATCACCAGCGAGGTGGTGCCCGCCTGCTCGCCCGAGGGGCGGAGCTGGACGCGGATGTGGTGACGGTCCGCCAGCCGGCCGACCACGAACAGGCCCATGCGCTGCGAGATCGCCGCGTCCACGGTCGGCGGGTTGGCCAGCTTGTGGTTGATGTCCGCGAAGTCCTCGGCGGTCAGGCCGATGCCCTTGTCGTGGATCTCGACCATCACGCGGCCGTCCGGCAGACGGGTGGCGTTGACGCGGACCTTGGTCTGCGGGGAGGAGAACGTGGTGGCGTTCTCCAGGAGCTCGGCGAGCAGGTGCACGAGGTCGGTCACGGCCCGGCCGTGGATCTCGGCCTCGGAGACGCCCGAGAGCTCGATGCGCTCGTACTGCTCCACCTCCGAGGAGGCGGCGCGGAGCACGTCCACCAGCGGCACCGGCTGGTCCCAGCGGCGGCCCGGCTCCTCACCCGCGAGGATGAGGAGGTTCTCGCCGTTGCGGCGCATACGGGTGGCGAGGTGGTCCAGCCGGAAGAGGTTCTCCAGCTGGTCGGGGTCGGCCTCGTTGTTCTCCAGGTCGGTGATCAGGGTCAGCTGGCCCTCGATCAGCGACTGGTTGCGGCGCGACAGGTTGGTGAAGATCGCGTTGACGTTGCCCCGGAGGAGAGCCTGCTCGGCGGCGAGCCGGATGGCCTCGCGGTGGACCTGGTCGAAGGCGCGGGCGACCTCGCCGATCTCGTCCTGGGAGTTGATCGGGATGGGCGCGACCCGGGTGTCGACCTTGCCGGGGTCCGTACGGGACAGCTGGTCGACGAGCATCGGGAGGCGCTGCTCGGCGATGTCGAAGGCGGCACCGCGCAGGCGGCGCATCGAGCGGCCCATCTGGCGGGCCACCATGCCGGCCAGGATGAAGGCGACGAGCAGGGCCACGACCACGATGGCGCCGTTGGTGATGGCGTCGGTGCGGGCGTCGTCGGAGATGGCGACGGCGTCGTTGACCGCCTTGTCGAGGAGTTCCTTCTCGATCTCCGAGTAGCCGTCGAACTTGGCGGTGGCGGCGGCCTGCCAGACCGGCGCGACGATGCCGTCGGCGGTCAGCTTCTCCTTGGAGGCGCCGCTGGCTATCTCCTCGGTCATGCCCGCGAGGATCGAGCCGCCGCTGTTCGGCGGCCGCTTGAAGGGCTTGCCGGCGGCCTTGGCCTCCTGCTCGGCACGGTCGAGCCGCTCGGCGCCCTGGGCGCTCTTCTTGCCCATGACCTCCTTGAGCCGGTCGGTGTCGGCCTCGGTGCCCGCCGCGACGTACTCGCCGATGGCGATTTCCTCGAGGTAGGCGTAGGAGGAGAAGGCGACGAGCTGCGCCTTGTGGATCTGTTCCTTGCTGTTGGGCCGGACGAGCAGGTGGGTGCCGACCGAGCGCTGCAGCGAGTTGGCGGCCTTGGCGAGCTGGATCGCGTACACCATGCGGCCGTAGCTGGTCACATTTCCGGTGCCGAGACCGAGTTCGTTGGCGAACTGCATGAGGTAGTGCTGGACCAGCACATAACTCTCCTCGGTCGGAATCGGACCGAGGATGTTGTTCGGGAGGTCCTTCTTTTCGGTCTCCAGCTCCTTGGCGTAGGCCGTTTCACGGACCCGCTGGAGCTTGGGCTCCTCCTGCTGGAAGAGCTGCAGACGGCGCTCCAGGCCCTCCTTCTCGGGCATGCCCTCGACGGCCTGGGCGAACTTGGTCTTCGCCGCGTCGGTCTCCGCGTAGGCCTTGGAGATCGCCTCGTCGTCACGGTTTCCGGTGAGCAGCGGTGCGGCGGTGAGGTCGCGCTCGTTGAGCAGCGCCTGGCCGTATTCCGCCGCCGCCTGGACGATGCGGGCCGTCTTCTCGGCGTCCTTCGCCTCGTTCCAGGTGTCGATGGACCCCTTCACCTGGAAGCCGCCCATGACCAGACCGACGAGGGCCGGCAGGACCAGGATGGCGTTCAGACGGGTCGGCACGCGCCAGTTGCGGGGGGAGAACCTGCTGGTGCTTCCGCTGTTCGTGGACTCGTCCACGGGCACGTCGACGGGAGACGCGGCCGCGCGCTGCGGCGGGGTGAAGTTGCCGCGCGCGGCTTCTTCCGCGGGGCTCGAGTTGCTTCGCCTCACTCGACCAACAACCTCTCGGCGGTGCTACTAGCTAGTTCGTTGAATTCCAGCATGGGCAACGGTCGTGTTCCAAACAGTTGAATCCGGCCATTCCCAGAGACTTATGCCTCGCGTAAAACGGACATAAAGAGCGAGTGGCGCCAAACAAGAAGCGTCTCGTACGCGCAGCGGCACCGAGCGAACGCGGCGTGTGTCCAACTACCGTCAATTCTCTGTCGAAACGTTATGAACGACACGGGGCGGGTGGTGTCGTACGACACAGCCCGCCCCGGAAGTCGTGGAGATTGCGTGAACTCGTCTACTTCAAACGTGCCATGAGTGCGTGCTCGACGAGCGTGATGAGTGCGGACTTGGCGTCTGCGCGGTGGCGGGCGTCGGTGGTGATGATGGGGGCGTCCGGGCCGATCTGGAGGGCCTCGCGGACCTCCTCCGGCGTGTAGGGCTGGTGGCCCTCGAAGCCGTTGAGCGCCACGACGAAGGGGAGGCCGCTGTTCTCGAAGTAGTCGACGGCGGGGAAGCAGTCGGCGAGGCGGCGGGTGTCGACGAGGACGACGGCGCCGATGGCGCCGCGGACGAGGTCGTCCCACATGAACCAGAAGCGGTCCTGTCCGGGGGTGCCGAACAGGTAGAGGATGAGGTCCTGGTCGAGGGTGATGCGGCCGAAGTCCATGGCGACCGTGGTTGTCGTCTTGTCACCGGTGTGGGTGAGGTCGTCGATGCCCGCGGAGGCGGACGTCATGACGGCTTCGGTGCGCAGGGGGTTGATCTCGGAGACCGCTCCGACGAACGTGGTCTTGCCCACGCCGAAGCCGCCCGCCACCACGATCTTCGCGGAGGTGGTGGAGCGGACCGCTCCACCGTGGGAACCTCCGTTAGAGCTTGCGAAGTCCACTGAGCACCCTCTCCAGCAGCGTCACGTCCGGCGTGCCGCCGGCCTCTCCATTGCCCGGCTGGTGGATGGCCACCATGCCCGCCTCGGCCAGGTCGGCGACCAGGATCCGGGCGACACCCAGCGGCATCGACAGCAGTGCCGACACCTCCGCGACCGACTTGACCTCGCGGCACAGCGTGCAGATGCGCTGGTGCTCGGGCAGCAGTCCGGACAGGTGCATCGGATCGGCCGTGGTGCTGACCAGGGCCTCGATGGCGAGCTGATAGCGCGGCCGGGTCCGGCCACCCGTCATCGCATAGGGGCGTACCAGCGGCTGGTCGCCTTCCGCGGCGTACGACGAATCGCCGTACGAGTCGGGATAGGCGGGGGGCGGGGTCATGAATCCTCCGGGCTGCGACAGCAGGTGGTCAGCGTGCCGTCTGACGGTGGCCGGTGGGGGGACGGGATGACGGCCGGACGGTGGTACTGGGTCCCGGGGCCAGGGAAGGGACCCCGGTCTCCCGGCCGGCAGTACCGTCCGGCCGGGAGATGGATGATCAGCTGAGCAGGCTTCCCTGGAGTTCCGCGCGCAGGTCCGGGGTGAGGACGTTGCCGGCGCGGTCCACCAGGAGGGCCATCTCGTAGCCCACGAGGCCGATGTCGCACTCCGGGTGGGCGAGTACGGCCAGCGAGGATCCGTCGGAGATCGACATCAGGAACAGGAATCCCCGGTCCATCTCGACCACCGTCTGGTTGACGGAGCCGCCCTCGAAGATGCGGGAGGCTCCGGCGGTCAGCGAGGTCAGTCCGGAAGCCACGGCCGCGAGCTGGTCGGCCCGGTCGCGTGGGAACCCTTCGGACATCGCCAGCAGGAGACCGTCGGCGGAGACCACCACGGTGTGGGACACCCCGGGGGTGTTGTCCACGAAGTTGGTGATCAACCAGTTCAGGTTCTGTGCCGCCTGGCTCATCGAACTCAACTATCGCTCCTGCTGGTAAGTGGGGTCGATGTGGTAACTGCCGGTCGCCGGGCCACTGGTGCCGGCCTGGCGTCCCTGCTGGATACCGCGTCGGAGGTTGGTCAGGCGGCCGCGCACGTCATCGGGCGCACGCGAAACCTGCGGGCCGGCCTGCGCGTCGCCGGCCTGCTGGGCAGTGCCCGCGACCAGGTTCGCACGCGGCACCCGGCGGGGCAGACCCGAGGTGGTCACTCCACCGGCCGCGGGCTGGCGCACCCGCTCGGCCTGTCGCATCAGTTCGTCGTTCGGGGACGACTTCCAGCTCACCTGCGGGGTGGGGCCCGTGGTGGCGGCCGGGGTCGGCTCCGGGGCGGGCTCGTGGCCGCGCTGCGGCAGCGGCTGCTGACGGAGCGCGGCCTGAGCCGGCTGCTGCGGACCGTGGGACTGCTGCTGGGGGACGCCCGGTCCCCGGCCGGGAGCCTGCGGCGTGCCGCCGGCGCCGTCCTGCGGGTACCAGTTCGCCTCCATGGTCTCGAAGATCGGACTACGGGCATCCGCCGGGGACCCGCCCGCCGGGGGCAGTGCCTCCGGCCTGGGGGTCCCCCCGGACGGAGTCTGGGGGAGGGCCTGCGGCAGCTGCGGCGCGTCGGCACGTGGTGCCGGTGCGGGCGCCTGCGGGGCCTGGTACTGCGGCCGGCCCTGCTGAGCCGGGTCGCCGTACGAGCCCACGCCGGGGCCGCCCGGCCGCGCGAACTGTCCGGTGGCGGCCGGGTTCGCCGGACCGCGCACGTCGGGGCGCTCGAACTGGCCGGTGGACTCGGCCTGGGGCATGGCCCAGTTGCCGGTGTCCTGGGGGAGCGGCGCGTTGAAGTCCGGGCGGGGGAACTCGGCCGTGGAGCCGGGACCGGACAGCTCGTCGTGACCGCGCGGCACGTCCGGACCACCGTGGCGGGCCTGGTCGGTTCCCCAGCTGGTCTGGTTGCCCGGCAGCTCGCCTCGTGCGGGCAGCTGGGGGCGCGGCCCACGGGCCGGGGCCTGCGGGGCACCAGGGGCCTGCGGGGCCGGGGCCTGCGGGGCACCCGGGCCGCCGGCCGGCGCCTGCGGCCGCTCGAAGGCGTTGCCCTGCGGGAAGCCCGCAGGACCGGTGTTCTGCGGGGGTGCGGCCGGACGGCCCTGCGCGCCACCGGCGGCCGGACCACGGCCGCTCTGCGGGGCACCGCCGGCGCCGAAGGCGTTCTGGCCCTGCGCGGGACCCTGGCCGAAGCCGCCCTGCGGGTGGTTGCCGAGCCCGCCCTGCGGGTTCTGCCCGGCCCCACGGCCTGCGGCCGAAGCGCCGTTGAAGGCACCCGCGATGCCCGAGCCGCCCTGAGGCGGGGCGGAACCGTCGCGGCCGGGCAGCGCGGCACGCTGCGGACCACCGGACATCTGGCCGCGCTGCGGGGCGCCGCCCACCTGCGGGCGTCCGGGAGCACCGGCCACCGGGGCACCGCCCTGCTGGCCGCCGGGGCCGCCCTGGCCGCCGGGCGCACCCGGACCGCCCTGGCCACCGGGCTTGCGCCCGCCCTGGGCGACGTCCACGGGCAGCATGACGAGGGCCGTCGTACCGCCGGAGTCGGACGGACGCAGCTGGATGCGGATGCCGTGTCGCAGGGACAGGCGGCCGACCACGAACAGACCCATGCGGCGGGACACCGAGACGTCCACCGTGGGCGGAGCGGCGAGCCGCTCGTTGATCGCGGCGAGGTCTTCGGGGGAGAGGCCGATACCGGTGTCGTGGATCTCGACCAGCACGCGGCCGTCGGGCAGCGCGTGACCGGTGACCTTGACCTTGGTCTGCGGGGAGGAGAACGAGGTCGCGTTCTCCAGCAGCTCGGCGAGGAGGTGCACGAGGTCGTTGACGACCCGGCCGGCCACCTCGGTGGAGGGCACCGAGGCCAGCTCGATGCGCTCGTACTGCTCCACCTCGGACGCGGCGGCACGGAGGACGTCGACCAGCGGGACCGGGCGGGTCCACCGGCGGCCCGGCTCCTCGCCCGCGAGGACGAGGAGGTTTTCGCCGTTACGGCGCATGCGGGTCGCGAGGTGGTCGAGCTTGAAGAGGGAGGACAGCTGGTCCGGGTCGGCCTCGCGCGACTCCAGCTCCGAGATCAGCGAGAGCTGGCGCTGGATGAGACCCTGCGAACGGCGCGAGAGGTTGGTGAACATCGCGTTGACGTTGCCCCGGAGGAGGGCCTGCTCGGCGGCGAGGCGGACCGCCTCGCGGTGCACGTCGTCGAAGGCCGCGGCCACCTGGCCGATCTCGTCCCGGGAGTGCACACCGACCGACTCCACGGTGGTGTCCACTTCCTGCGGGTCGGTCTCCGAGAGCTGCTTGACGATCTCGGGCAGGCGTTCCTGGGCGACCCTGGTCGCGGTGTCCTGCAGCCGGCGCAGCGAGCGGATCATGGAGCGGGACACGACGAATGCGCCGATGAGCGAGACGCCGAGGACGAGGAGGATCAGCGCACCGTTGATGATGGCGTCGCGCTGCGACTCGTTCTTGAGCTCGCGGGCCTTCTGCTCCATGTCCCCGAGGAGCTGGAGCTCGATCCGCTTCATCGCCACGATCTTGTTGTCGTAGGCGTCGTACCAGTCCAGCCAGGTGCGGGGATTCTCCTTGGCGAACTGGCCCGGGTTCTTCAGCACACGGCCGGCGTAGCTGTCCGCGGAGGAGATCTCGGAGTTGCCGGAGCCCAGCGGTGCCAGCAGTTCCTCGGACTTGCCCTGGTAGACCAGTTCGAAGGTGACCTTGGCCTGGTCGTAGTTCCGGTAGGCCGAGTACGCGTAGAGGCGGTCGTTCTCCGGCATGGTGCGCTGCTCGGTGGTGTTCGCGGGCAGCGCCGCCGCGATCATCGCGCGCTGGATGGACGCGTACTCCTTGGCGGAGGAGAACGCGGCCAGTGCGCGGGTGCGCTTGATCATCTCCGGGCTGGAGGTCGCCTGCGCCATGTCCTGCGAGAGCGAGAGCAGAGAGACGATCAGGGCGTTGTACTGCGAGACGGTCTGCTGCGATCCGCCGCTCTGGTACGCGTTGCCGCGGATCTCCTCGAGCGAGGCGAGCTGCCGGCTGATCTGCGTGACGTTGCTGCGGATCGACTTGAGGGTCTCGTCCTTCTCCTCCTGGTCGTCGATGTTCGACGTGGCGGAGGCGAAGGCCTGGGCGGCGGCGTCGGTGGAGTCCTGGACGGTCTGGACACCGGAGTCGTTCTTCTTGTTGCTCAGCGGACCGGCCGACCGGTCGCGCTCCTCCTGGAGCGCGGAGGCCAGGTTGGTGGCCTGCCGGGTCAGCGTGGTCAGCAGCTGCATGTGCTCCAGCTGCTCGATCTCGTTGAGCGAGTCGTTGATTCGTACGGCACCCAGCGTGGTGGCCGCGACGACGGGCAGGGTCAGCAGCGACAGCAGTCGCGTACTGATGCGCCAGTTCTGGAGGGCGAGACGGGAACCGGGCCCACTGGGGGCCTTCGGTATCGCCTGGCCCAGGTCGACGGGCTCGGTCGTGGCGCCGGCCTGGACGGCCTTGCGGCCCCTGCCCTTGCCGGCACCCTTTGCCTTCGTCTTGCCCTTGCCGGCCGCCTGAGCGGCTCCGGCCGGGCTTCCGGCGGCACCTTCGGCGCCCGGCCCGCGGTTCTGCGCGTGCTGGGGCGAGGAGCCGCGGTCGGTCCCGCCGCGGGGCTCCTGCTCCGCCGCAGCGCTGCCATCCCTCTTGAAACGTCCCTGCACTAGCGTCGCAACCTCTGGACCAGGCGTCCCGCCGGGCGAGCGGAGGGACGGTGTCGAGTCGTGGGGCCCCTGTCAGGGCCCCGTGGTGGTCGTCGTGACCGCGCGGCTTTCGTTGATTTCTCTTGATTCCCGCGTCGGTCCCGCGAATTCCAGCACAGTGGGGGATCTCCAACAAGGTGCGAGACCCCCACCGGAGAGTCGCTCACGAAAAGTGACGCCAGGACTACGGGGGGTGGAGGGCTTTTGGGAAGGAATCGGACTTCAGTGACGGAAACGCAAAGGGTCGCCGGGTGTCCCAGTCGAGATGATCAGCAGCGGAATGGAACATTCAGTGGCGCAATGTCCGTTTCCGGGGGGCCATGTGACCCGTCAGTATGTCCGTAATGCCCGGTCGCTCGTGAGCAAACTCACATACCCATGGCCATTACTTACCGGTTCTCCCGGGGATTCAGATGTTTAGCCTTTCCCATTACAGGGATGGCACATCCGACAATCGGCGCCCGCGCGGCGCCCCGCTCACCGACAGGGTCAAAGACTCCGATGAAGACGACCATGATGTTCCGCAACATAGCCAACCCCCGCCGCACCACCCTGGCGCACCTGAAGGACGCCGAGGAGGTGCAGGCGGCCGCGGCCCCGGAGCACCCGGTCGACCTGCCGGCCCAGACGGCCAACCCCCGCCGCACCGTCCTGATGCACGCGCCCGTCGCCGCCGTCCAGCCGTAAACAAGGCCGGTCAGGCCCCTCGGCCGCGTTAGCCTGGACCCGCAGACTCCAGCCAGCGGAAACAAGAGGGGCAGGCGCGACCCTTGCGCATCGCCAGATTCTCGATCGACGGAAATGTCGCCTTCGGCGCCGTGGAGGGCACCGCCCCCGACGAACTCGTCATCGACATCATCAAAGGCATCCCGTTCGCGGACTTCGAGCTCTCCGGCACGAAGGTCCCGCTGAGCAAGGTCCGGTTGCTGCCGCCGGTGCTCCCCAACAAGGTCGTGGCCATCGGCCGCAACTACGCGGAGCACGCGGCGGAGCTCGGCAACGAGGTCCCGGACGCCCCGATCACCTTCTTCAAGCCCTCCACCTCGGTGGTGGGCCCGGGCGACCCGATCGCCTACCCCTCCTTCTCGCAGGAGCTCCACCACGAGGCGGAGCTGGCCGTGGTCATCGGCCGCATGTGCCGCGAGGTGCCCCGGGAGCGCGTCAAAGACGTGATCCTCGGCTACACCTGCGCCAACGACGTCACCGCGCGCGACGTCCAGCAGCGCGAGAAGCAGTGGGCCCGGGCCAAGGGCTTCGACAGCTCCTGCCCGCTCGGTCCCTGGATCGAGACCGAACTCGACCCGTCCGACCTCGCCGTGCAGTGCACGGTCAACGGCGAACAGCGGCAGCTCGGCCGCACGAGCGAGATGGTCCGCTCCATCGAGGACCTCATCGTGCACATCACCGAGGCGATGACGCTGCTCCCCGGCGACGTCGTCCTCACGGGGACCCCGGCGGGAGTCGGCCCCCTCAACGTCGGCGACGAGGTCGCCGTCACCATCGAAGGCATCGGCACTCTCACCAACAAGGTGATCAAGCGTGGCTAACGGCTCTGTCCGCGTACGTTTCTGTCCCTCTCCGACCGGCAACCCCCACGTGGGCCTGGTCCGTACCGCCCTCTTCAACTGGGCGTTCGCCCGCCACCACGGCGGCACGTTCGTCTTCCGCATCGAGGACACCGACGCGGCGCGCGACTCCGAGGAGTCGTACGAGCAGCTCCTCGACTCGCTGAAGTGGCTCGGCTTCACCTGGGACGAGGGCCCCGAGGCCGGCGGCCCGCACGCCCCGTACCGCCAGTCCCAGCGGATGGACATCTACGCGGACGTCGCGAAGAAGCTCATCGAGGGCGGCTACGCCTACCACTGCTACTGCACCGCCGAGGAACTCGACGAGCGCCGCGAGCTCGCCCGCCGCGAGGGCCGCCCGTCCGGCTACGACGGCATGTGCCGCGTGGTCACCGAGGAGCAGAAGGCCGCGTACGAGGCCGAGGGCCGCACCCCGATCGTGCGCTTCCGGATGCCCGACGAGCCGATCACCTTCACCGACCTGGTCCGCGGCGAGCTCACCTTCACCCCGGAGAACGTGCCGGACTACGGCATCCTCCGGGCCAACGGCGCCCCGCTCTACACGCTGGTCAACCCGGTCGACGACGCGCTGATGGAGATCACCCACGTGCTGCGCGGCGAGGACCTGCTGTCCTCCACCCCGCGCCAGATCGCGCTCTACAAGGCGCTGATCGAGCTGGGCGTCGCCAAGGACATCCCCTCCTTCGGCCACCTGCCGTACGTGATGGGCGAGGGCAACAAGAAGCTCTCCAAGCGCGACCCGCAGGCCTCGCTCAACATCTACCGCGAGCGCGGCTTCCTGCCCGAGGGCCTCCTCAACTACCTCTCCCTCCTCGGCTGGTCGTTCTCCGCGGACCAGGACCTCTTCACCATCGAGGAGATGGTGGCGAAGTTCGACGTCTCGGACGTCAACGCCAACCCGGCCCGCTTCGACCTGAAGAAGTGCGAGGCCATCAACGCCGAGCACATCCGCCGGCTGGACCCGAAGGCCTTCGCGGACGCCTGCACCCCGTGGCTGCGCGCCCCGCACGCCCCCTGGGCGCCGGAGGACTTCGACCAGGCCGCCTGGGAGGCCATCGCCCCGCACGCGCAGACCCGTGTCACGGTCCTCTCGGACATCACGGCCAACGTGGACTTCCTCTTCCTCCCCGAGCCGGTCTCCGACGAGCCGTCCTGGGACAAGGCGATGAAGGGCGAGCCGGCCGCGCTGCTGACCACCGCCCGCGCCAACCTGGAGTCCGCGAACTGGTCGGACCCGGAGTCGCTCAAGCAGGCCGTGCTCACCGCCGGCGAGGCCCACGGCCTCAAGCTCGGCAAGGCCCAGGCCCCGGTCCGGGTGGCCGTCACCGGCCGCACCGTCGGCCTGCCGCTCTTCGAGTCCCTGGAGATCCTGGGCAAGGAGAAGACCCTGGCCCGCATCGACGCGGCCCTGGCGAAGCTCGCCGGCTGAGTCGTTCGTCACTCCCCGCGGGGGCGGTCGTCCCGCAGTGCCTTTTTGCGCACTGCACGGACGACCGCCCCCGCGGCGTTGTAGCGTCGGTCACATGGAGATCCGCGCCGTGCTCTGGGACATCGACGACACCCTCTTCGACTACACCGGCGCGGACACCGCCGGTCTGGCGCGGTGGCTCGCGGAACAGGGGCTCGACGGGCTCCACGGAACGCCGGAAGGGGCGCTGCGGAGCTGGCGCGAGGCCACGGACCGGCACTGGGAGCGCTTCGCGGCAGGCCAGGTGTCCTTCCAGGGGCAGCGCCGGGACCGGGTGCGGGACTTCCTGGACCGGCCCGGGCTGACCGACGAGGAGGCCGATGCCTGGTTCGGCCGGTACCTGGAGCACTACGAGGCCGCCTGGACGCTCTTCCCGGACGTCCTGCCGGCGCTGGACGCCCTCACGGACACCCACCGGCACGGGCTGCTGTCCAACTCCAGCGCCCCCGTCCAGGAGCGCAAGATGCGCAGCCTGGGCCTGTGGGAACGCTTCGAGGTACTGCTGTGCGCCGCCGAACTGGGCGTGAGCAAGCCGGAGGCGGGCGCCTTCCTGGCCGCCTGCGCCGCGATGGGGCTGGAGCCCGGAGAAGTGGCCTACGTGGGGGACAACCGGGAGATCGACGCCCTCGGCGCCCGGGACGCCGGGCTGGTCGCCGTATGGCTGGACCGGCGGGGCGACGGCGGGCCCGCACCCGAGGGCACGCACCGGATCGAGGGGCTCTCGGAGCTGCCCGAGGTGCTGGCCGGGGATACCCGTTTTGGAGCACGGTCAGGCATCCGGTAATGTTCTTTCTGCGCCGCCGGGAGCGGGCCGAAAGGCCGGAAGCAACGGGGGCGCCACTCAGAACGAAACCCCCTACGGTGGGTTGAGTTTTGGTGGGGTATGGTGTAATTGGCAACACGGCTGATTCTGGTTCAGTTGTTCTAGGTTCGAGTCCTGGTACCCCAGCGCAGTGCGCATGCAGTGCTTGCCCCCGTTGTGTAGCGGCCTAGCACGCCGCCCTCTCAAGGCGGTAGCGCCGGTTCGAATCCGGTCGGGGGTACAGATCCTTCCCGCGAGGTCTCCTGGGTAGCTCCCGGACGTTTCGATGCAGGATCGCTAGGGCCCCCGTTGTGTAGCGGCCTAGCACGCCGCCCTCTCAAGGCGGTAGCGCCGGTTCGAATCCGGTCGGGGGTACCAACTGGTATAAGCCACCAGTGGCCTATGGTGTAATTGGCAGCACGACTGATTCTGGTTCAGTTAGTCTTGGTTCGAGTCCAGGTAGGCCAGCGCAGTACAAATAAAGATCTTGCCCCCGTTGTGTAGCGGCCTAGCACGCCGCCCTCTCAAGGCGGTAGCGCCGGTTCGAATCCGGTCGGGGGTACGGTAGGAGAGGCCCTCCGCGATCATCGCGGAGGGCCTCTCCGCATGCTCGCGCAATGCGTGGAATCTGCCTCACGGAGCGCCCTCTGCTGCGATCATCGGTCTGTACTGACGCAGCGCGAGTACGGGGCGGGGATTGAGTAACTTTCACGAAGTTGCCAGGCTGCGTGCGAATGAGACGCAAGTCCTGAAAGACGGTGGCCTTCTGCTCGGAGCGGTGTACCTGGCCGGGTATGTGGTCGAGTGCAAGCTGAAGCACCTGCTGCACATCCGAAGCATCCGGTTCCCGCGGGGAGGCAGCGAAGGGCACAACCTGCGGGGGTTGTGGTCATCCGCCGGCTTCCCAGCCGCTCGGGGGCACTCTGCGTTGTTCCTGGACCACTGGGGCACGGAACTTCGCTACGAGACCGAACTCCCGAAGGGGGTCGATCCCCACGATCTGCTGCAAGGCGGCATCGAGCTGGCACAGTGGGTGACGACGCGTATTCGGCAGGCAGAGTCGAACCGGTTCGGCAGGAGCCGAGGTACCCGATGACGAAGGAACAGGCACACCCAATGCCCGACCGGGACATGATGGAAGAGATCACGGCAGCGGTCCTTTCCGCTCTGCCATCCGCCGAGGTCGCGATCGTGGCGGACCCGGCAGGCTTTGTAGTCCGCGTGGTGTCGGATGACTTCGGGCCGGCCGATGAGACAGCACGTCGTGAACGCGTCCTGGCTGCGGTTTCGGCGGAGGCGGCCGGCCGAGTCCACACGTGGGAGGTCCTGACGGCCTCCGAGGCCCATTGGTACGGAGCCCTGCCAGCAGGCCAGAGTGCGGTGCCTGCTTGGAAGGACGCGTTCGACAGGGCCATGAGCGAGGACCCCGTTGAGATCGTCTTCGCCAGCGATCTCGACGAGGAGCTTGAATCTGCTCCGGTTGTGACCTTCTACAGTCTGAAGGGCGGCGTCGGCCGTAGCACTGCCCTGGCGGCCGTGGCCCGGAAGCTAAGCGGCGAGCACGGACTCAAGGTCGTATGTATCGACATGGATCTGGAAGCACCCGGCCTCGACTCGCTCTTCGGCATTGAGAGCCGGGTTGAAGCAGACCAAGGTACCGTGTCGGCCCTGCTGCAGTATGAGTTCGAAGACGGGCCGCAGATCCTGGATCATGTGCTCCCGGTGGATGATTCGGGTCGCCTCTTCTGTATGCCTGCAGGTCGGGTGGACGGACACTACGCGGCACGATTGCGCTCCCTGGAGCCTGAGATCTGGTATCGGGAGCGGGTCAACGCCCTTCACCGGCTGATCGATGAGGTCCGTTCGTCGAATCTCAGCCCTGACGTCATCCTCATCGACTCGCGCACAGGTGTGAGTCCCGTGGCGGCACCGTTGCTGTTCGACGTTTCCGACATGGCCATCGTCTGCTTCCACCCGCACGGCCAGGCGCGAAACGGGACCGAGCTGCTCACCAGGGCACTTCTCCGGGCCACGACGCGGCGCCGGGCGGCGCACTCGCTCACTCCCGAGCCCCGTTTCGTGGTATCGCCGATGCCTCCGGGCATCAGCGCCACCCGCCTGGCGGAGCGGGCCAAGACCTGGGTGGAGGGCTGGCTCGCGCCACTCGTCACGGGGCGGGACGACGTTGCCTCTGCACTGAGCCCGGAAGAGATCACCCATGTCGTGCCCTACAACCCTGACGTCGCGTTCTCGGACACGGTGGCGACGGCGAAGGGGCAGCTGGCACCGTACGCGCGCATAGCGGATTGGATCCTTCAGATCGTTCCCGAGCCCGTGTCCGACCGTGCGCAGCGCCGTCAGTCCTCTGAGCGGAAGGGCGAAGCGCTGCGGCAACTGTCCTTCTCCACAGGAACGGCGGAGTCTCTCGACAGCGAAGAGTTCCTCCAGGACTACGTGGTCACACGGCAGGTCAACGAAACCGCCGACCCAGAGGTCCCGCTCATCCTGGGTCGCAAGGGAACCGGCAAGACGGCTCTCTTCCGTTGGCTCGCCGCCGGCCGGATCGAAGGGTGGCGCCCCGTGCTCGTCACGACGCCACAGCTCAAGGAGCGACCCGACTGGTCCTTCGGTCCAGACAGCTACAAGGCGATCGACAGCGTGCTGCGGGCCGAAGGCATGGACTGGAGCAGCTTCTGGCAGGTGCTCGTAGCCCTCGCAATCCACCGCATGCAGCCGCAGCCTGAACTCGGCGCACCACATGCGGCCATGGCGGAGATCAAGGAAGGGGAGTTTGCTGCGGTCAAGGCCGTGTCGGAGGTCTTGCAGGATCCGATGGGGCCACTGGAATGCGCCGAGTGGATGCGCAGGCTCGAGTCTGTTGGAGGTCCGGGTCTCCTGCTCCTCTTCGACGGCTTGGACACTGCATTCGGTCACTCCGCCGACGCTAGGAGCAGACGGGCCGCAGCGATCTCCGGTCTTCTCACCAAGCAGGCAGATCTTGCCCCACGGCTTCATCGGGTCCGTTTCAAGATTCTTGTCCGCCAGGACATCTGGCAAGGACTCCGCTTCGAGAACAAGAGTCACTTCTTCGGCTTGTCGAAGCGCCTTCAGTGGGAGGACCGCGAGGAGTACTTCAAGGTTGTACTCAAGCGCGCGATCCGGGCAGCTGGCTTCAGGCAGGCACTCGTGGACATCGACGCGGGGCTGACAGCCATGGATGTTGCCTCCTGGAGCCCGGAGCAGGTGACCCTTGCCTGGAACGCACTGGTGGGCGAGCGGATGCGTGGAGAGCGGACGGCCTTCACTGCAAACTGGGTCTGGAACCGTTTGGCTGACGGCAACGGTGACCACTCCCCGCGCGCCCTGTTGCAGCTGTTTGCGGCCGCACTGGACTGGGAGCGTGAAGAGGAGAAGCGCAGTGGGTACGAACGATCCGTCCTGCGCCCGCGCAGCCTTGCCCTCACCCTTGAGCAGGTCAGTGAGCGGGCGCTCTCGGCGCTCCTGGACGAAGAGTTCCAAGAGCTGCAGGAGGTTGCCTCTGTCCTGCGCGACTACGGGCGCACGCCCGTCGGTGAGGACCACCTGGAGCAGAACCTCCCTGATGTGGAGGAAGACCTCATCGGTCTGGCGCAGGAGGTGGGCCTGATCGCACCGATGGAGAGCGATGGGGCATCAAGGGTGTTCCGTGTGCCCGACCTGTACCGCTGGGCGCTGAGCGTCACGCGGAGAGGACCGATCTGAGGTGCGAAGAAGGGCCCCTGGCAGCAGCCAGGGGCCCTTCGGCTTCCAGGAGGGCAGTTCCAGTAACGAAAGAGCGGGCCCGGAGGCGCGTGTCAGGACGTGTGCGGCGTCGTACGCGCCCCCGGGCCCGGGGGTGTGCAAAGGGGAGAAGGGTCAGCCGGCCCGGCGCAGGGCCTCCGTGAGGCGGGCGGCCGCGTCAATGACCGCCTGCGCGTGCATCCGGCCCGGGTGACGGGTCAGCCGCTCGATCGGCCCGGAGACCGACACGGCGGCCACCACACGGTTCGACGGCCCGCGCACGGGCGCCGAGACGGAGGCCACGCCGGGCTCCCGCTCGCCGATCGACTGGGCCCAGCCGCGGCGCCGTACGCCCGACAGGGCCGTGGCCGTGAAACGCGCGCCCTGCAGGCCCCGGTGCAGCCGCTCGGGCTCCTCCCAGGCCATCAGGATCTGCGCGGCCGAGCCGGCCTTCATCGGGAGCGTGGAGCCGACCGGCACCGTGTCCCGCAGACCGGACAGCCGCTCGGCTGCCGCCACGCAGATGCGCATGTCTCCCTGACGCCGGTAGAGCTGAGCGCTCTCCCCGGTCACGTCACGGAGGTGGGTGAGTACCGGTCCCGCCGTGGCCAGCAGACGGTCCTCGCCGGCCGCGGCGGCGAGCTCTGCCAGCCGCGGACCGAGGATGAACCGGCCCTGCATGTCCCTCGCCACCATCCGGTGGTGTTCCAGTGCCACGGCAAGGCGATGTGCCGTGGGTCGTGCGAGCCCTGTCGCCGCGACCAGCCCGGCGAGGGTGGCCGGACCGGACTCCAGTGCGCTCAAAACCAGAGCTGCCTTGTCGAGAACGCCGACGCCGCTAGAGTTGTCCATGCAACGATATTCATGTCTCACACTGTGAAACGCAAGTTCAAATTTTCCAAGAACCCGCCAGTCTGTATGTACGGGCCCACGAACCACTGGGTTCGGGATCTCTAGGAGTGCCGGGACAACCAGCCGGCCGGAGGGAAAGCGATGGGTAGGACACTCGCGGAGAAGGTCTGGGACGACCACGTCGTCCGGCGCGCCGAGGGCGAGCCCGACCTCCTCTTCATCGATCTGCACCTGCTGCACGAGGTGACCAGCCCGCAGGCCTTCGAGGGGCTGCGCCAGGCCGGCCGCAAGGTCCGACGCCTCGACCTCACCATCGCGACCGAGGACCACAACACCCCCACCATCGACATCGACAAGCCGATCGCGGACCCGGTCTCCCGGGCCCAGCTGGAGACGCTGCGGAGCAACTGCGCCGAGTTCGGTGTCCGCCTGCACTCGCTGGGCGACGTCGAGCAGGGCGTCGTCCACGTGGTGGGACCGCAGCTGGGACTCACCCAGCCCGGCACCACCGTGGTCTGCGGTGACTCCCACACCTCCACGCACGGCGCCTTCGGCGCGCTGGCCTTCGGCATCGGCACCAGCCAGGTCGAGCACGTGCTGGCGACCCAGACGCTGCCGATGGCCCGTCCCAAGACCATGGCGATCACGGTCACCGGCGAGCTGGCCGAGGGCGTCACCGCCAAGGACCTGATCCTGGCGATCATCGCCAGGATCGGCACCGGAGGCGGCCAGGGCTACGTCCTGGAGTACCGCGGCGAGGCCATCGAGAAGCTCTCGATGGAGGCCCGGATGACCATCTGCAACATGTCGATCGAGGCCGGCGCCCGGGCGGGCATGATCGCCCCCGACCAGACCACCTTCGACTACCTGCTGGGCCGTGACCACGCCCCGGAGGGCGAGGACTGGGACGCCGCCGTCGCGTACTGGAAGACCCTGCGCACCGACGAGGACGCGGTCTTCGACGCCGAGGTCGTCATCGACGGCTCCGCGCTGACCCCGTTCGTCACCTGGGGCACCAACCCGGGCCAGGGCGCGCCGCTGTCGGCCAACGTCCCCGACCCGGCTTCGTACGAGGACCCTTCGGAGCGCCTCGCCGCCGAAAAGGCCCTGGAGTACATGGGGTTGGAGGCCGGACAGCCGCTGCGCGACATCAAGGTCGACACCGTCTTCGTAGGTTCCTGCACCAACGGCCGGATCGAGGACCTGCGCGCCGTCGCCGGCATCATCAAGGGCCGTAAAGTCGCCGAGGGCGTACGGATGCTGGTGGTTCCCGGCTCCGCCCGGGTCGGCCTGCAGGCCGTCGACGAGGGCCTGGACCGGGTCTTCAAGGAGGCCGGCGCCGAATGGCGGCACGCGGGCTGCTCGATGTGCCTGGGCATGAACCCCGACCAGTTGGCCCCCGGTGAGCGTTCCGCCTCCACCTCCAACCGCAACTTCGAGGGCCGGCAGGGCAAGGGCGGACGCACCCACCTGGTCTCCCCGCAGGTGGCCGCGGCCACCGCGGTGCTGGGCCACCTGGCCTCGCCCGCCGACCTGACCGACGCCACCGCGACCGCCGGAGTCTGATCAACCATGGAAGCCTTCACCACGCACACCGGCCGGGCCGTCCCGCTGCGTCGCAGCAACGTCGACACCGACCAGATCATCCCGGCCCACTGGCTCAAGAAGATCACCCGCGACGGTTTCGAGGACGGCCTCTTCGAGGCCTGGCGCAAGGACCCCGAGTTCGTCACCAACCGCCCGGAGCGCCAGGGCGCGACCGTGCTCGTGGCGGGCCCCGACTTCGGCACCGGCTCCTCCCGTGAGCACGCCGTGTGGGCGCTGCAGAACTACGGCTTCAAGACCGTGATCTCCTCCCGGTTCGCCGACATCTTCCGCGGCAACTCCCTGAAGAACGGTCTGCTGACCGTGGTGCTGCCGCAGGAGACCGTCGACCGGCTCTGGGAGCTGACCGAGGCCGACCCGGCCGCCGAGATCACCGTCGACCTGGTCGCCCGCCAGGTCCGTGCGGCCGGAATCGAGGCCGAGTTCGAGCTGGACGACAACGCCCGCTGGCGTCTGCTGGAGGGTCTGGACGACATCTCCCTCACCCTTCAGAACGAAGCGGACATCGCCCGGTACGAAAGCGCGCGCCCGTCCTTCAAGCCCCGTACGATTCGCGCCTGATTCACTCTGATCAGGGCTTATTCGCCCTGAGGTGATCGCGTTCCACCGACTGTGCCCCCCGCCTTCCGGCGGGGGGCACAGTCGTATGTTGAGGGCCCATGAGGCGACAACTCGCCCCAGATGGCACAATCTGTGCATGGAACGCGACAGTCAACTCGAGCTCTACGAACTCGTCGCGGACCGGTTGAAAGAAGCACACGCGAAGGTGCGCTCACTGCAAGTCCCGGAGGGCGTAAGGATGGCGCTGACCCGGAAGCTGTTGGTCGTCACGGCCGCGGCGAAGCACGATCTCGCCGATGCGGCAAGGCGCCTGGACAGGTTGATGAAGGACCTCGACGAGGGTCGATTCCCTGAAGGCGACTGATGCGAAGGAACTCCGCAACGGCGTACGGAACGACGTACTCAACGACGTACACCGTTGCGGCACTAGGGTGATTAGCCCGTTTCGTGTTTGATTTGCGGTATATATCCGCCTAACGTGCGAAATAGCTTGAACACATTCGTTCCGGCGATGTCTCCGAAGGGGAAGACGTGAACAAGGCGCAGCTCGTAGAAGCGATTGCCGACAAGCTCGGCGGCCGCCAGCAGGCCGCGGACGCTGTCGACGCGGTACTCGACGCGATGGTCCGCGCGGTGGTCGCGGGCGACCGCGTCTCGGTCACGGGCTTCGGCTCGTTCGAGAAGGTGGACCGTCCGGCCCGCTACGCCCGCAACCCGCAGACGGGTGAACGCGTACGGGTCAAGAAGACCTCGGTCCCCCGATTCCGTG
This sequence comes from Streptomyces sp. NPDC048603, assembly GCF_043199475.1. NCBI lineage: Bacteria > Bacillati > Actinomycetota > Actinomycetes > Kitasatosporales > Streptomycetaceae > Streptomyces > Streptomyces sp. NPDC048603. The sequence goes on along the minus strand of NZ_JBICVY010000012.1, from coordinate 152,149 downwards.
CGGGCCAGGGCTTCAAGGACCTGGTCAGCGGCACCAAGAAGCTCCCCAAGGGCGACGAGGTGGCCGTGAAGAAGGCCCCGAAGGGCAGCCTGACCGGCGGCGCCTCCGCCACGGTCAAGAAGGCCGCGGCGAAGAAGACCACCGCGGCGAAGAAGGCCGCCGTGAAGAAGACGACGGCCGCCGCGAAGAAGACCACGGCCGCCGCGAAGAAGACCACCGCGGCGGCGAAGAAGACGACCGCGGTCAAGAAGGCCGCCGTCAAGAAGACCACGGCGGCCGCGAAGAAGGCGGCCCCGGCGAAGACCGCGGCGAAGAAGACCGCCGCGAAGAAGACCGCGCCGGCCAAGAAGGCCGTGGCGAAGAAGGCGCCGGCCAAGAAGGCGACGGCGCGCAAGACGACCACCGCGAAGAAGACCACCGCCCGCAAGAAGTAAGGCGGCAGCAGTCACACACGTCGGGCGGGCCTCCCTCTGCGGGAGACCCGCCCGCGGTGTCTTTCCCGCTCGGCGTGCCCGCCGGGGCCGTTCCGGGCGGGCACACCGGAAATCAGAGGGTCTGCAGGGTGATCAGGGTGATCCGCAGGGCGCTGCCCTCGCCCTCGGTCTCGATCCGCACCCGCTGGCCGGGCCGCAGCAGGCGCAGGCCGCCGGCGTCGAAGGCCGGCGCCTCGAAGGGCACCGGGGTGCCGTCGTCCAGCAGCACACTGCCGCTGCGGGTCTGCTCGTCGTACGTGAACGCGGTTGCCTGCATACCCGCACTGTATCGGGCCGTGTACGGGCCCAGACCCAGGGTGGCGGCCGCCCGGAGATCCGCCCCCGTGTCCACGTCCCGGCGCACGCTGTCCACCCCGGACGCGGTGATTTCCACCGCCCCCGAGGCCGAATGCCGCAGCCGCGACGGCCCTCCGAACGCGGGCTCCAATTCCACGCCGGGAGACGCCGAAAGCAAGGTCGTTCCGATTCCTGCCGCATCGGCCAGAAATGCCCGGGGAAAATCCCCCGCTATTTCGAGCACGCGTAGCAATTCCGGCGGCCGCAGCGCCGGCAGGTCCGCGTTCATCGCGGCCACCGGCGCCCCCGCCCGGACCGACCGCACCGCCCGCGCCCCGTGGGCCAGCGCCGCGTTGAGCCCCGCTCCCGGAACGTCGGGCACGATCCGCGCCCCCAGCCGCGCCAGTTCCGCCCCGGCCACCGCATCGTCCGTGACCACCACCACATCCCGTACGGCGCCGCAGGCCAGCGCCGCCGCCACGGTGTCCTGCGCGAACGCCAGCGCGAGTCCGGCACGGTCGGGACCGGCCGCCGCCGCGAGGCGGCTCTTGGCCGCGGAGAGGGGTTTCAGCGGCACCACCAGGCTCCACGCCGCTCCCACCCGCCCCACCCCCCTCACCGGCCGTCCCCTCGCGGGCCGGACCGCCATTGTCTCCCCGGCTCCCACGGCCCGTGGGCCCGGTGCCGCGAGCGAGGCGTACGGTGTTCTCGACAGAGACCGGACCCGGGGCCACACTTGTCCGGCCGACCAGGTGCCCCAGCACCGAGAACCGGTCCAAGAGGAAGGTGCACGAGTGTCCCGCCGCAGAATCGGCTTCTGGTACCGCTGGGCAGCGGTCATCGCCAAACCACCGCTGGTAGTGCTGTTCAAGCGGGACTGGCGGGGAATGGAGCACATTCCGGCCGACGGAGGCTTTATCACCGCCGTCAATCACAACTCGTATCTGGACCCGCTGTCCTACGCGCACTACCAGTACAACACCGGCCGGGTACCCCGTTTTCTCGCGAAGGCCGGACTCTTCAGGACACCTTTCGTCGGGATGATGCTCCGCGGCACCGGCCAGATCCCCGTCTACCGGGAGACCACCAACGCCATGGACGCGTTCCGGGCCGCCGTGGACGCGATCGAGCGCGGCGAATGCGTGGCCATCTACCCGGAGGGCACCATCACCCGGGACCCCGACGTCTGGCCCATGGCCGGCAAGACCGGAGCCGCCCGGATCGCCCTGCTCACCAAGGCCCCCGTCATCCCGGTGGCCCAGTGGGGGGCCAACCTGGCGATGCCGCCGTACGCCAAGGAGAACAAGGTCAGCCTGTTCCCGCGGAAGACCCTCAAGGTGCTCGCCGGACCGCCCGTGGACCTTTCCGCCTTCTACGACCGCGAGCCCACGCCCGAGGTGCTCAAGGAGGCCACGGAGGTCATCATGGCGGCCGTCACCCGGCTGCTGGAGGAACTGCGCGGCGAACAGGCCCCCGACCGGCCCTACGACCACCGCAGGGCCAGGGCCGAACAGCGGCGCAAGGCCGCAGGGGAGGGAACGAAGTGAACCGTCCTGCCACGGATCGCCCCGTCAGGGTCGGCGTCTTCGCCGCGGGCTCCTGGGGCACCGCCTTCGGCATGGTGATGGCCGACGCGGGCTGTGAGGTCACCCTCTGGCACCGCCGCCCGGAACTCGTCGAGGCCATCAACACCACCCGCACCAACCCGGACTACCTGCCCGGCATCGCACTCCCGGAGAACCTGAGGGCCACCGGCGACGCCGCCGAGGCGGCCCGCGACGCCGACTTCACGGTGCTCTCCATCCCCTCGCAGACCCTCCGCGGCAACCTCGCCGAGTGGGCCCCGCTGCTCGCCCCCGACACCGTGCTGGTCTCCCTGATGAAGGGCATCGAACTCGGCAGCGCCAAGCGGATGAGCGAGGTCATCGAGGAGGTCGCCAAGGTTCCGTCCGAGCGGGTGGCCGTGGTCACCGGCCCCAACCTGGCCCGCGAGATCGCCCAGCGGCAGCCCGCGGCCTCCGTCGTGGCCTGCACGGACGAGACCGTGGCCCGCCGCCTCCAGGCCGCCTGCCACACCCCGTACTTCCGCCCGTACACCAACACCGACGTGGTCGGCTGCGAGCTCGGCGGCGCCGTCAAGAACGTCATCGGCCTCGCCGTGGGCATCGCCGACGGCATGGGGCTCGGCGACAACACCAAGGGCTCCCTGATCACCCGCGGGCTCGCCGAAACGACCCGGCTGGGCCTGGCGATGGGCGCCGACCCGCTCACCTTCTCCGGCCTGGCCGGACTCGGCGACCTGGTCGCGACCTGCTCCTCGCCGCTGTCCCGGAACCACACCTTCGGCACCAACCTGGGCCGCGGAATGAGCCTGGAGGAGACCATTGCGGTCACCAAACAGACCGCCGAAGGCGTCAAGTCCTGCCAGTCGGTGGCCGATCTGGCCCGCCGCCACGGGGTCGACATGCCGATCACCGACACGGTCGTCGACATCGTCCACCATGGCAAGCCGCCGCTGGTCGCACTGAAGGACCTGATGGGACGCAGCGCCAAACCGGAACGGAGCTGACACCTTTCCGGACGTCTGAGCGGGTACTCTCGTGGCGATATGAGCAGCGAGAACCTCCCCCAGACCCCTGAGCAGCAGGGCCGCAAGCCCCGTGTGGCCGTCGTGTTCGGCGGCCGCAGCTCGGAACACGCCATCTCGGTCGTCACGGCGGGCGCCGTGCTCCGGTCCATCGACCGGTCCAAGTACGAGGTGCTGCCGATCGGCATCACCACCGACGGCCGCTGGGCGCTGACCGCCGACGTGCCGGGCCGGATGGCCATCACCGACGGCAAGCTCCCCAGCGTGGCGGAGCTCGCCGAGTCCGAGGAGGGCGCAGTCCTCCTGCCTGTGGACCCGGCCAGCCGCGAGGTCCTCTACACCGAACCCGGCGCCGTGCCCAAGGCGCTGGGCGAGGTCGACGTGGTCTTCCCGGTCCTGCACGGCCCGTACGGCGAGGACGGCACCCTCCAGGGCCTCCTGGAGCTCTCCGGCACCCCGTACGTCGGCTCGGGCGTCCTCGCCTCGGCCGTCGGCCAGGACAAGGAGTACATGAAGCGGGTGTTCACCTCGTTCGGTCTGGCCGTGGGCCCGCACCTGACGATCCGCCCCCGCGAGTGGGCGCAGGATGAGAACGCCGCCCGCGACCGCGTCCTGGACTTCGCCGCCGAGCACGGCTGGCCGCTGTTCATCAAGCCCGCCCGGGCCGGTTCCTCCATCGGCATCACCAAGGTCGACGACGTCTCCGGCCTCGCCGCGGCCGTCAAGGAGGCCCAGCGCCACGACCCGAAGATCATCGTGGAGGCGCTGCTGCGCGGCCGCGAGATCGAGGTCGGCGTGCTGGAGTTCGAGGACGGGCCGCGGGCCAGCGTCCCGGCCGAGATCCCGCCGGTCTCCAGCCACGACTTCTACGACTTCGAGGCGAAGTACATCGACTCGGCGTCCGGGATCGTGCCCGCGCCCCTCACCCCGGAGCAGACCGCCGAGGTGCAGCGGCTCGCCGTGGAGGCCTACGAGGCGGCCTCCTGCGAGGGCCTGGTGCGTGCCGACTTCTTCCTCACCGAGGACGGCACCTTCGTCATCAACGAGATCAACACCATGCCTGGCTTCACACCGATCTCCATGTACCCGCGGATGTGGCAGGAGTCCGGGATCGAGTACCCGGAGCTGGTCGACCTGCTGATCCAGGCGGCGCTGCGCCGGTCCACCGGGCTGCGCTAGCCGGACGCCCCCGGCCGTACGCGCACCGAACCGCCCGCCGGGTCGCTCCCGGCGGGCGGTTCGGTGCGCGGTACACGGCCGGGCGAGCGGGCCGGCAGGCACGGCACCCGCACGCAGGGCTCAGTACGAGGCGATGCCCTCGGGCACCGTCCTGGCGATGGCCGCCGAGAGGCCGACCAGCATCCCGGCGTCCTTGGCGTGCGCCTCGTCCACCACGACCTCGGTGTACGCCTTGCGGAGCCCGGTGGTGAACCGGAACCCGCCGCCGGCCGGCTGCTCCATCAGCCAGCCGACGCCGTTCACCGTGATGCCGTCCTGTTCCGGATCCAGCATCTTCCCGGGCCTGGGGATGCCGCACCGCAGTACGATCGCCGAGCCGCCCCACGCGGCGGTCAGCTCGGACTCGGGATCCGTCCCGGTCCGCGCCAGACCGGCCACCGTGTCCGGGAGCTCACCGTGCAGCGCCGCACAGAGCACCGCGACCTCGGCGGGCGGTGAGGGCGGGGGTGCCACCCGGGCGACCCGGTCACCCGGCGCGCAGCCCGCGAGGGAGAGGGCGGCGACCAGGGCGGGCAGGGCCAGCAGACCGACCGGCCGGCGGTGGAGGGACATCACCGGCCAAGAGTAGACGGGGGCTACAGATGAACCACCGGGCAGGTCAGCGTGCGGGTGATCCCCTCCACCTGCTGGACCCGGGCGACCACCATGCGGCCGAGTTCGTCCACGGTGTCGGCCTGGGCGCGCACGATCACGTCGTACGGCCCGGTCACGTCCTCGGCCTGGATCACCCCCGGGATCTCGGCGATGGACTCGGCGACGATCGACGCCTTGCCCACCTCGGTCTGAATGAGGATGTACGCCTGTACCACGGAACCTCCAGGGCGGCCACGAGGAGCATTTCCCCTACCCTCGGGGTGGGCCCGGTCATTCGGGTGGGCCCGGGGGAGAAGAGACGCCACGGTACCGCGTCGCCGAGGGCCACGGGGAGACCCGGGGACCAGGCGCCGCGCGCTGCGGGGCGTACGAAGAGCAGAAGTTGACGTATCTGTTGACGGTACCCAGAGCTGTGACGGCTCGCGACCGCAAGCGGACTGGGCCAGAAGGAGCACAGCGATGAAGGGCACTGTGGGCGAACTGGGAGAGTTCGGGCTCATCAGGGAGCTCACCTCCCGGCTCACCACCACCTCGGCGGTACGGCTCGGGCCCGGCGACGACGCCGCGGTGGTGTCCGCCCCCGACCGGCGGGTCGTGGCCAGCACGGACATCCTGCTGGAAGGCAGGCACTTCCGCCGTGACTGGTCCACCGCGTACGACGTCGGCCGCAAGGCCGCCGCCCAGAACCTGGCCGACATCGCGGCCATGGGCGCCGTCCCGACCGCGCTGCTGCTCGGCCTGGTGGTGCCCGCCGACCTGCCGGTCACCTGGCCCACGGAACTCATGGACGGCCTGCGCGACGAATGTCAGGTCGCGGGCGCCGCGGTGGTCGGCGGCGACGTGGTCCGCGGCGACACCATCACCGTGGCCATCACCGCCCTCGGCGACCTGCGCAACCACGAGCCGGTCACCCGGTCCGGCGCACAGCCCGGCGACGTGGTCGCGGTGACCGGCTGGCTGGGCTGGTCGGCGGCCGGCTTCGCCGTGCTGTCCCGCGGCTTCCGTTCCCCGCGGGCCTTCGTCGAGGCGCACCGCCGCCCCGAGCCGCCGTACCACGCGGGCCCCGCGGCCGCCGGACTCGGCGCCACGGCCATGACGGACGTCAGCGACGGCCTGGTCGCCGACCTCGGCCACATCGCCGAGGCCAGCAAGGTCCGGATCGACCTGCGCTCCGCCGCGATCGACATCCCGACCCAGATGTTCGACATCGGCCAGGCCGTCGGGGTGGACCCGCTCCAGTGGGTGCTCTCCGGTGGCGAGGACCACGCCATCGTGGCCACCTTCCCGCCGGACGTGAAGCTGCCCGCCCGCTGGAAGGTGATCGGCGAGGTGCTGAACCCGTCCGCCCAGCCCCAGGTCACCGTCGACGGCGCCCCGTGGACCAGCACCGGCGGCTGGGACCACTTCGGCGGCGAATCCACCGAGGAGCCCCTGCGATGACAAGTGCGCCGCCCGTGGCGCCGCCGCTCTGCCTGACCGTAGCCGGATCCGATTCCGGCGGCGGGGCGGGCATCCAGGCCGACCTCAAGAGCATGCAGGCCCTGGGCGTGCACGGAATGAGCGTGCTGACCGCCGTGACCGCCCAGAACTCGCTGGGCGTCCACGGGGTCTGGGAACTCCCCGTGGAGGCCGTCACGGCCCAGTACCGGGCCGTGACGGACGACATCGGCGTGCACGCGGTGAAGACCGGCATGCTGTCCTCCGCGCCGCTGGTGGAGGCCGTGGCGGGGCTGCTGGCCGGTACGGACGCCCCGGCCGTGGTGGACCCGGTGGGCGTCTCCAAGCACGGGGACCCGCTGCTGGCCGCCTCCGCCCTGGACGCCGTACGGAAGCTGCTGCTGCCCGAGGCCACCGTCGCCACGCCGAACCTGGACGAGGTCGCCCAGCTCACCGGGGTGACCGTGGAGACCGAGGACGACATGCGGCGGGCCGCCGGGGCGGTCCTCGGCTTCGGCCCGGAGTGGGCGCTGATCAAGGGCGGGCACCTGGCCGCCGGGCCGGAGGCGGTCGACCTGCTGACGGACGGCACCTCCGAGCTGTGGCTGCGCGCACCGAGGCACGACAACCGGCACACCCACGGCACCGGCTGCACCCTGGCGAGCGCGATCGCGGCCGGGCTGGCCAAGGGCCAGGACGTGCCGCAGGCCGTCATGGAGGCGAAGGAGTACGTCACCGGGGCGATCCGGGCCGGCTTCGCGCTCGGCGGCGGCATCGGGCCGGTGGACCACGCCTGGCAGTGGCGCTGAGCTCACACCGGGAGCACGGGAGAGGGCCCTGCCGCACGCGGCAGGGCCCTCTCCCGTTTCCGCGTCCGCGCCACGGACGGCAACGCGCCGCACATGGCAAAAAGCCGGCCCACCCTGAGGTGGACCGGCTTCTCGGGCAACCGGAAGGCTGCGCTACGACGGGAGCGTCAGCGCGAGACCTTGCCGGCCTTGATGCACGAGGTGCAGGCGTTGAGGCGCTTCGGCGTCCCACCGACCACGGCACGCACACGCTGGATGTTCGGGTTCCAGCGACGGGGCGTACGGCGGTGCGAGTGCGAGATGTTGTTGCCGAAGCCCGGCCCCTTGCCGCAAACGTCGCAGTTGGCAGCCACAGGTCACTCCAAAGACTTCAGATGCACTTACAGTGAATTCCGGCGCACCGGAATCAGAGGTCTGAAGTGGTTTGCCGGGGGGTATGACCCGACTTTCGTCGGGCAACCGGAGCAGCATACAACGACTGCTGCCGTCCAAGAAAACTACCACGGGCCGGGCAGCTCCCGCCCCGCCCCCCGTTACTCTGCGGTGAACCCCAGCCCGCAGGAGGAGGAACGCCCGGTGCCGCACGAGTCGCAGATCCTCGACGCCGAAGCGGTGCGCACCTGGAGTTCGCTGGCCCTGGCCTCGCTGGGCCGGGCCCGCGACGAGATCGACGCGATCAACGTCTACCCGGTCGCGGACGCGGACACCGGCACCAACCTCTACCTGACCGCCGAGGCGGCCGCCCGCGAGGTCGAGGAGACCTGCGCCGCACGCACCGGCACGGCCACCGGTGCCGGCTCCGGGGCGGCCCCCGTCTCGCTCGCCGAGGCCGTACGGGCCTACGCGCACGGCGCGCTGATAGGCGCGCGGGGCAACTCCGGCACCATCCTGGCCCAGCTGCTGCGCGGCATGGCCGACGTACTCGGCGCCCCGGCCGGCGCCACCGGCCCCGGCACCGGCACCGGCCCCGAGGCCGCCGGGGAGAGGCTGGCCCGGGCCCTCGCCCGCGCCGCGGAATCCGCGTACCAGGCCGTGGCCCACCCCGTCGAGGGCACCATGCTCACCGTCGCCGGGGCCGCCGCCCGGGCCGCCGGAGCCGCTGGCGGAACACCCGCCGCCGTCGCCGGCGCCGCCTACGACGGGGCCCGGGCCGCCCTGGAACGGACCCCCGGCCAGCTGGCCGAGCTGGGGCGGGCCGGAGTCGTCGACGCCGGCGGCTGCGGCCTGGTCGCCGTACTGGGCGCGCTCTGGCAGGCCCTCTCCGGACAGGAACCCGCCGCCGACCCGGTGCCCGGCCGGCACGTGCCCGTGCCCCGGCACGCCGACCCCTGTGACCACGAGGAGCCGGGCGGCCCCGGGTACGAGGTGATCTACCTGCTGGATGCCTCCGACGAGGCGGTCGCCGGGCTGCGCGAGCGGCTCGACGCCCTCGGCGACTCGCTGGTGGTGGTCGGCGGCGACGGCCTGTGGAACGTCCACGTCCACGTCGACGACCCCGGCGCCGCGGTGGAGGCCGGAGTGGTCGCCGGACGGCCGCACCGGATCCGCATCACCCACTTCGGCGACGAGCGGCGCAGGTCCCGCGGCGAGCGCACGCAGCGCGCGGTGGTGGCCGTCGTCCCCGGCGAGGGGCTCGCGGGCCTCTACGGGGAGGCGGGAGCGACCACCGTGCCGGCCCGTCCCGGGGAGCCGCCGGCCGCCGAGGGGCTGGTCGACGCCATCCGGCGGGCACACGCCCGCGAGGTGGTGCTGCTGCCGAACGACGCGGACCTGCGCGCCGCCGCCTCGGCCGCCGCGGAGCAGGCCCGCGCCGAGGGCGTCCGGGTGGCCGTGATCCCGACCCGGTCCGCGGTCCAGGGCCTGGCGGCCCTCGCCGTCCACGACCCCGGCGGCAGCTTCGACGAGGACGTGGTCGCCATGACCTCGGCGGCCGGCGCCACCCGCTACGGCGAACTGGCCGTCGCCGAACGGCAGTCCTTCACCTCCGCCGGAATCTGCCAGGCCGGGGACGTGCTCGGGCTGATCGAAGGCGACGTCGCCGTGATCGGCTCCGACCTGGCCGCCACCGCCGAGGCGGTCCTGCAGCGGATGCTCGGCTCCGGCGGCGAACTCGTCACGCTGGTCCTCGGACCGGACGCCCCCGACACCCTCGCCGACCGCCTGGAGTCCTACGTCCGCGGCGGCCACCTCGCCGTCGACACGGTCACCTACCGGGGCGGCCGCCACTGCGCCCCCCTCCTGATCGGCGTGGAGTAAGAACCCCGCCCCCGGTGTGGGCAGGCGTCCGGCAACCCACCCCCGGTGTGGGCAGGCGTCCCGCAGGGCGGGACGGGTGGGCACACCGGGACACCCCCGCCCCGCGGAAGGATCCCGCCCGGCCGAAGCCCGGCGGCGCAACGGGCAGAGCTCCGGTCGCCGGTCCGCCCCGTGCCGACCGCAGCCCCGCGCGCGGCCCCGCTGTCACCGCCATGGTGTGCAATGGGACACGTGCCCGGACTGGATGAACCGCTCAAGAAGACCCTCGGCCCCGCCACCGGCAAGGTGCTGGCCGAGCAGCTCGGCCTGCACACGGTCGGAGACCTGCTGCACCACTACCCCCGCCGGTACGCCGAGCGCGGCGAGCTCACCGCCCTCGCCGAGCTCGCCGACCAGCTCGACGAGCACGTCACGGTGGTCGCGCAGGTGGCGGACGCGAGGATCCTGACCTTCAACGGCGGCCGCGGCAGACGCCTCGAAGTCACCATCACCGACGGCGCGGGCCGCCTCCAGCTGGTCTTCTTCGGCTCTGGCGTGCACAAGCCGCACAAGGACCTGCTGCCCGGCACCCGCGCGATGTTCGCCGGCAAGGTCGGCATGTTCAACCGGAAGCTCCAGCTCTCCCACCCCGCCTACGAGCTGCTGAGCGGCGAGGGCTCCGACCGCGAGGCGGTGGACGCCTTCGCCGGCCGGCTCATCCCGATCTACCCGGCCTGCGCCAAGCTGGAGACCTGGAAGATCTCCAAGGCGGTCGACGCGGTCCTGCCGCGCACCGCGGACGCCATCGACCCGCTGCCGCCCGCGCTCCGCGAGGGCCGCGGCATGCTCCCGCTCCCCGAGGCCCTGCAGCAGATCCACCGGCCGCGCAACAAGGCCGAGGTGGCCGCCGCCCGCGACCGCCTCAAGTGGGACGAGGCCTTCGTCCTCCAGGTCGCGCTGGCCCGCCGCCGCCACGCCGACAGCCAGCTCCCGGCCGTGGCCCGCCGCCCCGCCCCCGGCGGACTGCTCGACGCCTTCGACGCCAAACTGCCCTTCACCCTCACCGAGGGCCAGCAGAAGGTCTCGAAGGAGATCTTCGACGACCTCGCCACCGAACACCCCATGCACCGCCTTCTCCAGGGCGAGGTCGGCTCAGGCAAGGCCCAGCCGCTGGATTCGTTGGTACTGACGCCGTCCGGCTACAAGGCGATGGGGGAGCTCGCGGTCGGAGACCAGGTGGTGGTCCCGACCGGCGACGTCGCGATCGTCGACGGCGTGTTCCCCCAGGGAGAACGCGACGTGTGGCGTCTGTTGCTCTCCGACGGGAGCACGGTCGAGTGCGACGACGAGCATCTGTGGATCGTGGACACGAGCTGTGCCTGGCACCGAGGGCAGGAGCCCAAGGTCATGACCACGAGGGAGATCAGGACTGATCTGGTCAAAGCCAACGGTTCCTCGAAGTGGTACCTGCCGGTCGCCGTTCCGGTGGATCTCGACGATCTCGGTGACCGCCCCCTCGATCCCTACCTGCTGGGCGTCCTCATTGGCGACGGGTCGTTCCGGCACAACTTGAGGCTGTCGACCACGGATGCGGAGATCCGCGCCGCGGTGGAAGCGGCGGTGGCACCCGACTGCGTCCTCACTCCAGTTCCGGGATCCACCTGCGACTACACGATTCGGATGAGCGGTCCGCGGGGAGGCACCCGGAGGAATCCGGTGATCCAGGCGCTCCGCGACCTGGGGCTGTGGGGTGCCGGCTCACACGACAAGTACGTTCCGGAGCCGTACAAGAACGCCTCGGTCAAGGAGCGTCTTGCGGTACTCCAAGGACTCATGGACACCGACGGCACGATCGACGCGAACGGCATGAGCATCTCGCTCTGCAGCGTGTCCAAGCGCTTGGCGGAGGACGTGGCGTGGCTGGCGCGGTCACTCGGTGGCCGCGCCCGCATTCTGCCGAAGAAGGGGGCATTCAACGTTTCCGTGGCCCTGCCGGACGAATTCCCCCCGTTCCGGCTGTCGCGCAAGGCGGCGCGCTTGCGGGTGAGGCCCAAGTACAACACCTTCCGGCGAGCCGTTCGGGCCGTGGAATACGTCGGTGTGAAGCCGGTCCAGTGCATCAGCGTTGCCCACCCGAGCCGCGCCTACGTCACCGACCACTTCACGGTGACGCACAACACGATGGTCGCGCTGCGCGCCATGCTCGCCGTCGTCGACTCCGGCGGGCAGGCCGCCATGCTGGCGCCCACCGAGGTGCTCGCCCAGCAGCACCACCGGTCGATCACCGAGATGATGGGAGAGCTCGCCGAGGGCGGGATGCTCGGCGGGGCGGAACGGGGCACCAAGGTGGTGCTGCTCACCGGCTCCATGGGGATGCCCGCCCGCCGCCAGGCCCTGCTGGACCTGGTCACCGGCGAGGCCGGGATCGTCATCGGCACGCACGCGCTGATCGAGGACAAGGTGCAGTTCCACGACCTCGGCCTGGTCGTCGTCGACGAACAGCACCGCTTCGGCGTGGAACAGCGCGACGCCCTGCGGTCCAAGGGCAAGCAGCCGCCGCACCTGCTGGTGATGACCGCCACCCCGATCCCGCGCACCGTCGCGATGACCGTCTTCGGCGACCTGGAGACCTCCGTCCTGGACCAGCTGCCCGCCGGCCGTTCCCCCATCGCCACCCACGTGGTCCCCGCCAAGGACAAGCCGCACTTCCTCACCCGCGCCTGGGAACGGGTCCGCGAGGAGGTCGGCAAGGGCCATCAGGCGTACGTGGTGTGCCCGCGGATCGGGGACGGCGAGGACGAGCCGAAGAAGAAGTCCGCCGGTTCTGCCCCAGGCTCCTCCGCCGAGCCCTCCGCGGAGGACCTCGCCGAGAAGCGGCCGCCGCTCGCCGTCCTGGACATCGCCGAGCAGCTGCGCACCGGACCGCTGGCCGGACTGGCGGTGGAGGTGCTGCACGGGCGCATGGACCCCGCCGACAAGGACGAGGTGATGCGCCGGTTCGCGGCCGGCGAGGTCCAGGTGCTGGTCGCCACCACCGTCATCGAGGTCGGGGTGAACGTGCCCAACTCCACCGTGATGGTGATCATGGACGCCGACCGGTTCGGCGTCTCGCAGCTGCACCAGCTCCGCGGCCGCGTCGGCCGGGGCTCCGCCCCCGGGCTCTGCCTCCTGGTCAGCGAGATGCCCGAGGCCAGCCAGGCCCGGGCCCGGCTCGCCGCCGTCGCCGCCACCCTCGACGGCTTCGAGCTCTCCCGGATCGACCTGGAGCAGCGCCGCGAGGGCGACGTACTCGGCCAGGCCCAGTCCGGGGTCCGGTCCTCCCTGCGGATGCTCGCCGTCATCGAGGACGAGGAGATCATCGCCCAGGCCCGGGAGGAGGCCGCCCGGGTGGTCGCCGCCGACCCGGACCTGGAGCGGCTGGCCGGCCTGCGGACCGCCCTCGACGCACTTCTCGACACCGAGCGGGAGCAGTACCTGGAGAAGGGCTGACAATGGGGGTGGCCGCCCGGCCAGGGCGGTCCCACCCGACCCGCAGACCGCCCTCCGCACACCGAAGGAACCCAGATGACCCGCGTGATCGCCGGCACGGCCGGCGGGCGACGGCTGGCCGTGCCCCCCGGCAACGGCACCCGGCCGACCTCCGACCGGGCGCGCGAGGGCCTGTTCTCCACCTGGGAGTCCCTGCACGGGGTCGAGGGAGCCAGGGTGCTCGACCTGTACGGCGGCTCCGGCGCGGTCGGGCTGGAGGCCCTCTCCCGCGGCGCCGCGCACACCCTGCTCGTGGAGGCCGACGCCCGGGCCGGGAAGACCATCCGGGACAACATCCGCGTACTCGGCCTGCCCGGGGCCGAGTTCCGGGCGGGCAAGGCCGAACAGGTCGCCGCCGGCCCGCCGCCCGGGGAGCCGTACGACATCGTCTTCCTGGACCCGCCGTACGCCGTGACGGGCCAGGACCTCGGCGAGATCCTGCTCACACTCCGCTCCAACGGCTGGATCACGCCGGACGCGCTCGTCACCGTGGAGCGCAGCACTCGAAGCGGCGCGTTCCCCTGGCCGGACGGGTTCGAGCCGCTCCGCTCCCGGCGGTACGGCGAAGGCACCCTCTGGTACGGTCGCGCCGCTCTCACCAGCGAAGACTCATGAACGAGGGAGTTCAGTTGCGCCGCGCCGTCTGTCCGGGATCCTTCGACCCCATCACCAACGGACACCTCGACATCATCGGACGCGCCTCCAGGCTCTACGACGTCGTCCACGTCGCCGTGATGATCAACCAGTCCAAGAAGGGGCTGTTCACGGTCGAGGAGCGGATCGAGCTGATCCGCGAGGCGGTGGCCGAGTACGGCAACGTCCAGGTGGAGGCCTTCCACGGCCTGCTCGTCGACTTCTGCAAGCAGCGCGACATCCCCGCCATCGTCAAGGGGCTGCGTGCGGTCAGCGACTTCGACTACGAGCTCCAGATGGCCCAGATGAACAACGGGCTCACGGGCGTCGAGACGCTCTTCGTGCCCACCAACCCCACCTACAGCTTCCTGTCGTCCTCGCTGGTCAAGGAGGTCGCCGCATGGGGCGGCGACGTCTCCCACCTGCTGCCGCCGCACGTCCACGCGGCCCTGGTCCAGCGGCTGGCCGAGCGCTGACCCCGGCCCGGCCCCGCTGACGCCGCGTCAGCGGGGGTCCGGCGGCCCCCGGGTGGCCGTACAGTCGTCCCGTCCGTCTCGGGAACCGCCCGGGGCCGAGAGAGTGCGAGCCCGTATGGACGTGCAGAAGAAGCTCGACGAGATCGTCGCGGCGGTCGAGAGTGCCCGGTCCATGCCCATGTCGGCCTCCTGCGTGCTGAACCGGGCCGAGCTGCTCGGTCTGCTGGACGAGGTCCGGCAGGCACTGCCCGGCTCGCTCGCCCAGGCGCAGGAGCTGATCGGCGGCCGGGAACAGCTCGTCCAGGAGGCCCGTCAGGAGGCCGACCGGATCATCGAGTCCGCACACGCCCAGCGCGGATCGCTGATCTCCGACACCGAGGTGGCCCGGCGCTCACAGGCCGAGGCGGACCGGATCCTGGACGACGCCCGCCGGGAGGCGGAGGAGATCCGCGCCGAGGCGGACGACTACGTGGACAGCAAGCTCGCCAACTTCGAGGTCGTGCTCACCAAGACCATCGGTTCGGTGGACCGCGGCCGGGAGAAGCTGCTGGCCGGCGAGGTCACGGACGACGGCCATGGCTCGGCGGACGCCTACATCTCGGCCAAGCTCGCCGCCTTCGAGACGGTGCTGGCGGGGACCCTGGAGGCGGTGGGCCGCGGCCGGCAGAAGCTCCAGGGCCGGGTGGCCGTGGACGACCTGGGCGCGCACATGGCGGCACGGGACGCGGCGGGCGTCCCGCAGGCCCGGACGGCAGCCGACGCGGACTTCCTGGCCGCGCTGGCGGAGCCGGACCCCGAGCCGGCCCCGCAGGCCGCCGTACCGGCGCAGCCCGAGCCGCTCTACGACACGTACGCGTACCAGCAGACGCATCAGCCCCAGCAGGCCCAGCAGCATCCTGACGCCTACGCCGGTGCAAGCACCGGCTCCACCGGAGCGGCTTACGCCGCGCCCTTCGCCGACCCGTACGCGGGCTACCAGCAGCCCCAGGCCGACCCCTACGGCTCGTACCAGCCGCACGCGCAGGCCGACCCGTACGCGGCGTACCAGCAGCACCAGACGCATCAGCAGCACCAGGTACACCAGCACCAGGCGCAGCAGCCCGCGCTCGACGAGACCAGCTTCTTCGACACGAGCATGATCAACCTGGATCAGCTGCGCCAGTACGAGCAGGGGCGCTAGCAGCGGCTCCGTACCGGATTGGGCTATCGGCGGAGCGGCGGGTATCCTGACTGTTCGGTCGCGCGTATGCGCCGCCATCTCGCGTGCCCAAAAGCGCGCGGCAACGATCTTTCCGAAAGCAGGAACGGCCCTGAACACCCGCCTTGACCACCGCAACCCGCTCGTGTTCGACACGCACGAGCTGGGTCGGCGTCCTGGTGCCATGCAGCGGCTGTCCCGCGACATCTCCGCTCCGGCCGACCTCGGCCTGGAGGGGGTCATCGGAGTGCCGGAAGGCGCTCCCGTGGAGCTCGACCTCCGCCTGGAGTCGGTCATGGAAGGGGTGCTTGTCACAGGCACCGCCCGTGCAACCGCCCTGGGGGAGTGCGTAAGGTGTCTGGAGGCCGTGGAGCGAGAGCTCGACACGGACTTCCAGGAGATGTTCTCGTACCCTGACGCCGACGACCGGGGCCGCCACAAGGCGGAGCCGGGCGACGACGCCGAGGACGACGAGGGCATGCTTTTCCTCGAGGACGGCATGTTCGACCTCGAACCCGTGCTGCGGGACGCGGTGGTGCTCGCACTGCCGCTGCAGCCGGTGTGCCGGGAGGGCTGTCTCGGTCTGTGCCCCGACTGCGGGCTCAGCCTGAATGACGACCCGGACCACCACCACGACGCCGTCGACATCCGTTGGGCGGCACTGCAGGGACTCGTCGTGACCGATCAGGACGACGAGAAGGACAACATGAGCGGCGCGGCTTCTGACGCAGACGTCCGGGGCGCCGCCGAGAAGCAGGAGAAGTAGCCGTGGCTGTTCCGAAGCGGAAGATGTCGCGCAGCAACACGCGCCACCGCCGGTCGCAGTGGAAGGCTGCGGTCACCCCCCTGGTTTCGTGTGAGCGTTGCCAGGAGCCGAAGCAGCAGCACATCGCGTGCCCGAGCTGCGGCACCTACAACAAGCGCCAGGTCCTCGAGGTCTGAGCGGCTGGTGAGAGGCGCAATGTCTGAGCTTGCCGGCGACAAAAAGCAGGCGGACAGCGGCAACGCGGCCTCGTCCCACACGCTTCTGGAAGGGCGGCTCGGGTACAAGCTCGAGTCCGCCCTTCTGGTGCGTGCGCTGACCCACCGTTCGTACGCGTACGAGAACGGCGGTCTGCCCACCAACGAGCGGCTGGAGTTCCTCGGGGACTCGGTGCTCGGCCTGGTGGTCACGGACACGCTGTACCGGACCCACCCGGACCTGCCAGAAGGCCAGCTGGCCAAGCTGCGGGCCGCGGTGGTCAATTCGCGTGCGCTGGCGGAGGTCGGCCGCGGCCTCGAGCTCGGCTCCTTCATCCGGCTCGGCCGGGGCGAAGAGGGCACGGGCGGCCGGGACAAGGCGTCCATCCTCGCCGACACCCTGGAAGCGGTGATCGGTGCGGTCTACCTCGACCAGGGCCTCGACGCGGCCTCGGAGCTGGTTCACCGGCTCTTCGACCCGCTGATCGAGAAGTCCTCCAACCTCGGTGCCGGCCTGGACTGGAAGACCAGCCTCCAGGAACTCACCGCGGCCGAGGGCCTTGGCGTGCCGGAGTACCTGGTCTCGGAGACCGGGCCGGACCACGAGAAGGTCTTCACTGCTGCCGCCCGCGTCGGTGGTGTCTCGTACGGCACCGGCACCGGCCGCAGCAAGAAGGAAGCGGAACAGCAGGCGGCCGAGTCCGCGTGGCGCGCGATCCGCGCGGCCGCGGACGAGCGGGCCGCAGCCGCAAAGGCCGCCGCCGAGGCTTCGGCCTCCGGCGGGGATGGTGGGACGCCGACCCCCACCGACACGGCCCCCGGCGCCTGACGGCCCGGCCTTCCTTCGAGCTTCCCTCCGCCCGCCCCGGCCCCCGGGGCGGGCGGAGTCATGTCCGCCGACGGCCGGGTGCCGCGCCCCGTCATCGGCGCGAGGGACTGCGCGACCGGCCGCCACCGGCCCGCAGGCCCCGGTTTCGCCATGGGGTCCTCCCCCTGGCCTCGCCGGGGTACCCCCACCGGACGGAACCCGGGGGAGGGCGGGGTGGGGAAGGGCCGCCCGCAGGGCGCGAGTACGCTCGACCGCAGGAAACCCTCCGGAGGAGAGACGCCGTGCCCGAGCTGCCCGAGGTCGAAGTCGTACGCCGCGGGCTGGAGCGCTGGGTCGCCGGGCGGACGATCGCGGACGTCGAGGTGCTGCACCCGCGCGCCGTACGCCGCCACCCGGCCGGCGGCGCCGACTTCGCGGCCCGTCTCACCGGCCGCACCGTCGGCGTGCCGCAGCGGCGCGGCAAGTACCTGTGGCTGCCCCTGGAAGGCGCGGAGTCCGAGGGCCCGGCCGGCCAGGCCGTCCTCGGCCACCTCGGGATGAGCGGCCAGCTCCTCGTGCAGCCCGCCGACGCCCCCGACGAGAAGCACCTGCGCATCCGGCTCCGCTTCGAGGACGCCGCCGGAACCGAGCTCCGGTTCGTGGACCAGCGCACCTTCGGCGGGCTGTCCCTCCACGACACCACCCCCGAGGGCCTGCCGGACGTCATCGCGCACATCGCGCGGGACCCCCTCGACCCGCTCTTCGAAGAGGCGGCCTACCACCGCGCACTGCGCGCCAAGCGGACCACGGTCAAGCGCGCCCTGCTCGACCAGTCGCTGATCAGCGGGGTCGGCAACATCTACGCGGACGAGGCGCTCTGGCGGGCGAAGCTGCATTACGAGCGCCCCACCGCCACCCTCACCCGCCCCCGGAGCACGGAACTCCTCGGTCATGTCCGGGACGTGATGAACGCCGCCCTCGCCGTCGGCGGCACCAGCTTCGACAGCCTCTACGTCAACGTCAACGGCGAATCCGGCTACTTCGACCGGTCGCTCGACGCCTACGGGCGCGAGGACGAGCCCTGCCGGCGCTGCGGCACACCGATGCGCCGCCGCCCGTGGATGAACCGGTCGAGCTACTTCTGCCCGCGCTGTCAGCGCCCGCCGCGCGCCTCGTCGTAACGGTCCCGCGCCTCCAGTACCGCCGGGGTGTTGCCCTCCAGGAAGCGGATCAGGCCCATCAGCCGCTCCGCCGCGCCCCGGCCGAGCTCCGTGAGCTCGTAATCCACCCGCGGAGGGTTGGTCGCCTGCGCCTCCCGGTGCACCAGCCCGTCCCGCTCCAGCGCGTGCAGCGTCTGCGACAGCATCTTCTCGCTCACGCCGTCCACACGCCTGCGCAGCTCGTTGAAGCGGCACGCCCCGTCGTGGAGGGCGGTCAGGGTGAGGCTGCCCCACCGTCCCGTGACGTGTTCCAGCGTCTCGCGGGAGGGGCAGGCGCGCGCGAACACGTCGTAGGCGAGGTCCTCGGCGCAGACGTTCTCGGTGCGGGCGGTGGTCTCCATGCCCTCAAGCGTACTCCCGGGTAGCGCTAACTGGAAGGTTGCGCTTCCGAAAAGTTAGTGCTTACCTTTCCTCATCGCACCACAGCGGCGCCGCACCGCGGCCCGCACCACCGTTGAGGGAGAACCGTCATGTCCGCGAACACCCCCGTCGTCTCGATCGCCTACCACTCGGGCTACGGCCACACCGCGGTCGTCGCCGAGGCCGTGCGCGACGGAGCGCTGGAGGCCGGTGCCACGGTTCACCTGGTCAAGGTGGACGAGATCGACGACGCGCAGTGGGAGCTGCTGGACGCGTCCGACGCGATCATCTTCGGCTCGCCGACGTACATGGGCACCGCCTCCGGGGCCTTCCACGTCTTCGCCGAGGCCACCTCGAAGCGCTGGTTCGGCGACGCCTGGCTGAACAAGCTGGCGGCCGGCTTCACCAACTCCGCCTCCAAGAGCGGCGACAAGCTTCACACCCTGCAGTTCTTCCAGGTCCTCGCCGCGCAGCACGGCATGCACTGGGTCAACCTCGGCCTCAAGCCGGGCTGGAACGCCTCGACCGCCTCCGAGAACGACATCAACCGTCTCGGCTTCTTCTCCGGCGCCGCCGCGCAGAGCAACTCCGACCAGGGCACCGAGGGCGTCCACAAGGCCGACCTCGAGACCGCCACCCACCTGGGCCGCCGCGTCGTCGAGACCGCCCGCGTCTTCAACGCCGGCCGCGCCGCCGTCGCCTCCTGACCCACCCGCCGTGCCGGCGGTACCGGCGAGCGCCGACGCCCCGCGACCTTCGAGGTCGCGGGGCGTCGGCGCTCGCGGGTGTTCCCGCCGGCGTTCTTCTGTTCGATTGTTCGTTCAGATGCCGAAGTCCTGGGTCCACCAGGGGCCGCCCGGGGCGTCGTACATGCCGACGCCCAGCGTGCGGTACTCGCAGTTGAGGATGTTCGCGCGGTGGCCGGGGCTGTTCATCCAGCCCTTCATCACGGACGCGGCGTCGCCCTGGCCGCGGGCTATGTTCTCGGCGGCCATGCCGGAGAGGCCGGCCTGGGCGGCGCGGTCCCAGGGGGTCCGGCCGTCGGGGTCGGTGTGGTCGAAGAAGCCGCGGACCGCCATGTCCTTGCTGAAGGCGCCGGCGAGGGCGGCCAGCGGCGGGTTCGCCCGGACCGCGGGGCAGCCGACCGCCGCGCGCTCCTGGTTCACCAGGTTCAGGACGGCCGTCTCCTCGGCCGAGTGGCCGGTGGGCGGGGCGGGCGGCACGGGCTGCACGGGCTGCGGCGCGGCCTTCGACGGGGTGGCGGCTGGCCGGGGGGTGCTCTTCTTCAGCAGGCTCTTCACCGGGGTGGGGGCCGGGGCCTTGGTGGAGGGCGTGGCGGAAGGGGTCGGGGTGGCCGAGGGAGAGGGGGATGCCGAAGCCGACGCCGAAGCCGACGGCGATGCCGGGACCGAAGCCGAAGCCGAAGCCGAAGCCGAGGCGGGCGGAGTGGTGCGGGCCGGTGCGCGGCCCGGCAGGTTGGCCAGGCCGCCCTGCTGCTGGAGGTGGCTGCCCTGAGCGGGGCTCCGCTCCGGCTTCGCCTCCGTCTTCCGGCCGGTGTCGCTCTCCTGGCCGACGTACGGGAAGGCGCTGCCGACCGGCACCAGGCCGGTGGTCACGGCCGCCGTCCCCAGGGCCACGGCCACGGAGACGCCGAGGAGGCCGGTGCGTACGGCGGTGCCGCGCTTGCCGCGGGGCGGCGCGGGGAGTCGGTGACGTCCCATCGACGGTGCCTTCCAAGATCGTCCCTAACTCACCCAAATGGGTGAGGTCATTGGTCGGCGACTGTACGCCATGAGCCGGATGGCCGATGCGGACGATCTGTGAGGGCCCGGTTAGCGTTCGTGCATGAATGAAGACGTCCGGCTCACGGCCTGGGTGCGCGGCCGTGTACAGGGAGTGGGCTTTCGCTGGTTCACCAGGGCCAATGCTCTGGAGATCGGCGGGCTGACCGGTTTCGCCCTCAATCTCGACGACGGCCGGGTGCAGGTGGTGGCCGAAGGTCAACGTGAGAATTGCCACCGGCTGCTCGATTGGCTGCGGTCTTCCGACACGCCGGGGAGGGTCGACGGGGTGACGGAGATCTGGGGAGTGCCGCGCGGCCGCTACGAGGATTTCGCGATTCGCTGATCATGGACTGATCTGCGCAGACGTTGCCCGGGGCGGTGATCCGTGGAAGGCTCGGAGGCGAGGACGATCTCCGGGCCCGGGCCGCGGGCCGTGGGAACGCCGGGATGCCCGCCGATACGGGGCGTGATCGTGTTGACCGTCAAACTTTTTGGTGAGACGCTGGAAGCCCCGCGCACCTGAGCTGTTTGGCAGTGTTGGCAGTAGTAGCGCAGTGACTGACAGGCACTGCCGGACACCGCGGGTGCGATTCCCTCACGACCCACACCGCTTCGGTCGGTCACTCAGTGTGGAGGACCATCCATCATGGCAAAGGCGCTTCTCGGTTACGTCGGCGGTTCCGACCCGCGACTCCTCGCCGAGATGCGACGGCTTCAGCAGCGCGTCCAGGACCTCGAGTCCGAGCTCGTACGGATTCAGTCCGAGAACGACGCGCTGACGGCCGCCGCGCAGCACGGAGACTCGCTGCTGGACAGCATCGACATCGACGTACCCAAGGCGGAGCCTGCGCTCACCTGATCCGCGCTCTCGTCACTCAGCTCCACTTCCCAGCCCCGGCATGATCTGCAAGGGACGCTCCGGCGTCCCTTCTTTCTTTAGCGCGGGGTCGAATCTTTAAGGTCTGTTGTGCCCTGCACGTTCCTGGGTGAAACCGCACGCGAAAGGTAGAGTCCGGCGGCGTGCACCTCAAGGCCCTGACCCTGCGCGGATTCAAATCCTTCGCATCCGCCACCACCCTGCGTTTTGAACCCGGGATCACCTGTGTCGTGGGCCCCAACGGCTCGGGCAAGTCCAATGTGGTGGACGCGCTGTCCTGGGTCATGGGCGAACAGGGCGCGAAGTCGCTGCGCGGCGGGAAGATGGAGGACGTCATCTTCGCCGGCACCACCGGGCGGCCTCCGCTCGGCCGTGCCGAGGTGTCGCTGACCATCGACAATTCCGACGGCGCCCTGCCGATCGAGTACGCCGAGGTCACGATCACGCGGATCATGTTCCGCAACGGCGGCAGCGAATACCAGATCAACGGTGACACCTGCCGGCTGCTGGACATCCAGGAGCTGCTCTCCGACTCCGGCATCGGCCGCGAGATGCACGTGATCGTCGGTCAGGGCCAGCTGGACTCCGTCCTGCACGCGGACCCGATGGGACGCCGGGCCTTCATCGAGGAGGCGGCGGGCGTCCTCAAGCACCGCAAGCGCAAGGAGAAGGCGCTGCGGAAGCTGGACTCCATGCAGGCCAACCTCGCCCGGGTGCAGGACCTGACGGAGGAACTGCGGCGGCAGCTCAAGCCGCTCGGCCGGCAGGCGGCGGTGGCCCGGCGGGCCGCCGTGATCCAGGCAGACCTGCGGGACGCGCGGCTGCGGCTGCTCGCCGACGACCTGGTCACCCTGCGGACCGCGCTGGCCGCGGAGATCGCGGACGAGGCGGCGCTGAAGGAACGCAAGGAGACGGCCGAGGCCGAACTCGAACTCGCGCTGCGCCGGGAGGCGGAACTCGAAGCGGCCGTACGGTCGCTGGCTCCGCGGCTGACCCGGGCCCAGCAGACCTGGTACGAGCTGTCGCAGCTGGCGGAACGGGTACGCGGCACGGTGTCGCTGGCCGACGCCCGGGTCAAGAGCGCGACGGCGCCGGTGGAGGAGGAGCGGACCGGCCGGGACCCGGAGGAACTGGAGCGGGAAGCGGCCCGGATCCGCGAGCAGGAAGCGGAACTGACGGCCGCCCTGGAGGCGGCGAGCCGCGCCCTGGAGGACACGGTCGAGCACCGGGCCGAGCTGGAACGGGCCTTGGCGGAGGAGGAACGCCGGCTCCGGGACGCGGCCCGGGCGATCGCCGACCGGCGGGAGGGCCTGGCCAGGCTGACCGGCCGGCTGGGCGCGGCCCGTTCGCGGGCGGGCGCCGCACAGGACGGGATCGACCGGCTGGTGGCCGCACGAGACGAGGCGGAGTCGCGGGCGGTGGCGGCACGCGAGGAGTACGAGGCGCTGGCCGCGGAGGTGGAGGCCACCGACCCCGACACGGGCACGGCGTCCGCCGCGCACGACGCGGCGCGGGCGGAACTGGCGGCGGCGGAGGCCGGGCTCGGCGAGGCGCGGGACGCGCTCGCGGTGGCGGATCGTTCCCGTGCCGCGGTCGCGGCCCGGTGCGAGGCACTGGCGCTGGGGCTGCGGCGGAAGGACGGCACGGGGGCGCTGCTGGCGGCGCGGGAGCAGCTGGCCGGGCTGCTCGGACCGGCCGCCGAGCGGCTGACGGTGGCGGCGGGGTACGAGGTCCCGGTCGCGGCGGCGCTGGGGGCGGCGGCGGACGCGGTGGCGGTGGGCTCGGCGACGGCCGCCGCCACGGCGCTGCGGCACTTGCGGGCGGCCGATGCCGGGCGGGCGACCCTGCTGATCACCCCGGCGGGGGTGCCCGCCCAGACCTCCGCGCCGTCCGCACCCGCGGGCGGCGCGCTGCCCGTTCGGGACGTGTCGGCCGGTACTCCGGGCGCGCAGGCCGCCCCGGCTCCGTCCGCCGCTCCGGGCATCGGCCCGCAGCCGGGCCCGCCGGAGCCGGCCGGCCCGGCCGGGGCGGCGGCTCCGGCGCGGCCGGATGTTCCCCGCCCCGCCCACGCCCTTGCCCAGGCGCCCGCCGGAGGTGCGGACGGTTCCGCCCCGGCCGCCGCCGGTGCGTACGGCGAAGGCACGGAGCCGGGATCCGGAGCGGCTCCGGGCGGGTGGACGGTGGCGGCGGCGCTGGTCGGGGGAGACGACGCGCTCTGCCGGGCCGTGGCCTGGGTGTTGCGGGACTACGTGGTCGTGGGCGGGCTCGACGAGGCCGAGGCCGTGGTGCGGGTGCGGCCCGATCTGGTGGCCGTGACGCAGGACGGGGACGTGCTCGGGGCGCACCTCGCGTACGGCGGTTCCGCCGGAGTGCCCAGTCTCATCGAGGTGCAGGCAGCCGTGGACGAGGCCGACCGGGAGCTCGCCGGGCTCGACGTGAGCTGCGCCGCGCTGGCCGACGTACGGGTGGCCGCCGAGCAGCGCCGCGTACAGGCCGCCTCGCTCGTCGAGGAGCTCGGGGAACGCCGGCGGGAGGACGAGCGCGCCCGGGCCGGCGTGGCCCAGCAGCTCGGCCGGCTCGCCGGCCAGGCCAAGGGTGCGGCCGGCGAGGCCGAGCGCGCCGCGGCCGCCGCGGCCAAGGCGGAGGAGGCCCTGCACCGGGCCCTCGCCGAGGTCGAGGAGTGCGCCGAACGGCTCGCCGTGGCCGAGGAGAGTCGCCCCTTCGGGGAGGGAGGCGAGGAGGAGCCCGACACCGCTGCCCGGGACCGGCTCGCCGCGGACGGAGCCAACGCCCGGCAGACCGAGATGGAGGCACGCCTCCAGCTGCGCACCCACGAGGAGCGGGTCAATGGGCTCGCGGGCCGGGCCGACGGGCTCGACCGCGCCGCCCGCGCCGAGCGCGAGGCACGCGCCCGCGCCGAGCGCCGCCGGGCCCGCCGCCGCCACGAGGCCGCCGTCGCGGAGGCCGTCGCCGACGGCGCCCGCCAGCTCCTCGCGCACATCGAGGTCTCGCTCGGCCGCGCCGACACCGAGAAGGCGGACGCCGAGTACGCCAAGGGCCTGCGCGAGCAGGAACTCGCCGCCGCCCGCGACCGCGGCCGGGAGCTCAAGGGCGAGCTGGACAAGCTGACCGACTCCGTCCACCGGGGCGAGGTCCTCGGCGCCGAGAAGCGGCTGCGGATCGAGGCCCTGGAGGCCCGGTCCCTGGAGGAACTCGGCGTCGAGCCCGCCGCCCTGGTCGCCGAGTACGGACCCGACCAGCCGGTTCCGCCGTCGCTCCCGGCGGAGGGCGAGGAGCTGCCGGAGGACCCGGAGCATCCCCGCAACCGTCCGGGCCCCTTCGTGCGTGCCCGGCAGGAGAAGCGCCTGAGGGCGGCCGAACGGGCCTACCAGCAGCTCGGGAAGGTGAATCCGCTCGCCCTGGAGGAGTTCGCCGCGCTGGAGGAGCGGCACAAGTTCCTCAGCGAGCAGCTGGACGACCTCCGCAAGACCCGCGCCGACCTCCTCCAGGTCGTGAAGGAGGTCGACGAGCGCGTCGAGCAGGTCTTCACCGAGGCGTACCGGGACACCGCCCGGGAGTTCGAAGGGGTGTTCTCGCGGCTGTTCCCCGGCGGCGACGGCCGGCTCGTCCTGACCGATCCCGACAACATGCTCACCACCGGCGTGGACGTCGAGGCCCGCCCGCCGGGCAAGAAGGTCAAGCGGCTGTCGCTGCTCTCCGGCGGCGAGCGCTCGCTGACCGCCGTGGCCCTGCTCGTCTCGATCTTCAAGGCCCGGCCCAGCCCGTTCTACGTGATGGACGAGGTCGAGGCCGCACTCGACGACACCAACCTGCAGCGGCTGATCCGCATCATGCAGGAGCTCCAGGAGAGCTCCCAGCTGATCGTGATCACGCACCAGAAGCGGACCATGGAGGTCGCCGACGCGCTGTACGGCGTCTCCATGCAGGGCGACGGAGTCTCCAAGGTCATCAGCCAGCGTCTCCGCTGAAGCCGTTCTCCATTCAAGAAGTGAAGTGATGCGGGGAGTCCGTCGCCTCGGGGTCTGCCCTCATGTGCCGCCAGGGCGCTTCTGTGTCAGGGGTTGACTTCAGAAAATGGACACATAGGCTCGCTCCGCTGTCTCCCGCCTTCAGGTGGTGCCGGATCTTGAACTGTGCGCCACTAGGAGAACGGACAAAACCCCCACGGAGCACACCTTGACCAGCACAGAGAAGCCGCCGACCGGCGGACGCGCACCGCATCCCGACCACCTCGGGCACGTCATCTTCATCGCCGCGGCCGCCGCCATGGGCGGTTTTCTCTTCGGCTACGACAGCGCCGTGATCAACGGCGCCGTCGAGGCGATCCGGGACCGCTTCGACATCGGCTCCGAGGCGCTCGCCCAGGTGATCGCCGCCGCCCTGATCGGCTGCGCCATCGGCGCCGCCACCGCCGGCCGCATCGCCGACCGGATCGGCCGCATCCGCTGCATGCAGATCGCCTCGGTGCTCTTCACCGTCAGCGCGATCGGCTCCGCGCTCCCCTTCGCCCTCTGGGAGCTCGCCATGTGGCGGGTCGTCGGCGGCTTCGCCATCGGCATGGCCTCCGTCATCGGCCCCGCCTACATCGCCGAGGTCTCCCCGCCCGCCTACCGGGGCCGGCTCGCCTCCTTCCAGCAGGCGGCCATCGTCATCGGCATCGCCCTCTCCCAGCTGGTGAACTGGGGCATCCTCAACCTCGCCGGCGGTGACCAGCGCGGGGAGATCGCAGGCCTGGAGGCCTGGCAGTGGATGCTGGGCGTGATGGCGATCCCCGCCGTCCTCTACGGCCTGTTCTCCTTCGTCATCCCCGAGTCCCCCCGCTACCTGATCTCGGTCGGCCGTACCGAGGAGGCCAAGAAGGTCCTCAAGGACGTCGAGGGCTCCGGCATCGACGTGGACGCGCGGGCCCACGAGATCGACCTCGCCATGCGCTCCGAGCACAAGTCCACCTTCAAGGACCTGCGCGGCGACCGCTTCGGCCTGCTGCCGATCGTCTGGGTGGGCATCGGCCTCTCGGTCTTCCAGCAGCTCGTCGGCATCAACGTGATCTTCTACTACAGCTCCTCGCTGTGGCAGTCCGTCGGCATCGACCCGACCAGCTCGTTCTTCTACTCCTTCACCACGTCGATCATCAACATCATCGGCACGGTGATCGCGATGATCTTCGTGGACCGGCTCGGCCGCAAGCCGCTCGCCCTCATCGGCTCGGCCGGCATGGCCGTCTCCCTCGGGCTCTGCGCGTGGGCCTTCTCGTACAAGGAGGAGATCGGCGGCGAGATCTCCATGCCCGAGCTGCAGGGCACCGTCGCGCTGATCGCCGCCCACACCTTCGTGCTCTTCTTCGCCCTCTCCTGGGGCGTGGTCGTCTGGGTGCTGCTCGGTGAGATGTTCCCCAATCGCATCCGGGCCGCGGCCCTCGGTGTGGCCGCCGCGGCCCAGTGGGTCGCCAACTGGCTGATCACCGTCACGTTCCCGACGCTGTCCGACTGGAACCTGTCCGGCGCGTACGTGATCTACACGGTCTTCGCCTTGCTCTCGATCCCCTTCGTCATCAAATGGGTGCCGGAGACCAAGGGCAAGGCGTTGGAGGAGATGGGGTAACCACTCCCCGCCACCACCCCGCTCCTCCCGCTGCCCCGGCTCAGCCCCCGTGGTTCCCGAGCCGGGGCAGCACCTCTTCGCACAGCAGGCGCAGGCTGCGCCATCCCTCGTCCAGCGGCATGCCCCCGCACAGCGGGTGCAGCACCAGGTTTCCCGCCTCGCCCGCGCCCCGCGCGTACGCCACCGCCTCCGGCGGCGTGAGGATCCGGTAGACCCCCTCCGCCCGCAGCTCCTCCACCGTGGTCGCCGCGGACCGCACCGCCGAGCGGATGTCCTTGGACTGCCAGGACGCGTACATCCCCGCCTCGTGCAGGAAGTGCCGGCCGTACTCCGACCAGGCCCGGTCCGGGTCCTCCGCGATGTGCAGCAGCGGGGTCTCGGCGGCCGGCATCATGCAGAAGCCCTCCGTTCCGTACTCCGCCAGCCGCTCCTGGTAGTACGCCTCCAGCTCCGGCAGGTGCGCGCTGGGGAAGAACGGCAGCCCCAGCCGGGCCGCCCGCCGGGCCGCGGCCCGCGAGCTGCCCCCGACCAGCAGCAGCGGGTGCGGCCGGGTGAACGGCCGGGGAGTGACCTTCACCGTCCGGCCCCGGAAGACGAACGGCTCGCCCGTCCACGCCTGCAGCAGGGTCTCCAGCAGTTCGTCCTGGAGCCGGCCGCGCCGGCCCCACTCCACGCCGTGCTGCTCGTACTCCTCCGGCCGGTAGCCGATGCCCGCCACCGTCACCAGCCGCCCGCCGCCGATCAGGTCCAGTACGGCGATGTCCTCGGCCACCTTCAGCGGATCGTGCAGCGGGCCGATGATCGCCGACACGGTCACCGCGATCCGGCGGGTGGCGCCCAGGACCGCGCCCGCGAAGGTGAAGGGGGAGGGCAGCCAGTTGTTGTCGGTGCCGTGGTGCTCCTCGGTCTGGATCGTGTCGATCCCGTGCTCGTCGGCGTACCGGGCCATCTCCACCGCCGTCTGGTAGCGGGCGGCCAGGGTCTCGGGGGTGCCGTCGGGGTCGATCAGGTTGAAGCGGGCCACGGTGATGGGCATGGGGGTCCCCCTCCGCAGGGTGTGGGTGGCGAAGGGGGACGTTAGCTGACGAAGCGTCAGTTGCACAGGTGTCCGGCGTCGCGGCAGGTCCGCATGCCCGGACGGGGACGAAAGTCCCGGCCCGGGGCTCCGGCTGCCGGGCCCCGGGGAAGCCGTGACCGATACTGGACGCGTTATGGACATCCTCATCCTTGCTGTAGTCATCGCCCTGGTCGCGGTCGGTGCTGTCGTCAGCGGGCTCGTGGTCAGCAGCCGCAAGAAGAAGCAGCTGCCGCCCGCGGCCCCGCCGAGCACGCCGACCATCAGTGCCCCGCCCGCCGAACCGCAGGTCGGGGAAGACTCCGTCGAAACGGCGGAAGAACCGCGCCGCACGATCGAGGAGGTCGGGCTCCCGGAGGCGGAGGCGGCGGCCCCCGCTCCGGAGGTCGTGGAGCCCGAGGCGCCCGAGGTGCCCGCCGCTCCCGAGATCGAGGTGCCCGAGCCCACCGCCGGCCGGCTGGTCCGGCTGCGCGCCCGGCTCGCCCGGTCCCAGAACTCCCTCGGCAAGGGCCTGCTCACCCTGCTCTCCCGGGAACACCTGGACGAGGACACCTGGGAGGAGATCGAGGAGACCCTGCTCGTCGCCGACGTCGGCGTGAAGCCGACGCAGGAGCTCGTCGACCGGCTCCGCGAGCGGGTCAAGGTGCTCGGCACCCGCACCCCGGAGGAGCTGCGCGGCCTGCTGCGCGAGGAGCTGATCACCCTGATCGGTCCGGACATGGACCGCGTGGTGAAGACGGAGAGCGGCGTCGACACGCCCGGCGTCGTCATGGTCGTCGGGGTCAACGGCACCGGCAAGACCACCACCACCGGCAAGCTGGCCCGGGTGCTGGTCGCCGACGGCCGCAGCGTGGTGCTGGGCGCCGCGGACACCTTCCGTGCCGCCGCCGCCGACCAGCTGCAGACCTGGGGCGAGCGGGTCGGTGCGCGCACGGTGCGCGGTCCCGAGGGCGGCGACCCGGCGTCGATCGCCTTCGACGCGGTCAAGGAGGGCATCGCCGAGGGCGCGGACGTCGTGCTGATCGACACCGCCGGCCGGCTGCACACCAAGACCGGCCTGATGGACGAGCTCGGCAAGGTCAAGCGCGTCGTGGAGAAGCACGGTCCGCTGGACGAGGTGCTGCTCGTGCTGGACGCCACCACCGGCCAGAACGGGCTGATGCAGGCCCGCGTCTTCGCCGAGGTCGTGGACATCACCGGCATCGTGCTGACCAAGCTCGACGGCACGGCCAAGGGCGGCATCGTGGTCGCGGTCCAGCGTGAGCTGGGCGTCCCGGTCAAGCTGGTCGGGCTGGGCGAGGGCCCGGACGACCTGGCCCCCTTCGAGCCCGGCGCGTTCGTCGACGCGCTCATCGGCGACCCCGCCTGACGGCTGCCGCCCGCCCCGAAGCCCCCGTGCCACCCGGCCGGGGGCTTCACCTTTTCGCCTCCCCCGAGGTGCGGGCGCGGCTCCGCGAAAGGTGTGGGCAGGCGTTCCGCAGGGCTTTGCCCCGCCCTGGCTGGGGCGCGGCTCCGCCGAGGTGTGGGGGCGGCTCCGCCGGAGGTGTGGGCAGGCGTTCCGCAGGGCGGAACGGGTGGGCACACCGGAACGCCGCTCCGCAGGCTCGCTCCCGCCCCACCGAAGCCATGGCCGGCCCTGGCCGCAGCCGCTGCCCCCGGGCCCGGGCGGGGCTCTGCCGGACCCGGCACCGCCGGGAGCGGAGCTCCGCCCGGACGGGGTCCGACCCCGTCTGCGGGGTCGGGGTGCGGGGACACGCTGCGCGGCCGGCGCGGGCCGTCGTGCCGTGTGCCCACCCGTGCCGCCCTGCGGCACGCCTGCCCACACGGCGGGGGCGTCGGGCACGCCCGCCCAGCAGGGCCGCGTGAACGGCAGCCCGCCCACACGGCGGTGCGGCGCGGCACGCCTGCCCACGCGGCCGAGGGAACGGCCGGCGCCCATACGGCCGGGCTTCGCGGTCGTAGGCCCGCAATGGCGGACCCGCCCCGCCGGGCGGCGTTATCGCTGGAAGCGGTGGCAGATGTACGCCAGCGTGCCCAGCAGCAGCCTGGCCTGCGGGGGCCGCCCCGCCGTGTCGAGGGTGGGCGGGCGGAGCCAGCCGACCGGGCCGAGGCCGGCGTGGTCCGACGGCGGCGCCGTCAGGTGGCTGCCGGCCCCGAGCGCACGCAGGTCGAGCCCGGCGTCGTCCCAGCCCATCCGGTACAGCAGCTGCGGCAGCCCCGCCGCCGCGCCCGGGGCCACGAAGAACTGGGCCCGGCCGTCCGGGGTGACCGTCACCGGCCCCAGCGGGAGACCCATCCGCTCCAGCCGGACCAGGGCCCGCCGGCCGGCTTCCTCGGCGACGTCGATCAGGTCGAAGGTCCGGCCGACCGGCAGCAGCACGGACGCGCCGGGGTAGTCCGCCCACGCCTCGGTCGCCTCGTCCAGCGTCGCGCCCGCGGGAACCAGCGGCGCGCACGGCAGCGGATGCGCCCCCGGCGCCGGGCACCCGGCGTCCCCGCACGAACAGTCCCGGGCGGGTCCGGCGGCGCGGGCGCCGGGAACCGCGTCCCAGCCCCACAGTCCCGTGTACTCCGCCACCACCGTGCACTCCGGGACCCGGCCGCGGCGCCGGGCGCCGGTCCGGAACTCCTTGGTCCCCCGGCTGCCGCCGATCGTGAAGCCCATGCCCATGCCCCCTCCAACGGGTCCGGTGAGCCAGTGGTTACGCGCTTCGCCGCCCGCCCCGGTCTGCCACTCCTTGCCACCGGGTCCGGTCTGTGTCCAGTGAATCGCGCCCGGCGGGTGGCGAGTTCATTCGAAGGGGTGGCGAATGGTGGCGATTCCGCAAAGAGCCTCGCCGAAGGGGTGATCGTAGGATTACTTTCGGTGCACGAACCCCGGCGGTGACCCCAAGCGTGGTTATGCCGCAGGCAAACCGTGAAGGAATCGTGAAGGCCCGTGGAGGGCCTGTCGCGCAGGGCCAGGGTTTCGTAGGGAGAAGCAGAGCGGATGGGGGCGTTCCAGTGGGCGGCAACGGCGCAAGCGGAACGAACGCGGAGTCTGCTGCCCGGAACGAACAACTGACCTCGTGGTTCGTCCGCAGCGGATGGTCCAAGGGCGAACTCGCCCGCCAGGTCAACCGCCGCGCCCGGCAGATGGGCGCCCACCACATCAGCACGGACACCTCCCGGGTCCGCCGCTGGCTCGACGGCGAACAACCCCGCGAACCGGTCCCGCGCATCCTCTCCGAGCTGTTCTCCGAACGGTTCGGCACCGTGGTCGCCATCGAGCAGCTCGGACTGCGCACGGCCCACCAGACCCCGTCCGTCTCCGGCGTCGACCTGCCCTGGGCCGGCCCGCAGACCGTCGAACTGCTCGGCGAGTTCTCCCGCAGCGACCTGATGCTCGCCCGCCGCGGCTTCCTCGGGACCTCGCTCGCACTCTCCGCCGGCCCCGCCCTCATCGAGCCCATGCAGCGCTGGCTCGTCCCGGTCCCGGCCGCCGACCCCGGACCGCGCGAGGTGGGGGTCCTCCCGGCGCAGCCGGGGGGAGGGCCGGCGGGCTTCCCCGGGCCGCGCGCCCCCCGGCTCTCCGAACCGGAACTCGACCTCCTCGAAGCGACCACCGCGATGTTCCGCCAGTGGGACGCCCAGTGCGGGGGCGGACTGCGCCGCAAGGCGGTCGTCGGCCAGCTCCACGAGGTCACCGACCTGCTCCAGGAGAACCACCCCGGGCCGGTCATGAAGAGACTCTTCAAGGTCGCCGCCGAACTCGCCGAACTCGCCGGCTGGATGAGCTACGACATCGGCCTCCACCCGACCGCGCAGAAGTACTTCGTGCTCGCCCTGCACGCCGCGAAGGAAGCCGGCGACAAGCCGCTCGGCTCGTACATCCTCTCGGGCATGAGCCGCCAGATGATCCACCTCGGCCGCCCCGAGGACGCCCTGGAGCTCATCCACCTCGCCCAGTACGGCAGCCGCGACTGCGCCGGCCCCCGCACCCAGGCCATGCTGTATGCGATGGAGGCCCGCGCCTACGCCAACATGGGCCAGCCCAGCCGCTGCAAGCGGGCCGTCCGTATGGCCGAGGACACCTTCGGCGACGTCGGCTTCGGCGGCGAGCCCGAGCCCGACTGGATCCGCTTCTTCTCCGAGGCCGAGCTCAACGGGGAGAACGCCCACTCCTACCGCGACCTGGCCTACGTGGCCGGCCGCAGCCCCACCTACGCCTCACTGGCCGAACCCGTCATGGAACGCGCCGTCGAGCTCTTCGCCAAGGACGAGGAACACCAGCGCTCCTACGCCCTCAACCTCATCGGCATGGCCACCGTCCACCTGCTGCAGCGCGAGCCGGAACAGGCCACCGTCCTCGTCGACCAGGCCCTCGACGTGGCGAAAAAGGTACGGTCCGAACGGGTGAACACCCGGCTCCGGAAAACCGTCGACACCGCCGCCCGTGAGTACGGCGACATCGCCGAGGTGGTCCGGCTCACCGACCACCTCGCCGCCCGCCTCCCCGAATCCGCGGAGGCCGTCTGAAGACCCCGGCCGCGGCCGGTACCCCGTACAGCGGATCGGGCTCCCCCCTTTGCCAGATCACCCGGGTACCGCCGCGGCCGGCTGCTGTGTTCACCCCGCCGTAACAGCCCCGACCTCTTCGTCACCGTCGCGAAACACGGAAGCGGCGCCGCCGGAAACCGGCCTGCGCGAATCTCATGGCCCATAACCGGCCATCCCCGCCGGGAGCACGCCGCCGCTCAGGTTTCCACACGATCGCCCGCACGCGAACGTACCGACGACGAGGAGACGCCGATGGCCCCAGCCGTCACGACCCTTGCCGCAGACGCCCCGACGCTGTCTGCCGCGAACACCGGGTTCATGCTCATCTGCTCCGCCCTGGTCATGCTGATGACCCCCGGACTCGCCTTCTTCTACGGAGGCATGGTCCGCGTCAAGAGCAGCCTCAACATGCTGATGATGAGCTTCATCAGCCTCGGGATCGTCACGATCCTCTGGGTGCTGTACGGCTTCAGCCTCGCCTTCGGCACCGACAAGGGTTCGATCGTCGGCTGGTCCGCCGACTACGTCGGCCTCAGCGGCATCGGCCTCACCCAGCTCTGGGACGGCTACACCATCCCGGTCTACGTCTTCGCCGTCTTCCAGCTCATGTTCGCGATCATCACCCCGGCCCTGATCAGCGGTGCGCTCGCGGACCGCGTGAAGTTCTCCGCCTGGGCCCTGTTCATCGCGCTCTGGGTCACCGCCGTCTACTTCCCCGTCGCGCACTGGGTGTGGGGCTCCGGCGGCTGGCTGTTCGAGATGGGCGTCATCGACTTCGCGGGCGGCACCGCCGTCCACATCAACGCCGGTGCCGCGGCCCTCGGCGTGATCCTCGTCATCGGCAAGCGCGTCGGCTTCAAGAAGGACCCGATGCGCCCGCACAGCCTCCCGCTGGTGATGCTCGGTGCCGGCCTGCTGTGGTTCGGCTGGTTCGGCTTCAACGCCGGCTCCTGGCTCGGCAACGACGACGGCATCGGCGCCGTGATGTTCCTCAACACGCAGGTCGCCACCGCCGCGGCCATGCTGTCCTGGCTGGCCTGGGAGAAGATCCGGCACGGCGCCTGCACCACCCTCGGAGCAGCCTCCGGCGCCGTCGCCGGCCTGGTCGCCATCACCCCCTCGGGCGGTTCCTGCTCCCCGCTCGGCGCGATCGCCATCGGCGCCATCGCCGGTCTGCTCTGCGCCATGGCCGTCGGCCTCAAGTACAAGTTCGGCTACGACGACTCCCTCGACGTGGTCGGAGTCCACCTCGTCGGCGGCATCGTCGGTTCGCTCCTCGTCGGCTTCTTCGCCACCGGCGGGGTCCAGTCCGACGCGGCCGGCCTCTTCTACGGCGGCGGTCTCGAACAGCTCGGCAAGCAGGCCGTCGGAGTCTTCTCCGTCCTCGCGTACTCTCTCGTCGCATCCGCGCTGCTCGCCTTCGTCCTGCACAAGACGATGGGCATGCGGGTCAGCGAGGACGACGAGGTCTCCGGCATCGACCAGGTCGAACACGCCGAGACCGCATACGACTTCAGCGGCGCCGGCGGCGGCACCCCCGCACGGTCCACCGCCGTCACCGCCACCGCCGTCACGGACTCGAAGAAGGTCGACGCATGAAGCTCATCACCGCGATCGTCAAGCCCCACAAGCTCGACGAGATCAAGGACGCCCTGCAGCGCTTCGGGGTCGAGGGCCTCACGGTCTCCGAGGCCAGCGGCTACGGCCGGCAGCGCGGCCACACCGAGGTCTACCGCGGTGCCGAGTACCGGATCGACCTGGTCCCCAAGATCCGCATCGAGGTGCTGGTCGACGACGACGCGGCCCCGGACGTGATGGACGTGGTGATCACGGCAGCCCGCACCGGCAAGATCGGCGACGGCAAGGTGTGGAGCGTGCCCGTGGACAGCGTCGTGCGGGTCCGCACCGGCGAACGCGGCGCGGACGCCCTCTAGACACCGGGAGCTGTGGGGTGACGAGCGCCGAGGACACCACGAAGGACCCGTCGGACCGGTCGGACCTCCCCGGTCCGGCCGATCCGGCGGACCCGTCAGGCCAGGGCGGCTCTGGCCCCGGCGGCTACGCCGCGGCCCGGCTGCGACTCCTCTCCGAGGAGCCGCGGTCCGGGCCCTCCCGGCGTTCCGCGCTGGCCGCGCTGACCGACGGCTGGCTGGCCGCACTGTTCACCACGGCCGCCCGGGAGAGCGGCGTGGCGGGCGCGGCCCTGGTCGCCGTCGGCGGTTACGGACGCGCCGAACTCTCCCCGCGCAGCGATCTCGACCTGCTGCTGCTCCACGACGGCAAGGCCTCGGCGGGGGCACTGGCCCGGCTCGCCGACCGGATCTGGTACCCCGTCTGGGACCTCGGGCTGGCCCTGGACCACTCCGTACGGACCCCCGCCGAGGTCCGCAAGGCCGCCGCGGAAGACCTCAAGGTCCAGCTCGGCCTGCTGGACGCCAGGCCGGTCGCGGGCGACCTCGGCCTGGTCGCCGGCACCCGCACCGCCGTCCTGGCGGACTGGCGCAACCACGCGGTCAGGCGGCTCCCCGAGCTGCACGCGCTGTGCCGGGAGCGGGCCGGGCACTCCGGGGAGCTCCGCTTCCTGCTGGAACCCGATCTCAAGGAGGCCAGGGGAGGGCTGCGGGACATCACAGCCCTCCGCGCCGTCGCCGCTTCCTGGCTGGCGGACGCCCCGCGCGAGGGCCTCGCCGAAGCCAGGCGCCGGCTGCTCGACACCCGCGACGCCCTGCACCTGGTCACCGGCCGCGCCTCGGACCGGCTCAGCCTCCAGGAGCAGGACCAGGTCGCGGCCCGGCTGGGCCTGCCCGGTGCCGACGCGCTGCTCCGCGAGGTGTACGAGGCCGCGCGGGTGGTCGCGTACGCCGGGGACGTCACCTGGCGTGAGGTCGGCCGGGTGCTCCGGGCCCGGGCGGCCCGCCCCCGGCTCCGCGGACTGCTCGGCTCAAGGAACAGCGGCCCCGCGGAGCGCGCCCCGCTCGCCGAGGGCGTGGTCGAGCAGGACGGCGAGGCGGTGCTCGCCCTGGCCGCCCGGCCCGAACGGGACCCGGTGCTGCCGCTCCGGCTGGGCGCGGCCGCCGCGCAGGCCGGACTGCCGGTCTCACCGCACGCCGTACGACGGCTCGCCGGGCAGGCACGGCCGCTGCCGGTGCCCTGGCCGGCCGAGGCCCGGGAACAGCTGGTCACCCTGCTGGGTGCGGGGGAGCCCACGGTCGCCGTCTGGGAGGCGCTGGAGGCGGAGGGGCTGATCAGCCGCCTCCTGCCGGACTGGGAGCGGGTCCGCTGCCGGCCGCAGCGCAACCCCGTGCACACCTGGACGGTGGACCGGCACCTGGTCGAGACGGCCGTCCGCGCCTCGGTCATGACCCGCCGGGTCGGCCGGCCGGACCTGCTGCTGACGGCCGCGCTGCTGCACGACATCGGGAAGGGCTGGCCGGGGGACCACTCGGAGGTGGGCGAGACCATCGCCCGCGACATGGCGGTACGGATCGGCTTCGACCGGGCCGACGCGGAGGTCCTGGCCACCCTGGTCCGGCACCACCTGCTGCTGATCGACACCGCGACCCGGCGCGACCTGGACGATCCGGCCACGGTCCGCTCGGTCGCCGAGGCCGTCGGCACGGCCGGCACCCTGGAGCTGCTGCACGCCCTGACCGAGGCCGACGCGCTGGCCACCGGACCCGCGGCGTGGTCGGCCTGGCGCGCCGCCCTGGTCGCGGACCTGGTGCGGCGGGTGGCGGCGGTGCTCGACGGCGGGCCCGCCGCCGTGCCGGGGAGCCCGGCCGCCGCCGCGCCGGGCACCGAGCAGGAACGGCTGGCGGTGGAGGCGCTGCGCACCGGGGAACCGGTGCTGACGCTGCTCACCCGGCAGGAGGAGGACGCGGCCGTCGGCGTGGAACTGGTGGTCGCCGTCCCCGACCAGGACGGCATCCTGCCGGCCGTGGCCGGGGTGCTGGCCCTGCACCGGCTGACCGTCCGCACGGCCGACCTGCGGCTGCTGGAACTGCCCGAGCGGCTGGGAGAGGCACTGGTGCTGCGCTGGCGGGTGGCCGCGGAGTACGGCTCGCTGCCGGAGGCCGCACGGCTGCGGGCGGACCTGGTCCGCGCCCTGGACGGCTCGCTCGACGTCCCGTCCAGGCTGGCCGACCGCGAGGCGGCGTACCCGCGCCGGCGCGGGGTGGTCCCACCGCCGCCCCGGGTCACCGTGATCCCGGACGTCACCTCGGTGGCCACCGTCCTGGAGGTCCGCGCCCCCGACGCGGTCGGCCTGCTGCACCGCATCGGCCGGGCCCTGGAGAACTCCGGCGTCCGCGTCCGCAGCGCCCACGTCTCCACCCTGGGCGCCAACGCCGTGGACGCGCTGTACGTGACCACGGCGGAGGGCAAGCCCCTGGCCCCGGCCGAGGCCATGACCCTGGCGGCCACCCTCCAGTCCGCCCTCTCCTGACCCGAGGGCCCGGGGGCGGGCGGGGATTTCGCCCCACCCCGCGCCCCTGACCGGCTCTGCCGGGCCGTGTCCGGTCAGGGGCCCGGGGAACTGCGCGAGCGGCCACGACCGGCCCGCAGTCCCGGTACGACAGGGCCGCCCCGGACCAGGGGGCGGGGTCCGGGGCCGCCGGCCCCGGTTTCGGGATGGGGGTCCCCCGGACGGAGTCTGGGGGAGGGCGGGGTGGGGAATTGCTCCGCGCAGCGGAACCGTGCCCGGCGCGGCCCGTGCGGCGCGACGCACCCGCACCCGCACCTGCACGCGGTGCGGCCCCGGGTGCGGGCCCGTACGCGCCGGGCGGGTCGGGGGCCGGGGGCACCCGGGGGCAGGGCCCGGGAACCGGAAAAGCCCCGCAGGGCCGGGCAGGCGGCGCGGGCGGATACCCTGGAGGGCGACCACACCGCCCCCGACCCGAGGAATCGCGACCACCGTGTTCGATACGCTTTCCGACCGCCTCAGCGCGACCTTCAAGTCCCTCCGGGGCAAGGGCCGCCTTTCCGAGCAGGACATCGACGCCGCGGCCCGGGAAATCCGTATCGCACTCCTCGAGGCCGACGTCGCCCTCCCGGTCGTCCGCTCCTTCATCGCGAACGTCAAGGAGCGCGCCCGGGGTGCCGAGGTCTCCAGGGCGCTCAACCCGGCCCAGCAGGTCCTGAAGATCGTCAACGAGGAGCTCGTCTCCATCCTCGGCGGCGAGACCCGCCGGCTGCGGTTCGCCAAGACCGCGCCCACCGTGATCATGCTGGCCGGTCTGCAGGGTGCCGGTAAGACCACCCTCGCCGGCAAGCTGGGCAACTGGCTCAAGGGCCAGGGCCACACCCCGCTGCTCGTCGCCTGCGACCTCCAGCGCCCCAACGCCGTCAACCAGCTGAGCATCGTCGCCGAGCGCGCAGGCGTCGGTTTCTACGGCCCGCAGCCGGGCAACGGCGTCGGTGACCCGGTCCAGGTCGCCAAGGACTCCATCGAGTACGCCCGGACCAAGCAGCACGACATCGTCATCGTCGACACCGCCGGCCGCCTCGGTATCGACCAGGAGCTGATGCAGCAGGCCGCGGACATCCGCGACGCCGTCAGCCCTGACGAGATCCTCTTCGTCGTCGACGCCATGATCGGTCAGGACGCGGTCAACACCGCCGAGGCGTTCCGCGACGGCGTCGGCTTCGACGGCGTCGTGCTCTCCAAGCTCGACGGCGACGCCCGCGGTGGTGCCGCGCTCTCCATCGCGCACGTCACCGGCAAGCAGATCATGTTCGCCTCGAACGGCGAGAAGCTCGACGACTTCGACGCCTTCCACCCGGACCGCATGGCGGGCCGGATCCTCGACATGGGTGACATGCTCACCCTGATCGAGCAGGCCGAGAAGACCTTCTCGCAGGCCGAGGCCGAGAAGATGGCGGCCAAGCTCGCCAAGGGCCCCAAGGAGTTCACGCTCGACGACTTCCTGGCCCAGATGGAGCAGGTCCGGAAGATGGGCTCCATCTCCAAGCTGCTCGGCATGCTCCCGGGCATGGGCCAGATCAAGGAGCAGATCAACAACATCGACGAGCGCGACGTCGACCGCACGGCCGCGATCATCAAGTCGATGACCCCGGCCGAGCGCCAGGACCCGACGATCATCAACGGCTCCCGCCGCGCCCGTATCGCCAAGGGTTCCGGTGTCGAGGTCAGCGCCGTCAAGAACCTCGTCGAGCGGTTCTTCGAGGCCCGCAAGATGATGTCCCGCATGGCGCAGGGCGGCGGGATGCCCGGCATGCCCGGCATCCCGGGCATGGGCGGTGGCCCCGGCCGGCAGAAGAAGCAGGTCAAGCAGGCCAAGGGCAAGCGCAAGAGCGGCAACCCGATGAAGCGGAAGGCCGAGGAGGCCGCCGCCGCGGCCCGCCGCGAGCAGGGGCCGGCCGACCTCGAGCCGGGTGCGGGCAACCCGTTCGGCCTGCCCGCCGGCCAGCCCGGCCAGGACTTCGAACTCCCCGACGAGTTCAAGAAGTTCATGAAGTAGGCCCGGCGCGGGGCCTGCCGTGGGCCCGCTGCGGGCCCGGTGTGGGCAAGACGCCTTGAGGGCCGTGCCCTCCTCCGTGCAGGGGGAGGGCACGGCCCTCGTCGTATGCACGGCGCCGCCTCCGGGCCCGCTCCCGGGCCACCCCGTGCCACCCGGCGGGCGCGCACGCGGGCGGGCGGGTGTCCGGATTGTCGCTTAATGTCGGCCGGAGGACGGACGAAGGAGGCGCCGGTGCCGAGCCCGACCCCCGTACCCCCGCGCGACCGGGCGGACACGCCCTGGCGGTCGGAGGGCGCCCCGCCGGCCCCGCCGCCGAGGAAGAAGATGCCCGGCGGCTGGCGCGGGCTGATCCTGGCCGCCCTGATCGTCTACCTGATCACCAACCTGGCGCTCTCGTTCTTCAACGAGGTCGACGAACCGACGATCTCGTACACCGAGTTCACCAAGCAGGTCGAGGCCGGCAACGTCTCCAAGATCTACTCCAAGGGCGACGCCATCCAGGGCGAGCTGAAGAACGAGCAGCAGCTCCCCGGCGGCAAGGGCGACTACACCAAGTTCGTGACCCAGCGGCCCGCGTTCGCCGACGACGACCTGTGGGCCGACCTCACCGCCAAGGGCGTCACCGTCACCGCCCAGCCCGTGGTCGAACAGCGCAGTTTCCTCGCCAACCTGCTGCTCTCCCTCGCCCCCATGCTGCTGCTGGTCGGCCTGTGGCTGCTGGTCGCCCGCCGGATGCGCGGGGCCATGGGTGCGGGCCTCGGCGGCATCGGGCGGAAAGCGCCGCCCAAGCCGGTCGCGCTCGAGGGCGGCCCGCGCACCACCTTCGACGACGTGGCCGGCATCGACGAGGTCGAGAGCGAGCTCAGCGAGGTCGTCGACTTCCTCAAGAACCCCCAGGCGTACCGGCGGATGGGGGCCAGGATGCCCGGCGGCGTCCTGCTGGCCGGACCACCCGGCACCGGCAAGACCCTGCTGGCCCGCGCGGTGGCGGGGGAGGCGGGCGTGCCGTTCTTCTCCGCCTCCGCGTCCGAGTTCATCGAGATGATCGTCGGCGTCGGCGCCTCCCGGGTCCGGGAGCTCTTCGCCGAGGCCCGCAAGGTCGCGCCCGCGATCATCTTCATCGACGAGATCGACACCATCGGGCGGGCCCGGGGCGCGGGCGGCGGGATCGGCGGCCACGACGAGCGCGAGCAGACCCTCAACCAGATCCTCACCGAGATGGACGGCTTCTCCGGCTCCGAGGGCGTGGTGGTGATCGCCGCGACCAACCGGAAGGACGTGCTCGACCCCGCGCTCACCCGGCCCGGCCGGTTCGACCGGATGGTCACCGTCTCCCCGCCCGACCGCGCCGGCCGCGAGGCCATCCTCCGCATCCACACCCGCGAGATCCCGCTGGACCCGGGTGTGGACCTGGCCCAGGTCGCCCGTACGACCCCCGGCATGACCGGCGCCGAACTCGCCAACCTGGCCAACGAGGCGGCCCTGCTCGCGGTCCGGCGGAACCAGGACGCCGTCACCCGCACCGATCTGTCCGACGCCCTGGAGAAGGTCCAGCTCGGCGCGAAACGGCCGCTGGTGATGCCGGAGGACGAGCGCCGCCGCACCGCCTACCACGAGAGCGGCCACGCCCTGCTGGGCATGCTCCAGCCGGGCGCCGACCCCGTCCGCAAGATCACAATCGTGCCGCGGGGCCGGGCCCTCGGCGTCACCCTCTCCACCCCGGACTCGGACCGCTACGCCTACACCGAGCCCTACCTGCGCGGCCGGATCATCGGCGCGCTCGGCGGCATGGCGGCCGAACACGTGGTCTACGGGATCATCACCACCGGCGCGGAGAACGACCTGGAGCAGGTCACCAACCTGGCCCGCGGCATGGTCGGCCGCTGGGGCATGAGCGCGCGCGTGGGCCGGCTGACCGCGATCCCGTCCGACGCGCAGTCCCCGTACGGGCTCACCGCCGCGCCCGCCACCCTGGACGC
The DNA here is from genome assembly GCF_043199475.1 of Streptomyces sp. NPDC048603. NCBI lineage: Bacteria > Bacillati > Actinomycetota > Actinomycetes > Kitasatosporales > Streptomycetaceae > Streptomyces > Streptomyces sp. NPDC048603. The sequence continues at coordinate 110,940 of NZ_JBICVY010000012.1, read as the reverse complement.
GGTCGACGCCGAGATGCGGCGCATCGTCGACGAGTGCTACGAGATCGCCTGCCGGCTGCTGCGCGAGCACCGGGACAAGCTCGACGCGCTCGCGGAGGCCCTGCTCGTCAGCGAGACCCTGGAGGAGGACGAGGCGTACGCGACGGCCGGCATCCCGAGGGTCGTCAAGCCCACCCTCTGAAGGCCGGTCCGCCAGCCGGTCCGCCCTCCGGTCCGCCCTCCGTCCGTCCGCCGCGCAGTCCGTCTGCCGCCGCGCAGCCCGCCGGTCCGCCGGTCCGCGGATCCGGCGGGCCCCGTTACTCCGTCCGGGCGATCACGTACCGGAAGATGTTCGGCAGCCAGACCGAGCCGTCCGCCCGCTCGAACGGGTGCAGTTCCTCGGCCAGTTCCTTCTCCGCCTGCGCGGGGTCGGACAGCTCGTACAGGCCGGTCGACAGCAGCCCCCGGACCGCGCTCTCCAGATCCGCGTACCCGAACGGGCAGAACACCCGGCCCGAGCCGTCCGGCCGCAGGCCCGCCCCGGCCGCCAGCCCGTCCAGGTCGGCCGGGGCAGGGGCGCCCGGGACAGTACAGCGCTCCGCCGGACCCCAGTCCGCCAGCACCACCGCACCGCCCCGCCGGACCCCCGCCAGGGCGGCCGACAGGAGCCGTGGCTCCGGGGAGAAGGCGGTCAGCACGTCGTACGGCCGGGCGGCGGGCTCCGGTGCCGCGGACAGCACCTCCAGCACCCGCTCCCGGGCCAGGGCGCGCAGCGCGGGCCGCCGCTCCACCCCGGTCACCCGGGCACCCCGGCCCGCAGCCAGCAGCAGGCTCAGCCCGGCCCCGCAGTCCAGGCCGAGCACCCGGTCGCCCGGCCCCACCTCCAGCCGGTCGTACACCGCCTCGTACAGCGGTACCAGCATCCGTTCCTGGATCTCCGCCCAGTCCCGGGCGACGAGCGTCGCGGTCGGCGTAGGTGTCATCGAAGAAGCGCTCCTGATTCCTCTCGCCCCCTGGCCCCCGTTGCCAGAGAACTCCCACTTCGCCGCCGCGTCCAGAGGAACGTCAGGGCGGATTGCGCCGGATCGCGCGGGTGCCGCGCCGGATCGTGCGGGGGCCGCGCCGGATCGCGACCGGATCGCGCCCGGTCCGCGCCCGGATCAGGCCGGGACCGCGTCCGGATCACGGCCCGATTCACGTTCCGCACTCCCGGCGCCGTACCATTCGCGCCATGGCAAAGGCTCCCGTTCTCACCCCCCAGGCGGAGGACTTCCCCCGCTGGTACCAGGATCTGATCAACAAGGCCGAACTGGCCGACAACGGCCCAGTGCGCGGCACGATGGTCATCCGACCGTACGGCTACGGGCTGTGGGAGCGGATGCAGCAGGAGATGGACGCCCGCATCAAGGAATCGGGCGCCCAGAACGCGTACTTCCCCATGTTCATCCCGCAGGCGTACCTGACGAAGGAAGCCGAGCACGTCGAGGGCTTCGCCCCCGAGCTCGCGGTCGTCACCCACGGCGGCGGCAAGGAGCTGGAAGAGCCGATCGTCGTCCGCCCCACCTCCGAGACGATCATCAACGACTACTTCTCGAAGTGGGTGCAGAGCTACCGCGACCTGCCCCTGCTGATCAACCAGTGGGCCAACGTGGTCCGCTGGGAGATGCGCCCCCGCATCTTCCTCCGTACGAGTGAGTTCCTCTGGCAGGAGGGCCACACCGCCCACGCCACGTACGAGGACGCCCGCGAGTACGCCGCGCACATCCACCGGAACGTGTACGGCGACTTCATGACCAACGTGCTCGGCATCGACGTCGTGCTCGGCCGCAAGACCCCCAAGGAGCGCTTCGCCGGCGCCATCAACACCCTCACCCTCGAGGGCATGATGGGCGACGGCAAGGCCCTGCAGATGGGCACCAGCCACGAGCTGGGCCAGAACTTCGCCAAGGCGTTCCACACCTCCTACCTGTCCAAGGAGGGCAAGCAGGAGCTGGTCTGGCAGACCTCCTGGGGCGTCTCCACCCGCATGGTCGGCGGTCTGATCATGTCCCACGGCGACGACAACGGCCTGCGGGTCCCGCCGCGCCTGGCCCACGTCCAGGTCGTCGTCATGGCGATCAAGGGCGACGAGGCCGTGGCCAAGGTCCGCGAGCTGGGCGACCGGCTGAAGGCCGTCGGCCTGCGGGTGCAGGTCGACGACCGGGTCGACGTCCCGTTCGGCCGACGGGCCGTGGACTGGGAGCTCAAGGGCGTTCCGGTGCGCGTCGAGATCGGCCCCCGAGACCTGGAGGCCGGTACCGCGATGCTGGCCCGCCGGATCCCGGGCGGCAAGGAGCCGGTGCAGATCGACGCCCTGGCGGACCTGCTCCCCAAGGTGCTGGAGGAGGACCAGGCGCAGCTGCTGCGCGAGTCCCGCGAGCGCCGGGAGTCCCGCACCACCGACGTGGCCACCCTCGAGGAGGCCGCCGAGGCCGCGGTCGCCGGCGGCTGGGCGCGGATCCCGTGGGCCGACCTGGGCCCGGAGGGCGAGGCCAAGCTGGGCGAGCAGGCCGTGACCGTGCGGTGCCTGGTCGCCGAGGACGGCTCGGTGCCGGAGGCGGACGACGCCCCGGGCACGCTGGCCATCGTGGCGCGCTCGTACTGACCCGTTAGTACCGATGCGGCTCGCGTGAAGCGGTACGCATGATGTGATGGGTGTGACGTGAGGGGTGCCCCGGGACGTAGTCCGGGGCACCCCTGTACGTACCGACTCCTCCGGAGTTCTGCGCACCCGCCCTCCTCGGGCCGCATGAGACTGAACTGACTGGTACGTGCAAAAAATTTGGAATGGCCCGGAATCGGAACACCGGGGCACCCAGGCTCGTTGTCACGACGTGAGCACGACACCACCTGTTCTGGCCGCAGAGCTGGCGCTGGCGTGGGCCGATATTCAGCGGTACCACCCCGAGCTGCCCGACCTCGCCGCGCCCGAGTCCCTGATCGGAGAATCCTCGTCCGCCTGTGGCGCCGAGCTCTCCTTCGAGCGACTGCTGCACGAGGCAGTCCACGGCATCGCCGCGGCCCGCGGCGTCCGTGACACCTCGCGCGCCGGCCGCTACCACAACCGCCGTTTCCTGGCCATCGCCGAGGAGATGGGCCTCGACCACTCCGAGGAACCGCACGCGAGCAGCGGCTTCTCCCTGGTCACGCTCAACCCGGAGGCCAAGAAGCGATACCGCCCGACCATGGAGCGGCTGCAGCGCGCCCTGCGTGCGCACACCGTGGCCACCGCCGCCGACACCAAGCGCAGCTTCCGCGGACCGGCCGCACGGCACGGCTCCTCCGGCGGCGGAGTCCGGGTCAAGGCGGTCTGCGACTGCGGACGCAACGTCCGGGTGGTTCCCTCCGTGCTGGCCCAGGCCCCCATCGTGTGCGGTGGCTGCGGCAAACCCTTCCGCATCCCGGAAGTCGCGGTCGCCGCAGCCGCGTCCTGACGTGCCCGGGGCATGTGGCAGAATGGGCAGCTGTACTCGACAGCCGCACAGGACCCCTCTCTCCTCCGGCTGACGCGTCCATCGGGCACCCGAGTACCGCAACCCCACGTGGCATCTCATGTGCCCAACCACGTCAAGACCAGGAGACACCACTCCAGTGGCAGTCAAGATCAAGCTCAAGCGCCTCGGCAAGATTCGCCAGCCGCACTACCGCGTCGTCGTCGCCGACTCCCGTACCCGCCGTGACGGCCGGGCCATCGAGGAGATCGGTCTGTACCACCCGACGTACAACCCCTCGCGCATCGAGATCGACTCGGAGCGCGCGCAGTACTGGCTGTCCGTCGGCGCCCAGCCGACCGAGCCGGTTCTCGCCCTCCTGAAGCTCACCGGCGACTGGCAGAAGCACAAGGGCCTGCCGGCCCCGGCGCCGCTCCTGCAGCCGGCGACGAAGGAAGACAAGCGTCGTTCCTTCGAGGAGTTCGCGAAGGCGCTGGAGGGTGGCGACGCCAAGGGCGAGGCCATCACCCAGAAGAAGAAGGCTGAGAAGAAGGCGGACGAGGCCGAGGCCGCCGCCGAGTCGACCGAGGCCTGAGCATGCTCGAGGAGGCTCTTGAGCACCTCGTAAAGGGCATTGTCGACAACCCCGACGACGTGCAGGTCGCCTCGCGCAACCTGCGTCGTGGGCAGGTGCTCGAGGTCCGGGTGCACCCCGACGACCTCGGCAAGGTGATCGGCCGCAACGGCCGCACCGCGCGGGCCCTGCGCACCGTCGTGGGGGCCATCGGCGGGCGGGGCATCCGCGTCGACCTCGTCGACGTGGACCAGGTCCGCTGAGAAGTTGAACCACCGGCACGGGCCGGGGAGGGCATCCGCTGCCCACCCCGGCCTGTGTCGTTTTGGCCTCGGCCCGAGCCGAATCCAACGACGGCTCAGAGCAACCATCAATCGAGTAACCACGACGGAGAGGCACCACCTCCGCGAAAGCGGCGGCGGGTTGGCCGCACAGAGGGAGTAACAGCGTGCAGCTCGTAGTCGCCAGGATCGGCCGCGCCCACGGCATCAAGGGCGAGGTCACCGTCGAAGTGCGCACCGACGAGCCGGAACTCCGGCTCTCCCCCGGTGCCGTGCTCCACACCGAGCCCGCGTCGGCCGGACCCCTCACCATCGAGACCGGCCGGGTGCACAGCGGCCGGCTGCTCCTCCGCTTCGAGGGCGTGAAGGACCGCACCGCCGCCGAGGCACTGCGCAACACGCTGCTGATCGCCGAGGTCGACCCCTCCGAGCTGCCGGAGGAGGAGGACGAGTACTACGACCACCAGCTGATGGACCTGGACGTGGTCCTCGCCGACGGCACCGTGATCGGCCGGATCACCGAGATCTCCCACCTGCCCTCGCAGGACCTGTTCATCGTGGAGCGGGAGGACGGCAGCGAGGTGATGATCCCCTTCGTGGAGGAGATCGTCACCGAGATCGACCTGGAGGAGCAGCGGGCCGTGATCGACCCGCCGCCGGGCCTGATCGACGACCGTGCCGAGATCGCCTCCGCCCGCGAGGCCGCGGAGGGCGAGTCCTGATGCGGCTGGATTCCCTGCGGGTGGACGTGGTCACGATCTTCCCCGAGTACCTGGAACCGCTCAACGTCTCGCTGGTCGGCAAGGCGGCCGCCCGCGGCCGGCTCGACGTACACGTCCACGACCTGCGGAACTGGACGTACGACCGGCACCACACGGTCGACGACACCCCCTACGGCGGCGGCCCCGGCATGGTCATGAAGACCGAGCCGTGGGGCGACTGCCTGGACGACGCCGTCGCCGCCGGGTACGAGGCCGGTGCCCACGGCCCGGCCATGGTCGTCCCCACGCCCAGCGGCCGGCCCTTCACCCAGGAACTCGCCGTCGAGCTCTCCGAGCGGCCCTGGCTGATCTTCGCCCCGGCCCGGTACGAGGGCATCGACCGCCGGGTCATGGACGAGTACGCCACCCGCATGCCGGTCTACGAGGTCTCCATCGGCGACTACGTCCTGGCCGGCGGCGAGGCCGCCGTCCTGGTGATCACCGAGGCGGTGGCCCGGCTGCTCCCCGGTGTCCTGGGCAACGCCGAATCGCACCGGGACGACTCCTTCGCGCCCGGCGAGATGGCGAACCTCCTGGAGGGCCCCGTCTACACCAAGCCGCCGGTGTGGCGCGGCCGCGGCATCCCCGACGTGCTGCTCAGCGGTCACCACGGGAAGATCGCGCGCTGGCGCCGGGACGAGGCGTTCGCCCGCACCGCACAGAACCGCCCGGACCTCATCGAGCGCACCGAGGCCACGGCCTTCGACAAGAAGGACCGGGAGACCCTCAGCATCCTGGGCTGGTCCCCCGCCCCCGACGGCCGATTTTGGCGCAGGCCGCAGGCCGTGGAAGAATAGGCGGCTGCTGTACGCCCGCGTGCGCCCCTGCCACAGGGGGACAGTCGCCTGCCGGGTGGCACAGCTCCCGAATTCTCTACGGAAACCCGCACGGCGGCCTGTGGCGTCGTGCGAAGAAAGCAGACGAAGAACATGTCTTCTCTCCTCGACGGCCTGAACGCCGCCTCCCTGCGCTCGGACGTCCCGGCCTTCCGCCCGGGTGACACGATCAACGTGCACGTCCGCGTCATCGAGGGCAACCGCTCCCGTATCCAGCAGTTCAAGGGCGTCGTCATCCGCCGCCAGGGCTCCGGCGTCTCCGAGACCTTCACCGTCCGCAAGGTCTCCTTCTCCGTCGGCGTCGAGCGCACCTTCCCGGTGAACTCCCCGATCTTCGAGAAGATCGAGCTGGTCACCCGCGGTGACGTCCGCCGCGCGAAGCTGTACTACCTCCGTGAGCTCCGTGGCAAGGCCGCGAAGATCAAGGAGAAGCGCGACAACTGATCTCGTGCCGGGCCCCGGGAGAGGCCGGATAGGCTCCTCCCGATGGACACCGAACCACGAGTCACGCAGCGCGGCCACTCTTCCCCCGACGAGGGGGCGGAGCGGTCGCGCTTCGCGTTTTCCGGGCTGCTGACCTGGCGGCGGGCCGGGCTGGCCGGTGTCGCCCTGACCATCGGCGTGCTGCTCTTCAGCAACTTCGTACTGCAGCCCTTCCTGATCCCCAGCCGGTCGATGGAGCCGACCCTGCGCGTCGGGGACCGGGTACTGGTCAACAAGCTGGCGTACCGTTTCGGCGGGGAACCCCGCCGGGGCGACGTGGTGGTCTTCGACGGAACCGGTTCCTTCGTGCAGGAACGGCCGGAGGGCGATCCGGTCGGCGAGGCACTGCGCGGCGCGGCCGCGGCCCTCGGGCTGGCCGAGCCGGCCGACACGGACTTCGTGAAGCGGGTGGTGGGCGTGGGCGGCGACGACGTGGTCTGCTGCGACGACCGCGGCCGGATCAAGGTCAACGGGACGGTGGTCGACGAGCCCTACCTCTACCCCGGGGACGTCCCCTCGACGGTTCCGTTCCGGATCGTGGTGCCGCTCGGCACCCTGTGGGTGATGGGCGACCACCGGTCCCAGTCCCGGGACTCCCGCGACCACCTCGGTTCACCGGGCGGCGGGATGGTGCCGGTGGACAAGGTGATCGGGCGGGCCGACTGGATCGGCTGGCCGCTGACCCGCTGGGGCAGCCCCGGCGGCCCCGGCGGTACGGGTGGGTAGCCGCGGGCGTTCACGGCGCCAGCGGGACGCCGAGCTGGAGCGGCTCGGCGGGCGCGCCGAGCGCCGCCGGCTGGCCCGGAGGACCAAACGGCGCCGGCGGACCCGGCGGGCCGGTGAGCTGCCGCTGCTGGTGGCGGTGGCGCTCTGCATCGCGCTGCTCCTGAAGACCTTCCTGGTGCAGGCGTTCTTCATCCCGTCCGGCTCGATGGAGCAGACCATCCGGATCGGCGACCGGGTGCTGGTGGACAAGCTGACCCCGTGGTTCGGGGCCAAGTCCGAGCGCGGCGACGTCGTCGTCTTCAGGGACCCCGGCGGCTGGCTCAGGGACGAGACGCGGCCCGCCCCCGACCCGGTCGGTGTCAAACAGCTCAAGCAGGCGCTGGCCTTCATCGGCCTGCTGCCCGCATCCGGCGAGCAGGACCTGATCAAGAGGGTCATCGGGGTCGGCGGGGACACCGTCAAGTGCTGTGACGCCAAGGGGCGGGTCAGCGTCAACGGCGTGTCCATCGATGAGCCGTACGTGATGAGCGGGAACGCGCCCTCCGACATCAGGTTCGAGGTGAAGGTCCCGGAGGGCCGGCTGTTCGTCATGGGCGACCACCGCGCCAACTCGGCGGACTCCCGCTACCACTTGGACGAGCAGTTCCAGGGCACCGTCTCCGAGGAGGGCGTGGTCGGCCGGGCCTTCGTGATCGCCTGGCCGTCGGCCCACTGGGGCAGCCTGGACAAGCCCGCCGTCTTCGCCGCGGTGCCCGATCCCGCGCGCCGGGGACGCAGGAGGCACAGGCCCGTCGCATAGTGTGTCCTCCGTCTCCCGATCCTTGGGGAACTCCCGCTCGTTAGGGGAGTGGAGGGCCCGCGTCAGTTCCGGCGCGGGCGGGCGTATCGAAGTGAGGAGTGGAAGTGGGGGATGTGGCAGTAGGGGCACGTTCCGGACGCGATGAGCCCGAGGAGCGGCCCGAGCGGCCGGCGGCCGAGCAGCCGGAGGACGCCGTCGCCGGTGCGGGCGAGACCGCAGGGGACGACGAGGCCGCCGAGAGCCCGCAGCGCTCCTTCTGGAAGGAGCTGCCCCTCCTCATCGGCATCGCCCTGGTCCTGGCCCTGCTGATCAAGACCTTCCTGGTGCAGGCGTTCTCGATCCCCTCCGACTCGATGCAGAACACCCTGCAGCGCGGGGACCGGGTGCTCGTGGACAAGCTGACCCCGTGGTTCGGCTCGGAGCCGGAGCGGGGCGAGGTCGTGGTCTTCAACGACCCGGCGGAATGGCTGGCCGGTGAGGCGACCCCGAACCCCAACGTCTTCCAGAGGGTGCTCGGCTGGATCGGCCTGATGCCCTCGGCCGACGAGAAGGACCTGATCAAGCGGGTCATCGCGGTCGGCGGCGACACGGTGGAGTGTGCGAAGGGCGGGCCGGTCAAGGTCAACGGGAAGGTGCTCGACGAGCCGTACGTCTTCCCCGGCAACACCGCGTGCGACGACAAGCCGTTCGGCCCGCTGAAGGTGCCGAAGGACCACATCTGGGTCATGGGTGACCACCGGCAGAACTCCTATGACTCCCGGTGGCACATGGACGACGAGACCAAGGGCTTCGTTCCGAACGACAAGGTCGTCGGACGGGCCGTGGTCGTGGCCTGGCCGGTGACCCGCTGGGCCACCCTGCCGGTGCCGGACACCTTCGACCAGCCGGGCATCGGCGACCAGGCCGCGGCGGCCGCGCTCGGGCTGGCTCCGGCCGGACTGGGCGTGGCGGGTGCGGTACCGCTGGTGATGTGGCGCAGGCGGGTGCTGACCGGGGGGCGTACCGCCGGGTAGATTGCCGCCCAGTCGACGATCTCCGAGGTGGGGGGCGCTGGGATGGGCGAAGCAGCACGTGGGACGGGTGGCCGCGGCCGCCTCGGCAACATACTGTCGGGGCTGGCCGTGGCCATCGGCTTTGCCCTCTTCCTGGGCGGATTCGTGTGGGGTGCGCTGGTCTACCAGCCCTACACGGTGCCCACCGACTCGATGATGCCGACGGTGCGGCCGGGGGACCGGGTGCTCGCCGAACGGATCGGCGGCGGCGAGGTGCGCCGCGGCGACGTGGTGATCTTCACTGATTCCGTGTGGAGCAACGCGCCCATGGTCAAGCGGGTCGTCGGCATCGGCGGCGACACCGTGCGCTGCTGTGACCAGGGCGGACGGCTGACCGTGGACGGCAAGGAACTGGACGAGCCGTACATCGACGACGTCAAGGCCGACGGCTCCGGGCGCCGCTCGGGCCTCGCCTCGGACACGCCGTTCGAGGTGACGGTCCCCAAGGGCAAGCTGTTCCTGCTCGGCGACCGGCGAGCGGCCTCGCTGGACTCCCGGGCCCACCTCCAGGACGCCGGACAGGGCATGGTGGACCTCTCCGCGGTCACCGCCCGCGTGGACGCCCGGGCCTGGCCCTCGCCGGCGATGCTGGACCGCCCGGGGACGTACGCGGGGCTGCCCGGAGGGATCTCCTCTCCCGGCCCGCTCGGGCTCCAGGTGACCGCCGCGCTGGTCGGTGCGGGGCTGGTGCTCGCGGGATCGGCGTACGGGCCCGTCGCGCGGCGCTTCGGCAGGGCACGGCGGGAGCCGGCCGGTGTCCGCTGAACCGGGCCCGCGCAAGGTCTCGCGGCTGATCCTGCTGGACCCCGCGGACCGGATCCTGCTGCTGCACGGCTTCGAGCCGGCCGATCCGGCGGACGACTGGTGGTTCACCCCGGGCGGCGGTCTGGAGCCCGGAGAGACCCGGGCGCAGGCCGCGCTGCGCGAGCTGGCGGAGGAGACCGGGATCACCGACGTGGAGCTCGGCCCGGTGCTCTGGCACCGGTACTGCTCCTTCCCCTTCGACGGGCGGCGCTGGGAACAGGACGAGTGGTACTTCCTGGCTCGGACCACGCAGACGGCGACCGCCCCGGCCGCCCTCACCGAGCTGGAACGACGAAGTGTCACCGGGGCGAGATGGTGGACCTCCGAGGAACTTCTCGCCGCACGTGAGACGGTGTACCCGACCAGACTCGCCGAGCTGTTCCGCGCACTGCTCGACGACGGTCCCCCGGCCGCGCCGGTGGTCCTGGACCCCGAAATCGTTTAGGGGCGCGCAGGGCTGGCGCACAATAGGGGGACGCACGGCTGAAGGGGAACATGCCATGAGCGCCGAGGACCTCGAGAAGTACGAGACCGAGATGGAGCTGAAGCTCTATCGGGAGTACCGCGACGTCGTCGGGCTGTTCAAGTACGTGATCGAGACGGAACGCCGGTTCTACCTCACCAACGACTACGAGATGCAGGTGCACTCGGTCCAGGGCGAGGTGTTCTTCGAGGTCTCGATGGCCGATGCGTGGGTCTGGGACATGTACCGGCCGGCCCGGTTCGTGAAGCAGGTACGGGTACTGACCTTCAAGGACGTGAACATCGAGGAGCTCAACAAGACGGACCTGGAGCTCCCCGGCAGCTGAGCGGGGCTGCTGACCCAAGCGGCTGATCCCACCCTTGTGGGTGAGCGGATCGTCCACAGGCCCCTGGTTGTCCACCGAGATCCACGAGGTGCGCACCGGTGCGGGACCGTCGGTCCCGGAGGTGGTGCGCGATGGACGCACGAGGGGCACTGGGCAGGTACGGCGAGGACCTGGCCGCGCGGCGGCTGACCGAGGCCGGGATGAGGGTGATCGCGCGGAACTGGCGGTCCGGGCCCGGCGGGGAGATCGACATCGTCGCCCGGGACGGCGACGCGCTGGTGGTCTGCGAGGTCAAGACGCGCCGGGCCGGTCCGTTCGAACACCCGATGGCGGCGGTCGGACGCGGCAAGGCCGACCGGCTGCGGATGCTCGCCGGGCGCTGGATCGCGGACCACGGCGGACCGCCCCCGGGCGGGGTGCGGATCGACCTGGTCGGGGTGGTCCTGCCGCGCCGGGGCGCGCCGGTCGTGGAGCACGTCAGGGGGGTGGCGTGATGGGCTTCGCGCGGACCTGCTCGGTGGCGCCGGTCGGTGTCGAGGGCGTGCTGGTCGAGGTCCAGGCCGACCTGGAACCGGGAATCGCCGCCTTCACGCTCGTCGGGCTGCCCGACAAGACCCTGTTCGAGAGCCGGGACCGGGTCCGGGCGGCGGTGGTGAACTCCGGCGCGGAATGGCCCCAGAAGAAGCTCACCGTGGGCCTGAGCCCGGCCTCCGTGCCGAAGTCCGGCTCCGGCTTCGACATGGCCATCGCCACGGCGGTGCTGGGCGCGGCGGAACGGATCGACCCGGCCGCCATCGCCGACCTCGTCATCGTCGGCGAACTGGGCCTGGACGGCAGGGCCCGCCCGGTCCGGGGCGTCCTCCCGGCCGTCCTGGCCGCGGCGGAGGCCGGCTACCGCCAGGTGGTCGTCCCGGAGCAGTGCGCGGGCGAGGCCGCCCTCGTCCCCGACGTCTCGGTGCTCGGCGTCCGCAGCCTCCGCCAGCTGATCGCCGTACTCACCGGCGGCGAGATCCCGGACGAGGACCCCCCGCACCCACCGGACCGCCCCGACCCGATGCGCGCGGGCCTGATGGTGCCGGGCGTGGCCGTCGGCGCGGGAATCGGCACCGGTGGCCGGACCGGGGTGCCCGACCTGGCGGACGTGGCCGGGCAGCGGGCGGCCCGGCGGGCACTGGAGGTGGCCGCCGCCGGCGGCCACCACGTGTTCCTGACCGGCCCGCCCGGGGCCGGCAAGACCATGCTGGCGGAACGCCTTCCGGGGATCATGCCGGTCCTCACCCGGCAGGAGGCCCTGGAGGTCACCGCCGTCCACTCGGTCGCCGGACTTCTCCCGCCCGGTGATCCGCTCGTGCACGAGGTGCCGTACTGCGCCCCGCACCACTCGGCGACCATGCAGTCGCTGGTGGGCGGCGGGAGCGGGCTGCCGCGGCCCGGCGCGGTCTCCCTGGCCCACCGGGGCGTGCTGTTCCTCGACGAAGCACCGGAGTTCGGCACCAAGGCGCTGGACGCGCTGCGGCAGCCGCTGGAGTCGGGCGAAGTGGTCGTCGCCCGGGCGGCCGGGGTGGTGCGGCTGCCCGCGAGGTTCCTGATGGTCCTCGCCTCCAACCCCTGTCCCTGCGGCCGCCACACGGTGCACGGCACCGGCTGCGAGTGCCCGCCGACCGCGGTCCGCCGCTACCAGGCCCGGCTCTCCGGCCCGCTGCTCGACCGGGTGGACCTGCGGGTCGAGGTGGAGCCCGTCAGCCGGTCCGATCTGCTCGGGCGGGGCGGACGCGGCGAGTCCAGCGAGACCGTCGCGGCACGGGTGGCGGAGGCCAGGGCGCGGGCGGCGGCCCGGCTGGAGGACACGCCCTGGAGCCTCAACGGCGAGATCCCCGGGCACGAGCTGCGGACCCGCTGGCAGCCCGGAGCGGGAGCACTCGCCCAGGCGGAGCGCGACCTGGAGCGGGGGCTGCTCACCGCCCGCGGCCTGGACCGGGTGCTCCGCGTCGCCTGGACCGTTGCCGACCTGTCCGGCAAGGACCGCCCCGACGCCGTGGACGTGGCGGTCGCCCTGGAACTCCGCACGGGCATCGCCCGCGGCGCGACGCTCGTACCGGGGGGCCCGTGATGGCCGAGGACCGGGATGAACAGTTGGCCAGGGCGGCGCTCACGCGGGTGTTGGAGCCGGGGGACGAGCACGGGGGGCGCTGGTTGCGGCGGTATGGCGCGGAGGGGGTGATACGGCGGCTGACCGGGGGGCCGGGGGAGTGCGGGGAGCTCGACGGAGTGGGGGCCGGGCGGCTCGCCGGGTACCGGGAGCGGGCCGCCCGGGCGGAGCCGGAGCGGGACCTGGCGGCCATCGCGGCCCTGGGCGGCCGCTTCGTGTGGCCCGGCGCCCCGGAGTGGCCCAGCCAGCTCGACGACCTCGGGGACGCCCGCCCCCTCGGGCTGTGGCTGCGCGGCCGGCCGGACCTGCGGGTCTGGGCGCTCCGGTCGGTCGCCCTGGTCGGCGCCCGCGCCTGCACCCCGTACGGCACGCACATGGCACAGACCCTTGCCGCCGGACTCGCCGAACGCGGCTGGGTGGTGGTCTCCGGTGCCGCCTACGGGATCGACGGGGCCGCCCACCGTGGCGCGCTCGCCGTCGGCGGGGCCACCGCGGCCGTCCTGGCCTGCGGGGTGGACACGCACTATCCGCCCGGGCACGCCGGGCTGCTCGGCCGGATCGCCGGACAGGGCCTGCTGGTCGGCGAGCTGCCGCCCGGCAGCCACCCCACCCGCAGCCGGTTCGTCCTGCGGAACCGGGTCATCGCCGCCCTGACCCGCGGCACCGTGGTCGTCGAGGCCGCCCACCGGAGCGGCTCCCTCGTCACCGCCCGCCGCGCCCAGCGGCTGGGCCGGCTCACCATGGGCGTGCCCGGTCCCGCCACCAGCGGGCTCTCCGCCGGCGTGCACGAGCTGCTGCGCGGCGAGGCGGCCCTGGTCACGGACGCCGACGAAGTCGTCGAACTCGTCGGTGGCATCGGCGAGCTGGCCCCCGAGCGCCGAGGGCCGGTGCTCCCCCGTGACCTGCTCCCGGCGGAGACCGCCCGGGTGCTGGAGGCGCTCCCGGCCGGACGGCCCGCCCGCACCGAGGAGGTGGCGTTCTCCGCCGGCACCGGCACCGATGAAGTCATCGGCAGACTGTACGAACTTCACTCTCTGGGGTTCGTCGAACGGCAGGGCGACGGATGGAGGTTGACCGGATCCGCGGCCGGTGCGGCCACTCGAACCGGTGGCGCCCGGCGAGGCGACCGTTGACCTGGGGCGTTCCGGTGAAAGAGTGAAGCCGATGAGAGACGCGGTCTTCCCGGTGGCAGTCGCCGGGACCGTGCGCGAGGCGCCGGTCCCGGACCACCCGCGCGTCACCGGGGGCGCCTGGGCCGTCATACGATCCCGTACTCTTCGCGCACCGCGACTGTTCAGTCACGCTACGCTCCCAAGGAATCCGGCCCCGACAAAGGCGACCCATGCCCCAGCACACCTCAGGGTCTGACCGCGCTGCGGCACCCCCCGCTGCCCGCGGCAGCGAGCGGTCCACCGCGCCCTCGTCCCTGGACGCGCTGTGGCGCTCCTACAAGGACTCGGGCGACGAGCGCCTGCGGGAGCAGCTGATCCTGCACTACTCGCCGCTGGTGAAGTACGTGGCCGGCCGGGTCAGCGTCGGCCTCCCGCCCAACGTCGAGCAGGCGGACTTCGTCTCCTCCGGGGTCTTCGGGCTGATCGACGCCATCGAGAAGTTCGACATCGACCGGGCCATCAAGTTCGAGACGTACGCGATCACCCGCATCCGCGGCGCGATGATCGACGAACTGCGTGCCCTGGACTGGATCCCGCGCTCCGTGCGCCAGAAGGCACGTGCCGTCGAACGGGCCTACGCCACCCTGGAGGCACAGCTCAGGCGCACCCCCACCGAGGCGGAAGTGGCCGCCGAGATGGGCATCACGGTGGAGGAACTGCACTCCGTCTTCAGCCAGTTGTCGCTGGCCAACATGGTCGCCCTGGAAGAGATGCTGCACGGCGGCGGCGAGGGCGGCGAGCGGCTCACCCTGATGGACACCCTGGAGGACACCGCCGCCGACAACCCGGTCGAGGTGGCCGAGGACCGGGAGCTGCGCCGGCTGCTCGCCCGGGCCATCAACACCCTGCCCGAACGGGAGAAGACGGTGGTGACCCTCTACTACTACGAGGGGCTCACCCTGGCCGAGATCGGCCACGTGCTCGGCGTCACCGAGTCCAGGGTCAGTCAGATCCACACCAAGTCCGTGCTGCAACTGCGGGCGAAGCTGGCGGATGTCGGCCGGTGACCTTGCGGTGCCTCCGTAGAGTGGAGACGTGCCCAGGATTCGAGCGGCCTCCGTGGCCGAGCACCGGACGATGCAGCGCGGCGCCCTGCTGGACGCCGCCCGATCCCTGCTGTCCGAGGGCGGTACGGAGGCCCTGACCTTCCCCGCCCTCGCCGAGCGGACCGGCCTCGCCCGGTCCTCCGTCTACGAGTACTTCCGCTCCCGCGCGGCCGTGGTCGAAGAACTCTGCGCCGTGGACTTCCCGGTCTGGGCGGCCGAGATCGAAGCGGCCATGGAGGCCGCGGACACCCCCGAGGCCAAGGTCGAGGCGTACGTCCGGCAGCAGCTGGCCCTGGTCGGGGACCGGCGGCACCGGGCCGTGGTGGCGATCTCGGCGAGCGAGCTGGACGCCGGTGCCCGGGAGAAGATCCGCGCGGCGCACGGCGGCCTGGTGGCGATGATCGTCGAGGCGCTCGGTGCACTCGGTCACGACCAGCCCCGGCTCGCCGCGATGCTGCTGCAGGGAGTCGTGGACGCCGCCGTCCGCCGGATCGAGCTCGGTGCCGCCGAGGAACCCGCCGAGGTCACCGAGGCCGCCGTGGCCATGGCGCTGCGCGGCGTCCGGGGCTGAGCCCGGGCACCGCGGCCTGCGGGAGCAGCCGGGGCGAGGCCCGCGGGACCAGGGCCAGCGGGTTGAGGTAGTCCTCCCCGGAGAGCAGACCCCAGTGCAGGCAGGACACCGGGCAGTGGTTCCCCGCGTCCAGGACCGCCACCACCTGCCCGGCCCGCACCGGCTCGCCCGCGGAGACCAGCGGGCGGACCGGTTCGAACGTGGTGCGCAGACCCCCCGGGAGGGTGAGCGACAGCACCCCGCGGCCGGCCACCTGTCCGGCGTAATGGACCCGGCCCGGACCCACCGCCCGTACCTCCGCACCCACCGGGGCGGCCAGGTCCACCCCGCGGTGCCCGGCCGCGTACGGCGTGGGCGGCGGATCCCACCACCGCGCCACCTCCAGCGGCGCGGGCAGCGGACGGGTGTACCGCGCCTCCTGCGGCGGCCGGACGGCGGCGGGCGTCGGCGCGGGGGCCGGCAGCGGGGCGAACAGGGCCGGCAGAAGACCCAGCAGGAAGATCGGCAGCAGTGCGGTCATGCCCGCAGGGTCCCGCGCATCCGGCCCGCGCGCTCCGGCCTGTGGGCGACGGGGCCGCTGTGGACAGGAGGTACCCCCGGACGTGTCCGGGGAGGGCGTCACCCGGCACCGCGCCGGGTCCCGTACACTTCTTGTGGCGATCCGGGTCACCGGGTCGACTTCGCACGCCCCAGCGCCGACCGGTCCTACGGTCTGGCGGCAGCGTCCCTCGGTCCCCTTCGACGGGGGCAGGACGCGCCGGGGCGTCAGGAATGAAACCGAGAATCCAAGGAGATACGGCCATGGCCGTCGTCACGATGCGGGAGCTGCTGGAGAGCGGCGTCCACTTCGGTCACCAGACCCGTCGCTGGAACCCGAAGATGAAGCGCTTCATCTTCACCGAGCGCAACGGCATCTACATCATCGACCTGCTCCAGTCGCTGTCGTACATCGACCGCGCCTACGAGTTCGTCAAGGAGACCGTCGCGCACGGCGGCTCCATCATGTTCGTGGGTACCAAGAAGCAGGCCCAGGAGGCCATCGCCGAGCAGGCGACCCGCGTTGGCATGCCGTACGTCAACCAGCGCTGGCTCGGTGGCATGCTCACCAACTTCTCCACCGTCTACAAGCGCCTTCAGCGTCTGAAGGAGCTCGAGGCGATCGACTTCGAGGACGTGGCCGCCTCCGGCCTCACCAAGAAGGAGCTCCTGGTCCTCTCCCGCGAGAAGGCCAAGCTGGAGAAGACCCTCGGCGGTATCCGCGAGATGCAGAAGGTGCCGAGCGCCGTCTGGATCGTCGACACCAAGAAGGAGCACATCGCCGTCGGTGAGGCGCGCAAGCTCCACATCCCGGTCGTCGCGATCCTCGACACCAACTGCGACCCCGACGAGGTCGACTACAAGATCCCGGGCAACGACGACGCGATCCGCTCCGTCACCCTGCTCACCCGCGTGATCGCCGACGCCGTCGCCGAGGGCCTCATCGCCCGTTCCGGCGTTGCCGCCGGTGACTCGAAGCCGGGCGACAAGGCTGCCGGCGAGCCGCTCGCCGAGTGGGAGCGCGACCTGCTCGAGGGCGAGAAGAAGGCCGACGAGGCTCCGGCCGCCGAGGCCCCCGCCGCCGAGGCTCCGGCCGCTGAGGCCCCCGCCGCCGAGGCCCCGGCCGCGGACGCCGAGCAGGCCTGATCCCACTGAGAGAGGCCCGGCGTTCATCCGCCGGGCACTCTCAGCACGGACGATGACGACGGGGGACGGTGCGCACCAGAGCACCGGCCCCCGCCGTTCACCCGTAGATCTACGACTTCGAGAGAGAATCACAGACTCATGGCGAACTACACCGCCGCTGACGTCAAGAAGCTCCGCGAGCTCACCGGCGCCGGCATGATGGACTGCAAGAAGGCTCTGGACGAGGCCGAGGGCAACGTCGACAAGGCCGTCGAGGCGCTGCGCATCAAGGGCCAGAAGGGCGTCGCCAAGCGCGAGGGCCGTTCCGCCGAGAACGGTGCCGTCGTCTCCCTCATCGCCGGCGACAACACCTCCGGTGTCCTGGTCGAGCTGAAGTGCGAGACGGACTTCGTCGCCAAGGGCGAGAAGTTCCAGACCGTCGCCGCCGACATCGCCGAGCACGTCGCCAAGACCAACCCGGCGGACATCGAGGCCCTGCTCGCCTCCGAGATCGAGGCCGGCAAGACCGTCCAGGCGTTCGTGGACGAGGCCAACGCCAACCTCGGCGAGAAGATCGTCCTGGACCGCTTCGCGCAGTTCGCCGACGGCTTCGTCTTCGCCTACATGCACCGCACCATGCCCGACCTGCCCCCGCAGATCGGTGTCCTGGTCGAGCTGGACAAGGCCGAGGGTGACGTCGCCAAGGGCATCGCGCAGCACATCGCCGCGTTCGCCCCGAAGTACCTCTCCAAGGAGGACGTCCCGGCCGAGGTCGTCGAGACCGAGCGCCGCGTCGCCGAGGAGACCACCCGCGCCGAGGGCAAGCCCGAGGCCGCGCTCCCGAAGATCGTCGAGGGTCGGGTCAACGGCTTCTTCAAGGAGGCCACCCTCCTCGGCCAGCCGTACGCGCTGGACAACAAGAAGACCGTTCAGCAGATCCTGGACGAGGCCGGTGTCACCCTGAAGCGCTTCTCGCGCATCAAGGTCGGCATCTGAGTCCGTCCGTACGCGACGGACACCCGGACCCCGATAGGGTCTGAAGCAGTCGGCCGCGCTCGCGCAGGACGACCGCAGATCTGACGAGGAGGCCATTGCCGCACAGGGAACCGCAAGGACCCCGGCAATGGCCTTCTTCGTATGTGCACGAGGAGATCTCCATGAATCAGGGCGTGGACCCCCACACCGCTTCCGACGACAAGAGCGACCACGACAAGAAGGGCCGCCGCTTCATGCTGAAGCTGTCCGGCGAGGCCTTCTCCGGCGGCGGCGGCCTGGGTGTCGACCCCGACGTCGTGCACGCCATCGCCCGCGAGATCGCGGCCGTGGTCCGCGACGGCGCGGAGATCGCAGTCGTCATCGGCGGCGGCAACTTCTTCCGCGGCGCCGAGCTGCAGCAGCGCGGCATGGACCGGGCCCGGTCCGACTACATGGGCATGCTCGGCACGGTCATGAACTGCCTCGCCCTCCAGGACTTCCTGGAGAAGGAAGGCATCGACTCCCGCGTCCAGACCGCCATCACCATGGGCCAGGTCGCGGAGCCGTACATCCCGCTCCGGGCCGTACGGCACCTTGAGAAGGGCCGCGTCGTCATCTTCGGCGCCGGTATGGGCATGCCCTACTTCTCCACCGACACCACCGCCGCCCAGCGCGCGCTGGAGATCGACGCCGAGGCCCTGCTCATGGGCAAGAACGGCGTCGACGGGGTCTACGACTCCGACCCGAAGACCAATCCGGACGCCGTGAAGTTCGACGCGCTGGAGTACGGCGAGGTGCTCTCCCGCGACCTCAAGGTCGCCGACGCCACCGCCATCACGCTGTGCCGCGACAACAAGCTCCCGATCCTCGTCTTCGAGCTGCTGGCCGAGGGCAATATCGCCCGGGCGGTCAAGGGTGAGAAGATCGGCACGCTCGTGAGCGACCAGGGCACCCGGGCCTGAACGCTCAGCCGGGCCGATGCCGGCCCGCCCGCCCGAACCATCCATATCTGACATGCAGGAGCACGTGGTGATCGAAGAAATCCTCCTCGAGGCCGAGGAGAAGATGGAGAAGGCCGTCGTGGTGGCCAAGGAGGACTTCGCCGCGATCCGCACCGGCCGTGCGCACCCGGCGATGTTCAACAAGATCGTGGCGGACTACTACGGTGCCATCACGCCCATCAACCAGCTCGCCTCCTTCTCGGTGCCCGAGCCGCGCATGGCCGTGGTCACGCCGTTCGACAAGAGCGCCCTGCGCAACATCGAGCAGGCCATCCGCGACTCCGACCTGGGCGTCAACCCCAGCAACGACGGCAACATCATCCGTGTGACGTTCCCGGAGCTGACCGAGGAGCGCCGCCGCGAGTACATCAAGGTCGCCAAGGGCAAGGCCGAGGACTCCAAGGTCTCCATCCGCTCCGTGCGCCGCAAGGCCAAGGACTCCCTCGACAAGCTGGTCAAGGACAAGGAGGCCGGCGAGGACGAGGTGCGCCGCGCCGAGAAGGAGCTCGACGACACCACCGCGAAGTACGTCGCGCAGGTGGACGAGCTGCTGAAGCACAAGGAAGCCGAGCTCCTCGAGGTCTGATGAACGACTCTCCTTGGGAGGCGGAGCCGGTTCCGGCAGGTCCCGCATATGATCGGGGGGCCGTCCTTCCGGACGGCCCCTCGTTCCGCGCCCAGACGCCGCTGCAGGAGCCCATGCCCACGCCACCCCCGCAGCCCCCGCAGGACGCCTCGCCGCCGCCGAAGAAGCGCGCCGGGCGTGACCTGCGAGCCGCCATAGGGGTCGGCGTCGGTCTCGGCGCCGTCATCTTCGCTTCGCTGCTGATCGTGAAGGCGGTCTTCGTCGGCGTCATCGTCGTCGCCGTGGTCGTCGGGCTGTGGGAGCTCACCTCGCGGCTGCAGGAGCGCAAGGGCATCAAGGCCCCGCTCGTGCCGCTCGCGGTGGGCGGCGCCGCCATGGTCATCGCCGGCTACGTCCGGGGTGCCGAGGGCGCCTGGGTCGCCATGGCCCTGACCGCACTCGCGGTGCTGGTGTGGCGGATGACCGAGCCGCCCGAGGACTACCTCAAGGACGTCACGGCGGGCGTGTTCGCCGCGTTCTACGTGCCGTTCCTGGCCACCTTCGTCGCCATGCTGCTCGCCGCCGACGACGGCCCGCAGCGGGTGATCACCTTCCTGGTGCTCACCGTGGTCAGCGACACCGGTGCCTACGCGGTCGGCTGGCGCTTCGGCAAGCACAAGCTGGCCCCGCGCATCAGCCCCGGAAAGACCCGCGAGGGCCTGTTCGGCGCGGTGGCCTTCGCCATGCTGGCCGGCGCGCTGTGCATGGAGTTCCTGATCGACGACGGCACCTGGTGGCAGGGCCTGGTCCTGGGTCTGGTGGTCGCGGTCAGCGCCACCCTCGGCGACCTGGGCGAGTCGATGATCAAGCGGGACCTCGGCATCAAGGACATGGGCACCCTGCTCCCCGGACACGGGGGGATCATGGACCGCCTGGACTCCCTGCTGCCGACCGCCCCGGTGGTCTGGCTGCTGCTGGCCCTGTTCGTCGGGACGGGCTGACCCCGGCCCCCGAACGGCCGAACCGGGCCCGGACGGGACCCACCCGGTACTCTGGAAAGGCGCGCTGCCGGTGCAGCGCGCCTTTCGTCTTAGAGGAGTACCTGCCATGGCCCGCCCCGCTCCGGGAGAGCTCACTTTCGTCGCCCCTCGCGGAGCCAAGAAGCCGCCGCGGCACCTGGCCGACCTCACTCCGGCCGAGCGCCGTGAGGCCGTCGCCGCCATCGGCGAGAAGCCGTTCCGGGCCAAGCAGCTCTCCCAGCACTACTTCGCGCGCTACGCCCACGACCCCGCCGAATGGACCGACATCCCGGCCGCCGCGCGCGAGAAGCTGCGCGAGGCCCTGCTCCCCGAGCTGATGTCCGTCATTCGGCACGTCTCCTGCGACGACGACACCACCCGCAAGACCCTGTGGAAGCTGCACGACGGCACCCTGGTGGAGTCCGTCCTGATGCGCTACCCGGACCGGGTCACCATGTGCATCTCCTCGCAGGCCGGCTGCGGCATGAACTGTCCGTTCTGCGCCACCGGCCAGGCCGGCCTCGACCGCAACCTGTCCACCGCCGAGATCGTGCACCAGATCGTCGACGGCATGCGGGCCCTGCGCGACGGGGAGGTCCCCGGCGGCCCGGCCCGCCTGTCCAACATCGTCTTCATGGGCATGGGCGAGCCGCTGGCCAACTACAACCGGGTGGTCGGCGCCATCCGCCGCCTCACCGACCCCGAGCCCGACGGCCTGGGCCTGTCCCAGCGCGGCATCACCGTCTCCACCGTCGGCCTGGTCCCGGCCATCCACCGCTTCGCCGACGAGGGCTTCAAGTGCCGGCTCGCCGTCTCGCTGCACGCCCCCGACGACGAGCTGCGCGACACCCTGGTCCCGGTGAACACCCGCTGGAACGTCCGCGAGGTGCTCGACGCGGCCTGGGAGTACGCCGAGAAGTCCGGCCGCCGGGTCTCCATCGAGTACGCCCTGATCCGCGACATCAACGACCAGGCGTGGCGGGGTGACCTGCTCGGCCGGCTGCTCAAGGGCAAGCGGGTGCACGTCAACCTGATCCCGCTGAACCCGACCCCGGGCTCCAAGTGGACGGCCTCCCGCCCCGAGGACGAGCGGGCCTTCGTCGATGCGATCGCCTCCCACGGCGTCCCCGTGACCGTCCGGGACACCCGCGGCCAGGAGATCGACGGAGCGTGTGGACAGCTCGCCGCGAGCGAACGGTAGTCTGACCCCCGTACATCTGCATATTCCGACAGGGGAGCGCCACAGCGCTGAGAGTGCGGCAACCGTCAGGCCGCAGACCCTCTGAACCTCGCCCGGGTCATTCCGGGTAGGAAGTTCGGTCACCACCTCAAGCTGTTGCGCCCTGCCCGGGTGCCCCGCTCCTCAAGAGCACCCGGGCGGGGCCGCGTCTTCTCCTGGTCATCCCAGGAGGAAAATCCGTGAACACCACCCAGAAGATCGCGGGGGCCGCGCTCGCCGCGGCGCTCGGCGTGACCACGCTCACCGCGTGCGGCGGCGACGCCAAGGACAAGGACGGCGCCGGGAGCAGCGGCCCGGCGTCGAAGACGGTGACCGTCGTCGGCCACGACTCCTTCAATCCCTCCAAGGAGATCCTGAAGGAGTTCGAGAAGCAGACCGGCTACACGGTCAAGGTGGTCAAGAGCGGCGACGCGGGCGCGGCCCTGAACCAGGAGATCCTCACCAAGGGCAAGCCGCGCGGCGACGTGTTCTTCGGCGTCGACAACACGCTGCTCTCCCGTGCGCTCGACCACGGCATCTTCACCCCGTACGAGGCCAAGGGCCTGGCCGGCGTGGGCGCCGAGTACCAGCTCGACAAGGAGCACCGGGTCACTCCGATCGACACCGGCGACATCTGCGTCAACTACGACAAGAAGTACTTCGCGGACAAGAAGCTCGCCCCGCCGCAGACGCTGGACGACCTGGTCAAGCCCGAGTACAAGAACCTGCTGGTCACCGAGAACGCCGCGACCTCCTCGCCGGGCCTCGGCTTCCTGCTCGCCACCGTCGGCAAGTACGGCGAGGACGGCTGGAAGGACTACTGGAGCAAGCTCAAGGCCAACGGCGTCGAGGTCGTCGACGGCTGGGAGCAGGCGTACAACGAGCGGTTCTCCGGCTCCGCGGGCGGCCAGAAGGCCAAGGGCGACCGGCCGCTGGTCGTCTCCTACGCCTCCAGCCCGCCGGCCGAGGTGCTGTTCTCCGAGCCGCAGCCGGCCGAGGCCCCGACGGGCGTCTCCACCGGTACCTGCTTCCGCCAGACCGAGTTCGCCGGTCTGCTGAAGGGCGCGAAGAACGAGGCCGGCGGCAAGGCGTTCATCGATTTCATGATCGGCAAGGCGTTCCAGGAGGACATGCCGCTGAACATGTTCGTGAACCCGGTCGTCAAGGACGCGAAGCTGCCGGAGATCTTCACCAAGCACGGTGTGGTGATCGAGAAGCCGGAGAACGTCACTCCGGACACCATCGCCAAGAACCGTGAGCAGTGGGTCCAGGCGTGGACGTCGCTCGTCGTGAAGTAGCGGACGGGAGGAAGGCGGCGGCCGCGGACCGCGCGGCCGCCCGCCGGGGCACCCTGCTCCGGCTCGGCCTGCTGGCCCTGCCCGTCGCCTTCTTCGCGGTCTTCTTCGCCTGGCCCGTCGGCTCGATCGTCGGGCGCGGTCTCAAGACCGACGAGGGGTGGCAGTTCGGCCGGATCGGCGAGGTGCTGAGCCGCCCCGACATCGCCGACGTGCTCTGGTTCACCACCTGGCAGGCCGTCGCCTCCACTCTGCTCACCCTGCTGATCGCCCTGCCCGCCGCATATGTCTTCGCCCGCCTCGACTTCCCGGGCAAGGAGGCGCTGCGGGCGCTGGTCACCGTCCCGTTCGTGCTGCCGACCGTGGTCGTCGGCACCGCCTTCCTGGCCCTGGTCGGCCGCAACGGACTCACGGACGAACTGTGGGGCGTCCGCCTGGACACCACCGTCTGGGCGATCCTCCTCGCGCACGTCTTCTTCAACTACGCCGTGGTCGTCCGGACCGTCGGCGGACTGTGGGCCCAGCTCGACCCGCGCCAGGAAGAGGCCGCCCGCGTGCTGGGCGCCGGCCGGTTCGCCGCCTGGCGGCGGGTGACGCTGCCCGCGCTGGCCCCGGCGGTGGCCGCGGCCGCCCTGATGGTCTTCCTCTTCACCTTCAGCTCCTTCGGCGTCGTCCAGATCCTCGGCGGCCCCTCGTACGCCACCCTGGAGGTGGAGGTCTACCGGCAGACCGCACAGCTGCTGGACCTGCCGACGGCGGCGGTGCTCACGATGATCCAGTTCACCGCGATGGCCCTGATCCTCGCCATCCACGCCCGGACGGTCCGCCGCCGGGAGACCGCGCTCCGCCTGGTCGACCCCTCGGGCACGGCGCACCGGCCGCGCGGCGCGGGCCAGTGGGCCCTGCTGGGCGGGGTGCTGCTCACCGTGGCCCTGCTGATCGTGCTGCCGCTGGGCGTCCTGGTGGAACGCTCCTTCGACACCGCCGACGGCTACGGCCTCGGCTTCTACCGCGCCCTCCAGGACGCCGCCTCGACCGGCACCTTCGTGGTGGCTCCGCTGGAGGCCGTCTGGAACTCCCTGCAGTACGCGCTGGCCGCCACCGCCATCGCCCTGCTGATCGGCGGGCTCGCCGCGGCCGCCCTCACCCGGCGCGCGGGACCCTTCGTACGCGGCTTCGACGCCCTGCTGATGCTCCCGCTCGGCGTGTCCGCGGTGACCGTGGGCTTCGGCTTCCTGATCACCCTGGACGAACCCCCGCTGGACCTGCGGACCTCGTGGATCCTGGTGCCGCTGGCCCAGGCCCTGGTGGGCGTGCCCTTCGTCGTACGGACCATGCTGCCGGTGCTGCGGGCGGTGGACGCGCGGCTGCGCGAGGCCGCGGCGGTGCTCGGCGCGTCCCCGTTCCGGGCCTGGCGGGAGGTCGACCTGCCGCTCGTCCGCCGGGCCCTGCTCATCGCGGCCGGATTCGCCTTCGCGGTCTCCCTCGGCGAGTTCGGGGCGACCGTGTTCATCGCCCGGCCGGACAATCCGACGCTGCCGGTGGCGGTGGCCCGGCTGCTGGGCCGTGCGGGTGAGCTCAATTACGGCCAGGCCATGGCACTGAGCACCATCCTCATGCTGGTGTGTGCGGCGTCGCTGCTGGTGCTGGAGCGGCTGCGGCCCGACAAGACCTCCGGAGAATTCTGATGCGAGAACAGCCCGGGAAGTCCGCCGCGGCCGGGGCCGGACTGCTGGAGCTCGACGACGTCACCGTCCGCTTCGGCGAGCGCGCCGTGGTGGACTCGGTCCGCCTGGACGTCGCCGAGCACGAGATCGTGTGCGTCCTCGGCCCGAGCGGCAGCGGCAAGTCCACCCTGCTGCGGGTGGTCGCCGGCCTGCAGCCCGTCTCCGCCGGCCGGGTCCGGCTCGGCGGCGCGGACCAGGCCGGAGTGCCGGTGCACCGGCGCGGGGTGGGCCTGATGTTCCAGGACCACCAGCTGTTCCCGCACCGGGACGTCGGCGGCAACGTCGCCTTCGGCCTGCGCATGGCCGGATCTCCGAAGGCGTCCTACGGGCCCCGGGTCGCCGAACTCCTGGAACTGGTGGGCCTGCCGGGGGCGGAGCGCCGGGCCGTGGCCTCGCTGTCCGGCGGCGAACAGCAGCGGGTCGCGCTGGCCCGGGCGCTGGCCCCCTCCCCGCGCCTGCTGATGCTGGACGAGCCGCTCGGCCAGCTCGACCGCGGACTGCGGGAACGTCTCGTCGTGGAACTCCGGTCGCTCTTCTCCCGGCTGGGCACCACCGTCCTGGCCGTCACCCACGACCAGGGCGAGGCCTTCGCTCTCGCCGACCGCGTGGTGGTGATGCGTGACGGCCGCATCGCCCAGGTCGGCACCCCGCTGGAGGTCTGGCAGCGTCCCGCCTCGGAGTTCGTCGCCCGCTTCCTCGGCTTCGAGAACGTGGTCCCGGCGACCGTCTCCGACGGCACGGCGACCACCCCGTGGGGCCGGATACCGGTCCCGGCGGACGCCCCGGCGGGGGAGTGCCGCCTGCTGGTCCGTCCGGGCGGGGTCCTGCTGACCCCGTCCGGCCTGGACTGCGTGGTGGAGTCCCGGACGTTCCGCGGCACCCACGTGGCCGTCGCCCTCCGCCCGGACTCCGGTCCGGGGCTGGAGGCGGAGTGCGAGCTGGCGGAGGCCCCGGAGGTCGGTGCCGCGGTCTCGGTGTCCTTCGCCCCCTCGGACGTGGTGCTCCTCCCGGCGGAGTAGCGCGGCTAGGGAACCAGAGCCGGGGCAGGCTCCGGCTCCGGTTGCCCGGCCGGGGCGCCGTGCTTGCCGAACCAGGCCACCGCCACCGCGCCGGCCACGGCCAGGACGAAGCCCGTCACGGCGAGCCAGGCGAAGCCGGGGCGGGAGGCGTCGTTCAGCCAGAGGACGCCGATGGCGCCCGGCAGGACCGTCTCGCCGACGACCAGGGCGGCCGTCGCGCCGTTCACCGAGCCGATCTGCAGGGCGATCGTGTGC
Organism: Streptomyces sp. NPDC048603; assembly: GCF_043199475.1. NCBI lineage: Bacteria > Bacillati > Actinomycetota > Actinomycetes > Kitasatosporales > Streptomycetaceae > Streptomyces > Streptomyces sp. NPDC048603. Next base: position 84,691 of record NZ_JBICVY010000012.1, on the reverse strand, counting down.
AGGTACATGCCGCCGGCGCCGGCCACCACGATCGCGTACAGCGCGGGGTCGGTGAGCAGCGTGACGGGATCGAACGGGTCGACCCCGTCCAGGACACGGACGCCGACGCCGAGGGCGCCGAATCCCAGGCCGGAGAGCAGGCCGGCGAGGATGGCGGCCCGTGCGCCCAGGAACCGTACGGCCACCGTCCCGCCCACGATGATCAGGAGGGTCACCGCCAGCAGCCACCAGTGGGTGGCCCGGTCGGTGTGGCCGCTGCCCTCGTGCCCCGCGGCCGTGGCCAGCAGCACCAGGGACACGCAAACGGTGGCGATCGACGCCCACTCCTTCCGGCTCAGCCGGATCCCGAGCATCTTCACGCTCAGCACCGCCGTGATGACCAGGTTGGCGCTGATCACGGTCTGGGAGAGGAACAGCGGGAGCAGCCGGGCGGCCAGCGCACCCAGCCCGAAGCCCACGAAGTCCAGCACCGTGCCGAGGATGAACTCCCAGGTCATCGCGGCCTTGGCGGTGGAGGTCAGGTTGGGGCCGCCGTGTGCGGTGACCCCCGCGGCGGCGGGGTTCTCGCGGGCGGCCCGGCGGGACCCCACCGCCTGGAGCACGGATCCGGTGCCGTAGCAGATGGACGCCGCGACAGCGGTCAGCAAGCCTATGAGCACGATGGCTCCGTTCACGTCTGGCAGGTTGTGCGTACCTCTGCCAGACGTGTGAACGGGCCCCGAAGTTGCCTCCCGGGGGTGGGGAGATCGGTGGGAGGCCGGCGGGGGACCAGCGGGAGATCGGTCTGCCGGTCAGCGGCTCAGCGCCACCGCCGTCAGCTGGGCCACGGCCCAGCTGAGCGGCAGGCACAGCGCCAGCAGCGCGGCCGCCCGCAGGGTGGCCGCCGTACGCAGCATCCGGACGGGGGTGCCCAGGTCCAGCAGGGTCTGCCGGGCCTGCGCCCGGGCCTGCCGGACCTCGACGCCGGCGGTGATCAGGGAGGCTGCCGCGCACCCGGCGACCAGCGCGGCGGCCGGGCCGGTCAGCGGGCCCAGCGGCACGAGCGTCCCGCCGGTCCCGGACAGGGCCAGGGCACTGAGCCCGCCGGCGGCCACCGCGCAGGTCACCCCGAGCGGGCCGCCGACCCGGCCGGCCTCCTCCTGGAGCGCGCGGCCGGCCAGCAGCCGCAGCGCGCCGGGCCGGGCGGCCTGCACCGCGGTCCCGCAGGCGTGCGTCAGGCCCGGCCCGGCGAGGGCCAGCCCGACGGCGGTCAGGGACCAGCCGGCCAGTGCGCCCGGGGTGCCGCGGCCGGCGTACGCCTCGGCGGCGAGTCCGCAGGCGGTGAGCGCGACCCCCCAGGGAAGCCCGGCCTGCGGTGTGCGCGGTGTGCGCGCGGTGTGCGGACGCAGGACGAGGGCGACGGCGGCGGACGCGGCCAGCGGGGTCAGGGCCAGCAGGGTGAGCGCGCCGGCCACCGGCAGCGGCAGGCCCGCGTGCAGGGTCGCGGACCCGGCTCCGTCGAAGGGCAGTCCGGTGAGGTCGCCGCGCAGGTGCAGGAAGACGGCGAGGGCGACCGCACTGCCCAGGGTGCAGGCGACGGCGGTGGAGACGGCCGAGATCAGGGCGGTCCGTACGGGGCCCAGCCCCACGGCGGTCAGTGCGTCGGGGGGCCGGGTGGCAGGGTCGGTACGGGCCACGGCCACGGCCAGCTGCACGGTGACGGCGAGCGGGACCAGGGCCCACAGCAGGCGAGGGAACGATCCGGCAGCCTCGGCCGGGCCGTTGGCGGCCGCGGCGTCGGCGAGGATGCACAGCAGCAGGTATCCGGTGCCGGCGGAGGCGGCGGCGACCAGCAGCCGGCGCAGCTGGAGCAGCGGGCCGGAGCCCCGGGTCAGGCGGAGAGCGAGCACTCGGGGCGCCCTTCCGGTGCGTCGGGGTGGCCGGGTTCCCGCGGGGCGGCCGCGTCGGGGCGGCCGTCGAGCAGGGCCGTCCGGCGGTCGGCGACCTCCGCGACCTCGGGGTCGTGGGTGGCGAGCAGCACCGTGATGGAGTGGGAGCGGGCGGCCGTGGTCAGGGTGCGCAGCAGGGTGGCGCTCTCGGCGCGGTGCAGCGGGGCGGTGGGCTCGTCGGCGAAGATCACCGTGGGTTCGTTGACCAGGGCCCGGGCCAGGGCGACGCGCTGGCACTCGGCCCGGTTCAGGACGCGCGGCCGCTTGCGGGCGAAGGCGCCCATGTCGAGCCGGTCCAGCCAGTCCATCGCGGTCCGCTTGGCGGTGCGGTGCGGTACCCCGGCGATCAGCAGGGGCAGGGCCGCGTTCTCCCAGACGTTCAGTTCGGGCATCAGGTGGGGCTCGGGGCCGATCCAGCCGAACCGGTCCCGGCGCAGCCGCTCCCGGGAGAGGTCGCCCATGGTGTGCACGGGCACGCTGTTGAACCAGACCTCGCCCTGGTCGGGGCGGAGCTGTCCGGAGAGACAGCGCAGCAGAGTGGTCTTGCCGGATCCGCGCGGTCCGGTGACGGCGAGGATCTCGCCTTCGCGGACGCCGGCCGAGACGCCGACGATTCCCGGCGAACCGTCGTGGGAGTAGTGCAGGGACCGTGCCCAGAGCACATCGTTGTCCGGGGGAGCCACCATGGCGTACACCTCCGTCCGGGGGAACGAAGCGGAGCCCGATCGGTCACTGGCGCCGTAACGTCATCCAATCCGACAATCGCCTCGAATGCCCACAGCACACGGCCCGGACCCTGCCGTTCCCACTCGAACGGAGGATCCGGGCCGTGTGCGGCGCCGGGACGGCGGCGGTCTCTGCCTGGAGCTCTGGGCTCCTGTCAGAGCGCTCTGGCTAGAGCTTGGTCCACGCCTCGGTGAGCACCGAGCGCAGGATGCCTTCGATCTCGTCGAAGGTGCCCTGGTCGGCGATCAGCGGCGGGGCCAGCTGGATGACCGGGTCACCGCGGTCGTCGGCCCGGCAGTACAGGCCGTTGTCGAAGAGCGCCTTGGAGAGGAAGCCGTAGAGCACGCGCTCGGTCTCCTCGTCCGTGAAGGACTCCTTGGTGTTCTTGTCCTTCACGAGCTCGATGCCGTAGAAGAAGCCGTTGCCGCGGACGTCGCCGACGATCGGCAGGTCGTGCAGCTTCTTCAGGGTGTTGAAGAAGTTGCCCTCCTGGTCCAGCACGTGCTGGTTCAGGCCTTCCTTGTCGAAGATGTCGAGGTTGGCGATCGCGACCGCCGAGGACACCGGGTGGCCACCGAAGGTGTAGCCGTGCAGGAAGGTGTTGTCGCCCTTGTAGAACGGCTCGGCGATACGGTCCGAGACGATGCAGGCGCCGATCGGGGAGTAGCCCGAGGTCATGCCCTTGGCGCAGGTGATCATGTCCGGCACGTAGCCGAACTTGTCACAGGCGAACATCGTGCCGAGTCGGCCGAAGGCGCAGATCGTCTCGTCGGAGACGAGCAGGACGTCGTACTGGTCGCAGATCTCGCGGACCCGCTGGAAGTACCCGGGCGGCGGCGGGAAGCAGCCACCGGCGTTCTGCACCGGCTCGAGGAAGACGGCCGCGACGGTGTCGGGGCCCTCGAACAGGATCTGCTGCTCGATCTGGTCGGCGGCCCAGCGGCCGAAGGCCTCGGGGTCGTCTCCGTGGATCGGGGCGCGGTAGATATTGGTGTTCGGGACCTTGTGGGCACCGGGGACCAGCGGCTCGAAGGGGGCCTTCAGGGCCGGCAGGCCGGTGATGGACAGGGCGCCCTGCGGGGTGCCGTGGTAGGCGACCGCACGCGAGATGACCTTGTACTTGGTGTGCTTGCCCTGCAGCTTGTAGTACTGCTTGGCGAGCTTCCAGGCGGTCTCGACGGCCTCGCCGCCGCCGGTGGTGAAGAAGACCTTGTTCAGGTCGCCGGGGGCGTAGTCGGCCAGGCGCTCGGCGAGCTCGACGGCCTTGGGGTGGGCGTAGGACCACACCGGGAAGAACGCCAGCTCCTGGGCCTGCTTGTAGGCGACCTCGGCCAGCTCCTTGCGGCCGTGTCCGGCGTTGACCACGAACAGTCCGGCGAGACCGTCCAGGTAGCGCTTGCCCTTGTCGTCGTAGATGTAGGTGCCCTCGCCCCGCACGATGGTGGGGACGGGGGAGTTCTCGTACGAGGACATGCGGGTGAAGTGCATCCACAGGTGGTCGTACGCGGTTTTGGACAGGTCCTGGGTCACGGTTATCGGGTTCCCCACATGTAGGTCTGCTTCTTCAGCTTCAGGTAAACGAAGCTTTCGGTCGATCGCACGCCGGGGAGCGTGCGGATCCGCTTGTTGATGGTTTCCAGCAGGTGGTCGTCGTCCTCGCAGACGATTTCCACCATCAGGTCGAACGAGCCCGCGGTCATCACCACGTACTCGCACTCGGCCATCGCGGTCAGTGCGTCGGCCACCGGGTCGAGGTCTCCCTCGACGTTGATCCCGACCATCGCCTGGCGCCGGAGGCCCACGGTGAGCGGGTCGGTGACGGCGACGATCTGCATGACGCCCTGGTCGAGCAGTTTCTGCACGCGCTGGCGCACGGCTGCCTCGGACAGGCCCACGGCCTTGCCGATGGCGGCGTAGGGACGGCGGCCGTCCTCTTGCAGTTGCTCGATGATCGCCAGGGACACAGCATCGACCGAAGGGGACGGTTGTCTGTTCCTGGAATCTGCGCTTCGACTGACCACGGCATCACTGTGCACGAGGAGTCGTCTGTTCCGCAACCCGGATTCAATGAAATCCGTTGTCCATCGGAGCGAATCTCACTGATTTCGTAGATCCTCGTGTCTTGCTCTGTCGAAAGCGTCGCCTGAGGGGCTAGGCTGGGGTAGTTGTCTCAACCGTTGGACATTGATCAGGAGTGTGGGTGTAGTGACCACCGAACTGCGTCGTCTGCGCAACTACATCGGCGGGGAGTTCAAGGACGCCGCCGACGGGCGGACCACCGAGGTGGTCAACCCCGCCACCGGCGAGGTGTACGCGACCGCCCCGCTGTCCGGCCAGGCCGATGTGGACGCCGCCATGGCCGCCGCCGCCGCGGCCTTCCCGGGCTGGCGCGACACGACGCCCGCCGAGCGCCAGAAGGCGCTGCTGAAGATCGCGGACGCCTTCGAGGCGCGCGCGGAGGAGCTCGTCGCCGCCGAGTCCGAGAACACCGGCAAGCCGCTGGGCCTCACGGCCAGCGAGGAGCTGCCGCCCATGGTCGACCAGATCCGCTTCTTCGCGGGTGCGGCGCGCATGCTCGAGGGCCGCTCGGCCGGCGAGTACATGGACGGGATGACCTCGATCATCCGCCGCGAGCCGGTCGGCGTCTGTGCCCAGGTCGCCCCGTGGAACTACCCGATGATGATGGCCGTGTGGAAGTTCGCGCCGGCCATCGCCGCGGGCAACACCGTGGTGCTGAAGCCCTCGGACACCACCCCGGCCTCCACCGTCCTGATGGCCGAGATCATCGACTCGGTCCTGCCCAAGGGCGTCTTCAACGTCATCTGCGGTGACCGTGAGACCGGCAAGGCCATGGTCGAGCACTCCGTCCCCGCGATGGCCTCCATCACCGGCTCGGTGCGGGCCGGTATGCAGGTCGCCGAGAGCGCCTCCAAGGACGTCAAGCGCGTCCACCTGGAGCTCGGCGGCAAGGCCCCGGTCGTGGTCTTCGAGGACGCCGACATCGCCAAGGCCGTCGAGGACATCGCCGTGGCGGGCTACTTCAACGCCGGCCAGGACTGCACGGCCGCGACCCGCGTGCTCGTCCACGAGTCCATCCACGACGAGTTCGTGACGGCGCTGGCCAAGGCCGCCACCGACACCAAGACCGGCCAGCCGGACGACGAGGACGTGCTGTACGGCCCGCTGAACAACCCCAACCAGCTCAAGCAGGTCGCGGGCTTCATCGAGCGCCTCCCCGCCCACGCCAAGGTCGAGGCGGGCGGCCACCAGGTCGGCGAGAAGGGCTACTTCTACGCCCCCACCGTCGTCTCGGGCCTGAAGCAGGACGACGAGATCATCCAGAACGAGGTCTTCGGCCCGGTCATCACCGTCCAGTCGTTCACCGACGAGGCCCAGGCGCTGCAGTACGCGAACGACGTCGAGTACGCCCTCGCCTCCTCGGTGTGGACCAAGGACCACGCCCGCGCGATGCGGATGTCCAAGAACCTCGACTTCGGCTGCGTGTGGATCAACACCCACATCCCGCTGGTCGCCGAGATGCCGCACGGCGGCTACAAGAAGTCCGGCTACGGCAAGGACCTCTCCGCCTACGGCTTCGAGGACTACACGCGCATCAAGCACGTGATGACCTCGCTCGACGGCTGACCGGTCAACCGACTGATCACCGCTGAGTCCTGACGGGGCGGGCAGTAGACACAATGTCTATTGCCCGCCCCGCGGCGTTCCCGGAGCCTTGGGCCATGCCAGAACTCCCCTTCACCCGCCGCTCGGTGCTGCGCGGCCTCGGTGCCGCCGGCCTGGTGTCCGCCCTCGCCGGCTGCGGTGTTCCCGCCGCATACGTCCCGGAGGACCGCCGGTCCGGACAGGACCGGTCCGGCCGGGACAAGAGCGTCTCCTTCGCCAACTGGCCCCTCTACATCGACACCGACGAAGAGGACGAGACGAAGCGGCCGACGCTGGAGTCCTTCTCCGAGCGGACCGGGATCGCCGTCCGCTACACGGAGGAGATCAACGACAACGACGAGTTCTTCGGCAAGGTCGGCCCGGCCCTGATGAACCACCAGGAGACCGGCCACGACCTGGTGGTGGTCAGCGACTGGATGGCGGCCCGGTTCGTCCGCCTCGGCTGGGCCCAGGAGATGGACCGCTCCGGCCAGGCCAACGTGGCCGAGCACCTGGACCCGCAGCTGCGCGCACCCGCCTTCGACGAGGGCCGGCGGCACAGCGTGCCCTGGCAGTCGGGGATCACTGGCATCGCCTACAACCGCAAGGCGCTCGGCCGGGAGATCCGCTCCGTCAACGACCTCTGGCACTTCGACCTGGCCGGCAAGGTCACCCTGTTCTCCGGCCTGGACGAGTCCTTCGCGCTGCTGATGCAGGGCAACGGGGTGGACGTCACCCGCTGGACCGAGTCGGACTTCCACCGGGTCTGCGACCAGGTGGAGCGGCTGGTGCGGAAGAAGCACATCCGGCGCTTCACCGGAAACGACTACACCTCCGATCTGAGCAAGGGGGACGTGCTGGCCTGCCAGGCGTACTCCGGTGACGCCATCCAGCTGCAGGCCGACAACCCCGACATCGAGTTCGTGATCCCCGAGGAGGGTGCCGAGCTCTGGGCGGAAAGCCTGCTCATCCCCAACCAGGCCCGCCACAAGGCCAATGCGGAGGCCCTGATCGACCACTACTACGACCCGGAGGTCGCCGCCGAGCTCGCCGCCTCGGTCAACTACGTGTGCCCGGTACCCGCCGCCCGCGAGGTGCTGGCCGCCGCGGAGGACAAGGAGACCGCCGAACTGGCCGAGAACCCGCTGATCTTCCCCGACGGGGACATGCGCAAGCGGCTCGCCGTGGCCCGCGACATCTCCGCGGCCGAGCGCCGGTCCCTCGCCAAGCGCTGGAACGCCATCGTCGGCCTCTGAACCGAACGTGCCGTTCGCATTGAACGCGTTCAGGATTTTTCTTGAACATGTTCAGAAGATCGGCGTAGGGTGCTGCCATGAGCGAGCGCAGCGCCCTGCTTCGGCGCATCCGTATCTGGCTGGCCCTCTTCCTGGTCTGCCTGGTCCTCAGCGGAGCCACCGCATTCCCCCTGGTCACCGAGCTGCACTGGCTCAACTCCCTGGTGGACAACGCCTGGATCCAGCGCGTCACCGATGGGCTCGACCGGGCCGACGCCGAATACCCCTTCCTCCTCTACGGCACCGACTGGCTGGCCTTCGCACACCTGGTCATCGCCGTCTTCTTCTACGGCGTCCACCGCGACCCGGTGCGCAACATCTGGATCGTCGAGGCCGGGATGATCGCCTGTGCGGGCATCATCCCGCTGGCCCTGATCTGCGGCCCGATCCGCGGCATCCCCTTCTGGTGGAGCGTCATCGACATGTCCTTCGGGGTCTTCGGGGTGATCCCGCTGCTGGTCCTCCGCCGCGGCATCAAGCGCCTGGAAGCGGCGACCGCCCCGGCTCCTGCGGTGCCAGCGCTGCCATGACGACGGCCGTCGCCACCGGGCTCGGCGTGATGGCCTTGGCGTCCAGGGAGTTCACCGAGTACACCACCACGCGCGAACCGTCCCGCACCCCTCCGATGCCGGTGTTGTAGCCGGGCCGCCCGCCCCCCTTGCCCCACACCTCGGTGCCGTCCGGAAGCCGCTTCAGTTCCAGTCCGGCCGAACGGGTGGCTTCCTTCCCCGATATGTCCCGCACCTGTGGAACCGTGAACATCTCCTCCAACTGAGGCCGGGGCACGACTCTCCCCGCGAACAGCTCCTGAGTGAACCGCTCCAGATCCTCCGTGGTGGAGATCAGGCCGCCGGCCGCCCAGCGGTCCGACTGGTTCCACACCGTCACGTCCCGCCGCTCGACGGAGCCGTCCGGCCGCGCGACCGCCTGGTAGCCCCGGTTGTGCGGCCCGTGGATTCGGACCTCCGTCCGTCCCGGCACCCAGGTGTGGCGCAGCCCCAGCGGCTTGGCGATCCGCTGCTCGACCGCCCGCTCGTACGTCGTCCCGGTCAGCTTCTCGATCAGCACCCCCAGCACCGTGTAGTTGATGTTCGAGTAGTGCTGTGCCTCGCCCGGGGCGAACTCCCGCTCCTTGGCGACCGCGTTGGCGATCTGAGCCCGCGGGTCGACGACGTCGAACCGGTGCTCCCACTGGCTCTGGAAGGAATCGCCGGGCCCGTCGGCCACCGGCAGCCCGCTCGTGTAGTTCAGCAGCTGCCGGACCGTCACCTGCGCGTAAGCCGCCGGGATGTGATCCGGCAGGTAGTCCCGCACCGGCCGGTTCGGATCCACTCGTCCCTCGGCCGCCAGTTGGAGCACCACCGCCGCAGTGAAGGTCTTGGTCACCGAACCCGCGCGGAACCGGCCCTGCTCCATCGCCGGGCGTCCGGTCCGGATGTCCGCCACCCCCGAAGAGCCCTGCCAGCTGCCGGCCGTACCGCTCACCCGGACCAGCGCGGCCGTCGCGTGCGGATGGTCCGCGCCCAGCCCGGCGATCGCTCGCTCCAGCGCCGCCGCGTTCGGCGGGCTGGTGAAGACCGGTGCGGGTGCCGCGGCCACGGCCGTCGGCGTCCTGCCGGCCGCCACCGCCCCCGAGGCCGCAACCGGCCCCGCCGCGAGGCCCACGACGAGAGCGGCGGCGATCAGCGTGCGCCTGCGTGCGTTCATGGTGTGCTCCCCCTGCGAAGTGTCGGACCCTCTTGCCCGACGACCTCAATGCTGCAGGTCAGCGCCCTGCCGGGGCATCACCACCAAGAGCCATCTCCACCGGTACGACAAATCACCGGGCTGGGGGAGGCGACACGCCGCCCCTCACTCTCCGGAGGGAGCCCCAACGGCCCCGGCCGTGATCAGCCCCGTCTCGTACGCGCAGATCACCGCCTGGATCCGGTCCCGCAGGCCCAGCTTCGCCAGCACGTTCCCCACATGGGTCTTCACCGTGTGCTCGCTCACCACCAGCGCCGCCGCGATCTCCGCGTTGGACAGCCCCCGCGCCATGTGCAGCAGCGTCTCCCGCTCCCGCGCCGTCAGCACCTCCAGCCGCTCTGCCGGCAGCGCCGGGCCGGCCGGCCGCGCGGTCGCCGACGTGTACTCCTCGATCAGCCGCCGCGCCACCGACGGCGCCAGCAGCGACTCCCCGGCCGCCACGACCCGCACCGCGTGCACCAGATCGTCCCGCCGCACGTCCTTCAGCAGGAAGCCGCTCGCCCCCGCGTGCAGTGCCTCGTACACGTACTCGTCCGCGTCGAAGGTCGTCAGCATGACCGTCCGGCAGGCGCTCTCCGCCGTGATCCGCCGGCACGCCTCGATCCCGTCCAGCTCAGGCATCCGGATGTCCAGCAGGGCCACGTCCGGAGCCAGCTCGCGCACCGCCGTCACCGCGGCCGCGCCGTCGCCGACCTCCGCCACGACCTCGATGTCCTCCTGCACGTCCAGGATCAGCGCGAACCCGCTCCGCACCAGCTCCTGGTCGTCGGCCACCACCACACGGATCGTCACCCGGCCACCCCCTGCGGGGAGGTTACAAGCCGCGCCCCCAGCCGGAACCCACGGCCTCCGTCCCCCGGCTCCGACCACGTCGTTCCCCCGTGCGCCGCGGCCCGTTCCCGCACCCCGATCAAGCCGTGCCCGCCAGAAGCCCCGCCAGAAGCCCCGCCAGAGGCCCCGCCCGGCCCCCGCCCGTCGTCCGTCACGGTGACCGTCAGCTCCTCGTCCCCGTACTCCAGCCGTACCGTCACGCGGGTCGCGTCCGCGTGCTTGACCACGTTGGTCAGCCCCTCCTGCACCACCCGGTACGCCGTGGCCTCCACCGGCTCCGGAAGCCCGCGCACCCCGCCGCACCGCTCGTACGCCACCTCCAGCCCGCTCCGCCGCACCCGGTCCAGCAGCGCCGGCAGCGCGGCGATCCCAGGCTGCGGCTCACGCGGAGCCGGCACCGACTCCTCCCGCAGGACCCCCAGGATGGTGCGCAGTTGACCCATCGCGTCCCGCCCCGTCTCGGCGATGGCGTCGAAGGCCGCCTCCGCTCGCTCCGGGGCCCGGCGCACCGCCAGCGGACCCGCCTCCGCCTGCACGATCATGATGCTGACGGCGTGCGACAGGATGTCGTGCATCTCCCGTGCGATCCGGGCCCGTTCACGTGCCGCGGCCTGCTCCGCCTCGATCCGGTTGGCCCGCTCCAGCTGCGCCGCCCGGTCCTCCACCGCCGCCGTGTACGCCTGCCGGGTGTGCTGGAGCCGCCCCAGCGCATGGGCGGCGGTCGCACAGAATCCGGTGAAGAACAGCTCGCGCGCCGTCCCGGTGTTCAGCCCCACCGACACCACCAGGACCACCACCGTCCCGGCGCCCACCGCCGCCCGCACCCGGCCCGTGCACCGCAGCGCCACCGTGTAGAAGGCGATCAGCCCGGCGTACGGCAGCGGCTGCCCCGGCCCGTCCACCGCCAGCCGGTACACCGCGCCCAGGGCCATGATCAGCACCAGCACCAGGACCGGGGCCCGGCGCCGCCACACCAGCGGCACCACCCCGAGCGTGGTCATGGCGTACGTACCCCAGGTCGCCGGGGGCAGTTCGGGCTCCCTGGGCAGGACGAAGGGCATGGTGACGGCGAGCTGCACCAGCAGGGTCAGTGCCAGGTCCAGCAGCCAGGGGTTCGCCCGGCGAACCCGCTCCTGAAGGGCGCGTATCCCGCTCACCGGCCGGAACGGGCTCTGACGCAGGCCAGCAGGGAGGGCCGGTTGGTGGTGACCGAGTCGACGCCGGCCGCGATGAGCCTCCGCATCGACCACCGGGTGTCCGCGGTCCACGCGGACACCTTCAGCCCGTCCGCGTGCAGGGCGTCCGTCAGTTCCCGGCCGACCAGCCCGAAGCGGTAGTTGAGCCAGGCCGGCCGCACCGCGTCGAGCAGCACCCGGCGCGGCGGGCTCAGGGTGGTCCAGGTCAGGGCGATCTCCGCGCCCGGATCGGCGGCGCGCACCGCGAGCATCGTGCGCGGACCCGCGCAGTAGTACGTACGGTCCCGGGCGCCGCACTCGCGCACCTCGTCCACCACCTTGCGGACGTCCTCCGGGGACGCGCCGGGCAGATCGAGCATGACCCGGCCCGCGTTGCCGGAGAGCAGCGCCTCGCGCAGCGTCGGCACCCCGCCGCCGGTGAGTTCGCGCAGCTGCGCGACGCTCAGGTCGCCCAGCAGGACGTCCGCCCGCCACAGCCGCGCCAGTGAGGCGTCGTGCAGCAGCACCGGGACGCCGTCGCGGGTCAGCCGTACGTCGACCTCGACGGCGTCCGCCCCGCGAGCGAACGCGGAGCGGACCGAGTCGAGGGTGTTCTCACGGAACCGGTAGGGATCGCCGCGGTGACCGACGGCCGTCAGGGAGCGCATGATCCCCATTGTCCGCAGGCGTCAGCGGGCCAGCCAGGTCTCGGTGTACGTGTCGATCTCCGCGGCCAGCGCCGCCTTGCCGGCCGGGTCCAGGAAGGACGCCTCGACGGCGTTCTTCGCGAGGGCGGCCAGACCGCGCTCGTCCAGCTCCAGCAGCCTGGCCGCGACCGCGTACTCGTTGTTCAGGTCGGTGCCGAACATCGGCGGATCGTCGCTGTTGATGGTGACCAGCACGCCGGCCTGCACCATCTCCTTGACCGGGTGCAGGTCCAGGTCGGTGACGGCGCGGGTGGCGATGTTGGAGGTCGGGCAGACCTCCAGCGCGATCCGGTGCTCCGCCAGGTACTTCAGCAGGGCGGGGTCCTGGGTGCAGCTGGTGCCGTGGCCGATGCGCTCGGCGCCCAGCTCGTTGACGGCGTCCCAGATCGTCTCCGGGCCGGTGGTCTCGCCGGCGTGCGGGACGCTGTGCAGGCCGGCCGCCCGGGCCCGGTCGAAGTACGGCTTGAACTGCGGGCGCGGCACACCGATCTCGGGGCCGCCGAGGCCGAAGGAGACCAGGCCCTCGGGGCGCAGGTCGACGGCGAGCCGCGCCGTCTCCTCGGCGGCCTCCAGACCGGCCTCGCCGGGGATGTCGAAGCACCAGCGCAGGATGACGCCGAGTTCGGCCTCGGCGGCCTTGCGGGCGTCCTCGATGGCGGCCATGAAGGCCCGCTCCTCGATGCCGCGGCGGGTGGAGGAGTAGGGGGTGATGGTGAGTTCCGCGTAGCGGATGTTCTGCCGGGCCATGTCACGGGCGACCTCGTAGGTCAGCAGCCGGACGTCCTCGGGGGTGCGGACCAGGTCCACCACCGACAGGTAGACGTCGATGAAGTGTGCGAAGTCGGTGAAGGTGAAGTAGTCGGCCAGCGCCTCGGGGTCGGTGGGGACCTTGGAGTCGGGGTGCCGGGCGGCCAGCTCGGCCACGATGCGGGGGGAGGCGGAACCGACGTGGTGGACGTGGAGTTCGGCCTTGGGCAGCCCCTCGATGAAGGGGAGCAGCTCGGTCATGAGGGGCCTCTCGGGTGCGGTGGGCGGGGCCGGACGGCAAAGGCCCATCGTAGGCAGGCAGGAGCGCTGTCGGCGGCAGCCCGTAGCATGGCCGTGTACCAGAGGGGGGAACCGCATGACCGATCAGAGTCCCGAGTCCAGGGACCCGTGGGCCCTGCCGGAGGCGCCGGCGGCCGGCGGGGCTGCCCCGCAGGGCGGACAGGGCGCCGGGCCCGCAGCGCCCTCGGTGCACGACCAGCCGACGATCATCGGCATGCCCGGGGCCGGGGGAGTCCCGCCGGGCGAGGGGCAGCGGCCCGCGGCCGGGCAGGGGCCCGGGGCCGGAGCACCGCAGCCGCCGGGCGCGCCGTACGGGTATCCGCACGCGGGCAGCGGCGGTTACGGCTATCCGGGCCACACGGGAGCCCAGCCGGTCCCGCCGGCGCAGCCCGTCTACCCGGTCTATCCCGGATATCCGGGACAGACCGCCTACCCGCCGTACGGCACCCAGATGCGCAACGGCTTCGGGGTCACGGCGCTGGTGCTCGGCATCATCGCCGCAGTGTTCTTCTGCCTGAGCTTCCTCTCCGTGTTCGTCGGCATCGTGGCGATCGTCTTCGGGGTGCTCGGCCGGGCCCGGGTCGCCCGTGGCGAGGCGGACAACGGGGGACTGGCGCTGGCCGGGATCATCCTCGGCGCCGTCGGGGTCGTCATAGGCGGCGTGATGGCCACCTTCCTGGTGATCGGCATCGTCAACGACCGGCAGGACGACGACGATTACGACTACACGCCGCCGTCCACCTCGACCTCCCGGGTGCTGTACCGCACCTGAGCCCGGCCCCGGCCGGGGCCGGCGGCGGGGGGCCGGGGCGCGCGCCGCTCATCCCGTCCAGGGCCAGTCGGCGGCCCGCCCGGCCTCGATCAGCGGGACCATCCGGAACGCGGCGTCCGACAGGCCGCCGAAGGTGTGCCGGTGCGGGCCCGAGGGGCCGTGTGCGGGCAGGTACCCCGCCAGGTTCCAGGTGTAGACCGGGACGTCGGCCGGCACCGGCTCGGCCACGCCGCCCGGACGGTCCGGCGCGGCCTGCTCGTCGGTGACGATCAGGACCCGGTCGTGCTCCCGGTAGTGCTTGCGCACCGCCTTTGTGGTGTGGGTTCCGCCCAGGCTGCGGAATCGTTTCAGTACCTCGAGTACCGGTTCCCCCGCCCGGAACGGCACCTCCGCACTGGACCAGCCGAACTCCACCAGGTCCGCGTGCTCGGCACGCATCGCCACCGCCGTGCCGAACACCGCCGCCGCGTCCGCCCGGGTCAGCCGGGAACGGTCGGACAGGGTGTCCCAGAACATCGAGTCGGACCGGTCCACCAGAACCAGCGTCCGGCCGGGCAGCGCCGGGACATGGGCCAGCGAGTGGCCCAGCGCCCGCTCCAGTGGCTCCGCCCAGCGCGGAGACGGCGCGTGGCGGTGGGCGGCGAGGTACCGGAAGGGGAACTGCCGGGAACGGGCGACCTCTTCGGGGTCCGCGAGCCGGGCGGCGACCTGTGCCGCCACCTCGTCCGAGACGCCCGCCTCGTCGAAGTTCCGCAGGTTGCGCAGCAGGGCCATGGGCCCCATCGACGGGATCACGGCCTCCCACACGGCCGCGTCCATCGGCCCCTGGAGCCAGCCGGCCAGTGCCTCCCAGGTCATCCCCGCCCCGGCCAGCCGCTGCTGTCCGTCCGCCCCGGTCACCACGGCCCGCCGCTCGCCCGGCGGCAGTTCCGTCAGCACCCGGTGTGCGGTCAGGAGGCGGTCGGAAGCGGGCGGGACCGCCCGCTCCGGCCGGTGGCGGCGGTCCAGGGCGTGCCGGAACAGCTCGCCCTGCCAGGGCCTGGCCGGGTCGGGCGAGGCGTGCACCAGGTTGAGCACGTCACCGAAGCGGAAGTCCTTCGAGGCGGTGTCGTACTTCAGCAGCGACCGGGAGGAGTACAGCCGCCGCGCGGCATCGGCGACGCCCCGCTTCACCGGCTGGGGCACGTTCCGCCCGTGGAGCGAGATCCAGTGGGCGAGCATCTCGCCGGGCTCGTCGGCGCGCTGGAGCACCGAGTCGATCACCGACCGGTTCGACGGACCCTCCGTCACCCCGGCATCGAGGCGTGCCCGGACGTACGCGGCGGCCCCGGTCAGGGACGCCCTGCGCACATGGGCCTCGCCGCGGAGCCAGCGCAGCAGGCCGGCGGTCCACGCAGGATCCTCGACGGCGAGCCGCGCCACCAGGCGGGCGTAGCGGTCATCGCGCTCGCGGCCGCCCTCGTAGAAGGTCTGCTGCCCGGTGAGGTTGCCGACGGCCAGCAGGAAGAGTTCCTCCCGGGGCTCCCGGACGAAACCCCGGCCGCGTTCGTGGGTGAGCAGGGCCGCCGCGGTGGGGCGGACGTGTACCCCCGGGGCGGGCAGGGCGCGCGCGGCCGCGGAGACGTGCGGGGCCACGAGCATGTCGGACCAGATCTTGGACACGCGTTGCGTGTAGCGAGGCAGTGAATCCCCCCGGGACCCAAGGAAACAGGAAGAGCCGTCGGCCCGTGGGCCGGGCACGAGGAAGCAGAAGGAAGCTCCCGCGCCTCCCGAGATCGAAAAGTGGCGGCGGCGTCACTTGGTTTCGGAAGGAAGTAGCCGCAGCCGGGCGCACCGGGAGGCGCGGTCGCGCCGCCACCCTAGGCGGGTACCCGGAGCGCCCGCCAGCCATTTACGCCCGCGCGCTCCTGCGGACCGGACCCTCGGACGGGGCCCTCTGCCCGGCCCCCGGACCGGCCCTCAGACCAGTCCGTCCCCCGACCGCAGCCGCGTCCGTGCCTCCATCAGCGCGAAACCGAGCAGGTTCAGCCCGCGCCAGCGGGCCGGATCCAGGGCCCGCTCGTCGTCGGCGGCCAGGCCGATGCCCCAGATCCGGTCCAGCGGGCTCGCCTCGACGAGCACCCGCTCGCCGGTGCCCAGCAGGTATCCGGTCAGCTCGGGCGCCGAGGCGAACTTGTGCACACTGCCCTCGACCACGATCGCGAACCTCTCGCGCTCCCAGACCGCGTTGTCGAAGCCGCGCACCAGCCGGCCCGCCTTCTTCGCCTCCGCCGGCGTGCGCGCGGACAGCGCCGCGCGTTCCGCTTCGGCGTCGCCGAACAGCCGGGCCTTTCCGGCCATCATCCAGTGCTCCGCCGTCGCGTACTCGACGTCACCCACCGTGAAGGGTGAAGGCCACCACTGGCTGAGGCAGCTCGGGCCGAGCGATCCGTCCGGTCGCGGGCGGTGCCCCCAGAACGGCAGATACTTGACCCGTTCACCCCGGCTGACCTGCCCGATCAGTGCCTCGATCATCTCCATGCACGCCAGTCTGGCAGTCGCCACGGACACTTCGTACGGGATTTGCGGTCAGCCTCGACACATGGTCGACCGATTCCGTCGCGTAATCAAAAGGCAACAACGGAATCACTTGGCGGAGTCGAACGGCTCTGTCAGGATCGGCCTTCAATTCGAGCTGGAGCTACGGAGAGCGTGATGGGCAACCGCTTCCAGATCAAGGACCGCTTCGCAGACGGCGCGCAGTACATCGACGGGCGTCTGCGACCCGGTACCTCCGGACGGTCACACACCGTTGTCGATCCCGCGACCGGGGAGGACGTCCTCGACTACGAGCTGGCGAGCACCGCCGACGTGGACCTGGCCGTCGCCGCCGCCAAGCGGGCCTTCCCCGCATGGGCCGCCGCCACCCCCGGTGAGCGTTCCGACGCCCTGCACAGGCTGGCGGCGGTCCTCACCGAGCAGGCCGAGGACTTCGCGTACGCCGAGTCCGTCCAGTGCGGCAAGCCCCTCAAGCTCTCCACGGAGTTCGACGTACCGGGCACGATCGACAACACCGCGTTCTTCGCGGGCGCCGCCCGCCACCTCCAGGGCCAGGCGGCCGCCGAGTACTCCGGCGACCACACGTCCTACGTGCGCCGCGAGCCGATCGGCGTCATCGGCTCCATCGCCCCCTGGAACTACCCGCTCCAGATGGCCGCCTGGAAGATCCTCCCGGCCGTCGCCGCGGGCAACACCATCGTCCTCAAGCCCGCCGAGCTCACCCCCCTCACCTCCCTGATGTTCGCCCAGGCCGCCCAGGAGGCCGGCATCCCGGACGGCGTGATCAACATCGTCACCGGGGCCGGCCGGGACGCCGGGGAGCACCTGGTGGGCCACCCGGACGTGGTGATGACCTCCTTCACCGGCTCCACCCCCGTGGGCAAGCGGGTCGCGGAGATCGCCACGAGCACCGTCAAGCGGCTCCACCTGGAGCTCGGCGGCAAGGCCCCCTTCGTGGTCTTCGACGACGCCGACGTGGAGGCCGCCGCGCACGGTGCGGTCGCCGCCTCCCTCATCAACACCGGCCAGGACTGCACGGCCGCCACCCGCGCCTACGTCCAGCGCCCGCTGTACGACGCCTTCACCGCCCGGGTCGCCGAGCTGATGGACACCGTCCGCCTGGGCGACCCCTTCGCCCCCGGAACCGACCTCGGCCCGCTGGTCTCGCACGCCCAGCGCGACCGCGTGGCCGGCTTCGTCGAGCGGGCCCGGACGTACGCCACCGTGGTCACCGGAGGGGAGATCCCCGGCGGCGAGCTGGCCGGCGGGGCGTACTACCGGCCCACCCTGATCGCGGACGCGCCGCAGGACAGCGAGGTGGTGCAGGCGGAGATCTTCGGCCCGGTGCTCGTGGTCCTGCCCTTCGACACCGACGACGAGGGCATCGCGCTGGCCAACGACACCCCCTACGGCCTCGCCGCCTCCGCCTGGAGCCGGGACGTCTACCGGGCCGGCCGGGCCACGCGGGAGATCAAGGCCGGCTGCGTCTGGGTCAACGACCACATCCCGATCATCAGCGAGATGCCGCACGGCGGGTACAAGGCGAGCGGCTTCGGCAAGGACATGTCCTCCTATTCGTTCGAGGAGTACACGCAGGTCAAGCATGTGATGTACGACAACACCGCGGTGGCGGCCAAGGACTGGCACCGCACGATCTTCGGGGACCGATAGCCACTCCCGCACCGCCCGACCAGCGGTACACCTCCCGAAAGGCCAACAGCGCATGGAGCAGTACGAGCCCGACCGCCTCTCGGCGGCGCAACTCGCCGCGATGCGGCGCAGCCTGACGAGCGGACGCGGCGCCCTCACCCGCCGCTCGCTGCTGCGCGCCTCCGGAGTCGGGGCGCTCACCCTCGGCGGCCTGGCCGCCCTGACCTCGTGCGGCATCCCGCCCGCCAAGCGCGAGGGCCCGGGAGCGCCGGCCTCCGAGGACTTCTCGGCCACGGAGAAGGAGCTCAACTTCTCCAACTGGACCGAGTACATGGACATCAGCGAGGACGAGAAGACCCGTCCGACCCTCGCCGAGTTCACCAAGCGGACCGGGATCAAGGTCAAGTACACCGAGGACATCAACGACAACGTCGAGTTCTTCGGCAAGATCAAGCCGCAGCTCGCGGCCGGCCAGGCCACCGGCCGCGACCTGATCGTGGTCACCGACTGGCTGGCCGCCCGCATCATCCGGCTCGGCTGGGCACAGAAGCTGGACGCATCCCACCTGCCGCACGCCTTTGCGAACCTGTCCCCGCAGTTCCGCAGTCCCGACTGGGACCCGGGCCGCGTCTACAGCTACCCGTGGACCGGCATCTCCACCGTCATCGCCTACAACACCAAGGCCACCGGCGGGAAGAAGGTCGACTCGGTCACCCAGCTCCTCGACGACCCCTCCCTCAAGGGCCGGGTCGGCTTCCTCACCGAGATGCGCGACTCCGTCGGCATGACCCTCCTCGACATGGGCAAGGACCCGGGCAGCTTCACCACCGCCGACTACGACGCCGCCATCGGCCGGCTCCAGAAGGGCGTGGACAAGAAGCAGATACGCCGCTTCACCGGCAACGACTACACCTCCGACCTGGACAAGGGCGACATCGCCGCCTGCCTGGCCTGGGCCGGCGACATCATCCAGCTGCAGGCCGACAACCCCGATATCCAGTACGCCATCCCGGCCGCCGGCTACATCACCTCCAGCGACAACCTGCTGGTCCCCGCCAAGGCCCGGCACAGGACCAACGCCGAGAAGCTCATCGACTACTACTACGAGCTCCCGGTCGCCGCCCAGCTGGCCGCGTACATCAGCTACGTCTGCCCCGTCGAGGGCGTCAAGGACGAGCTCGCCAAGATCGATCCCGCGCTCGCGGACAACACCCTGATCGTCCCGGACAAGGCCATGGCCGCGAAGTCGCACGCCTTCCGCTCCCTCACCTCCGAGGAAGAGACGGCGTACGAGGAGAAGTTCGCCAAGCTCATCGGCGCCTGACGGGCCTGCCGGCCCCCACCCCCTCCCGCCCACCACAGACAACCGGGACCGCGACCCATGACGACCAAGACCACCACCGGCGGCGACGTCCGCCTCAGCGGGATCAGCAAGCACTACGGCGCCTTCACCGCCGTGCACCCGCTCGACCTCACCATCCCCCAGGGCTCGTTCTTCGCCCTGCTCGGTGCCTCGGGCTGCGGCAAGACCACCACCCTGCGCATGATCGCCGGCCTGGAGGAGCCCTCCACCGGCACGGTCAGCCTCGGCGACCGCGAGGTCACCCACCTGCCGCCGTACAAGCGCCCGGTGAACACGGTCTTCCAGAGCTACGCGCTCTTCCCGCACATGGACATCTTCGAGAACATCGCGTTCGGCCTGCGCCGCCGCGGCATCAAGTCGGTCAGGAAGCAGGTCGACGAGATGATCGACCTCGTCCAGCTCGGCGAACACGCACGCAAGAAGCCGCACCAGCTCTCCGGTGGCCAGCAGCAGCGCGTCGCCGTCGCCCGCGCCCTCATCAACCACCCCCAGGTGCTCCTCCTCGACGAGCCCCTCGGCGCCCTCGACCTCAAGCTGCGCCGCCAGATGCAGCTGGAGCTCAAGCGGATCCAGACCGAGGTCGGCATCACCTTCGTGCACGTCACCCACGACCAGGAGGAGGCCATGACCATGGCCGACACGGTCGCGGTCATGAACGGCGGCCGGGTCGAGCAGCTGGGCGCCCCCGCCGAGCTCTACGAGAACCCGAGCACCACCTTCGTGGCGAACTTCCTCGGCACCTCCAACCTCATCCAGGCGTCCGTCGAGTCGGCCGGCGAGGAGGTCGTGGTCTCCGCCGCCGGAACGAAGCTCAGGCTGCCCGGCGCACGATGTTCCACCACCCCGCGCTCCGGCGGACAGCTGCTGGTCGGCGTCCGCCCCGAGAAGATCTCGCTGGTCCCGGCCGCCGACGAGCACACCGTCGCCGAGGGCCGCAACAAGGTCACCGGACGCATAGCCGACTCCTCCTTCATCGGAGTCTCCACCCAGTTCGTCATCGACAGCCCCGTCTGCGCGGAGCTGGAGGTGTACGTACAGAACATCGAGCGGGACTCCCGGCTGGTCCCCGGCGCCGAGGTGGTCCTGCACTGGAACCCGGAGCACACCTTCGGACTGGACGCCTCCCAGGACATCGACGCCGGCGTCGAGACGGTCGAGGAGGGCGCATGACCGCCACCGCCGAGGCGCCGCCGCAGGCGCCCGCCGCCGCGGACCCCCCGGTCCACAAGCCCTCCGCCCGCAAGCGGCTGGTCCCGTACTGGCTGCTGCTGCCCGGCATCGTGTGGCTGCTGGTCTTCTTCGTCCTCCCGATGGTCTACCAGGCCTCGACCTCCGTGCAGACGGGCTCCCTGGAGGAGGGCTTCCAGGTCACCTGGCACTTCCAGACCTACTGGGAGGCCTTCACCGAGTACTACCCGCAGTTCCTGCGCTCCCTGCTGTACGCCGGCACCGCCACCGTGCTGTGCCTGCTGCTCGGCTACCCGCTCGCCTACCTGATCGCCTTCCGGGCGGGCCGCTGGCGCAACCTGCTGCTGATCCTGGTCATCGCGCCGTTCTTCACCAGCTTCCTGATCCGCACCCTCGCCTGGAAGACGATCCTCGCCGACAGCGGCCCGGTGGTCGGCGTGCTCAACAGCCTGCACGTCCTGGACGTCACCAGCTGGCTCGGCATGACCGAGGGCGACCGGGTGCTGGCCACGCCGCTCGCGGTGGTCTGCGGCCTGACGTACAACTTCCTGCCCTTCATGATCCTGCCGCTGTACACCTCGCTGGAGCGCATCGACACCCGGCTCCACGAGGCCGCCGGCGACCTCTACGCCACCCCCCTGACGACCTTCCGGAAGGTCACCTTCCCGCTGTCCATGCCGGGCGTGGTCTCCGGAACCCTGCTCACCTTCATCCCGGCCAGCGGCGACTACGTCAACGCGGAACTGCTCGGCTCCACCGACACCCGCATGATCGGCAACGTCATCCAGTCGCAGTACCTGCGGATCCTCGACTACCCGACGGCGGCCGCGCTGTCGTTCATTCTCATGGCCATCGTGCTGATCATGGTCACCATCTACATCCGCCGAGCGGGGACGGAGGACCTGGTCTGATGCAGTGGCTCCGACGGAATCTCGTCGTCATCGCGGGGCTGTGCACCCTCGCCTACCTGATCCTGCCGAACGTCGTCGTGACGGTGTTCTCCTTCAACAACCCCACCGGGCGGTTCAACTACACCTGGCAGGAGTTCTCGCTGGAGGCCTGGAAGGACCCCTGCGGGGTCGCCGACCTGTGCGGCTCCCTCGCGCTCTCCCTCCAGATCGCCCTCTGGGCCACCATCGGCGCGACCGTCCTCGGCGCGATGATCGCGTTCGCCCTCGTCCGCTACCGCTTCAAGGGGCGCGGTGCGGTCAACTCGCTGATCTTCCTGCCGATGGCCATGCCGGAGATCGTGATGGCCGCCTCGCTGCTCGCGCTCTTCCTCAACATGGGCATCGAACTGGGCTTCTGGACGATCCTGATCGCCCACATCATGTTCTGCCTCAGCTTCGTCGTCGCCGCCGTCAAGGCGCGCGTCCTGTCGATGGACCCCCGGCTGGAGGAAGCCGCCCGCGACCTCTACGCGGGACCGGTGCAGACCTTCCTGCGGGTGACGCTGCCGATCGCCGCCCCCGGCATCGCGGCCGGCGCGCTGCTGTCCTTCGCCCTGTCCTTCGACGACTTCATCATCACCAACTTCAACTCGGGCAGCACCGTCACCTTCCCCATGTTCGTGTGGGGATCGGCCCAGCGCGGTACGCCCGTCCAGATCAACGTCATCGGCACGGCGATGTTCGCCATCGCGGTCCTGGTGGTCCTCGCCGGCCAGCTGGCCGGCAACCGCCGGAAGAAGACGCAGCTCAAGTAATGCACCGAGAAACTCTGTAGGGAGTTGGAAGCCATGGCCCCAGTCGCCATGCGAAGTGTCACACGATCCCTTTCCGATGCACTGCCGGTCTCGTACTGGCTCGACGACCCCGGCAAGCCGGCCGCACAGCCCGCCCTCACCAGCGACGAGAGCTGCGATCTGCTGGTGATCGGCGGCGGATACAGCGGCCTGTGGACCGCGCTGCTCGCCAAGGAGCGCGACCCGTCCCGGGACGTCGTACTGATCGAGAGCAAGGAGGCGGGCTGGGCCGCCTCCGGCCGGAACGGCGGCTTCTGCGCCGCCTCCCTCACCCACGGCCTCTCCAACGGCCTCGCCCGCTGGCCCGGCGAACTGAAGAAGCTGGAGGAGCTGGGCGCCCGCAACCTCGACGGGATCGAGGAGGCGGTCGCCCGCTACGGCATCGACTGCGACTTCGAGCGCACCGGCGAGATCGACGTGGCCACCGAACCCCACCAGGTCCAGGAGCTGCTCGAACTCCACGAGGAGGCCGAGCGGCTCGGTTTCGGCGGGGCCGTCTTCCTCGACCGGGACGCCGTCCGGGCAGAGGTCGACTCGCCCACCTTCCTGGCCGGCCTGTGGGACCGCGACGGCGTGGCCATGCTCCACCCGGCCAGGCTGGCCTGGGGCCTGAAGCAGGCCTGCCTCGGCCTCGGCGTGCGGATCTACGAGAACACCCGGGGGCTGTCGCTGACCTCCTCCGGCGCCGGGATGGCCGTACGGACCCCCTACGGCCGGGTGTTCGCCCGCCGGGTCGCGCTCGGCACGAACATCTTCCCGTCCCTGGTACGGCGGATCCGCCCGTTCACGGTCCCGGTGTACGACTACGCGCTGATGACCGAGCCCCTCACCGAGGAGCAGCTGGCCGCCGTCGGCTGGAAGAACCGGCAGGGCCTGGGCGACAGCGCCAACCAGTTCCACTACTTCCGGATCACCCCGGACAACCGGATCCTGTGGGGCGGCTACGACGCGATCTACCCCTACAAGGGGAAGCTCAACTCCGACTACGACCACCGCCCGGAGACCTACCTCAAGCTGGCGCAGCACTTCTTCACCTGCTTCCCCCAGCTCGACGGAGTGCGGTTCAGCCACGCCTGGGGCGGTGCGATCGACACCTGCTCGCGGTTCTCCGCCTTCTTCGGCACCGCGCACTCCGGTCGGGTCGCCTACGCGGCCGGCTACACCGGTCTCGGCGTGGGCGCCACCCGCTTCGGCGGGGACGTGATGCTGGACCTGCTGGACGGCGAGCGCACCGAACGCACCGAACTGCAGATGGTGAAGTCCAAGCCGATGCCGTTCCCGCCGGAGCCGATCGCCTGGACCGGCATCGCCCTCACCAAGTGGTCCCTGGCCCGCGCGGACGCCCGCGGCGGGCGCCGGAACCTGTGGCTGAAGACGATGGACAAGTTCGGCCTGGGCTTCGACAGCTAGACCGCCCGACCGCCCGACCGCCCGACCGCGCGGGGCGGCCCGGACCGGGCTGCCCCGGCGCGCCCCCGCGCGTTCCGCCGGGGGCCCGCGTGCGCGGTTTCACCTCCACGGGTGCACCGAACCCGCGTCATCCCCGGGCACCGGCCCGCTCTCTTCCCGTGACGGCCCCCGTTCGCAGGGGCCCTCACGGGGAAACGGAGGCCGGGCCATGCGGAGCTCGGAGTTCAGGGAGTCCAGGACGGCGGTGGAATGGCTGGTCTCGGCATCGCCCGACCCCGAGACCTGCCGGTGGGAGTGGGAGCGCAACCCGTACGGCGTGACCCTGCTGCCCGCCGGCCGGCGGTGGGACGTGCTGATCCTCCCCGGGAGGCTCGGCCGGGCCACCTTCGAGGTGCTGACCCTGCTGCGGGCCCGGCCCGGTCCGGTGCTCTCCGACTCCGGCGACGCGCGGCTGGGCTTCTTCGTGCCCGCGGGCACCACCTCGCGCTGGCTGGGCACGGGCGTACGCGGAGCCGGGCGCGGCACCTGGATCGTGGTCCCGTACCCGGGCCGGGGCGGCGGCGGGGCGCGCTGGCTGGTGGTCCCGGACGGGCAGGGCACCCTGACCGAGCCGGCGGTCCTGGAACTGGCGATGCACGAGGCGGCGGCCCGGGTGGCAGGTCAGCCCGGGTGACCGGAGCCCCGCGCGGCACGTACCCCCAGCAGCAGCGGCGTACAGAGCAGCACACTGGCCAGGACGTCCAGCGGCCAGTGGAACCCGCGCAGCACCAGACCCGCGGCCGTCGCCGCGACGAGCAGCAGCGCGGCGGCCGCCGGCCAGCGGCGGCGGGTGTACGGGGAGACGAGCAGGGCGGCGCCGGCATAGGAGACCAGCGCGGTGGCGGTGTGGCCCGAGGGGAAGTAGCCAGCGGCCCAGGGCTCCAGCGGCCCCGGCCGGGCGGTCCACTCCTTCAGCGGCACGATCAGCGCGGGGACCAGCGCCATCGCCAGTCCCGCGGCGAGCACCGCGCGGCGGCGCGCCCCGCGCCACAGCGCGTAGGCCATGGCCAGGACCAGTACCGGCACGGCGACGGGGATGTTGCCGAGGTCGGCGAGGGGGTTGGTGACCGCGTCCGGGACGGTCCGCACCAGGGACCGGCTGAGGGCCTCGTCCGGGGTCAGCAGCGGGCCGTCGGTGAGCACCTGCCAGGTGATCAGCGCCAGCCCGGCGAGGGAGAGGCCACAGAGAAGAACAAGGAGGAGGGTGGCCGGCCGTCCCGGAACAGGGGGGATGGTTCCGGGACGGCCGCCCGGATCGGCTCGGCGCGCGCCCCGGGGGGTTTGGGGCGGGCGGTCGTCCGATCTCCGAGGAGTGATGTGCTGCGCGAACGCATGCCCGGTACGGCGCTGGGGAAGCCCGGTTCCGGGATCGCCCGCGGTTTCCCGCGGGCGGGGTGTCTCACTCATCTGCAGAAACCGTACGGCAGCGGAAGGGGGACCGACAGCAGGATCGCCTTCCTGCCATCGGCCCCCCACACTCTCTTCACAACGCCCGACGGTTACCGCTGGTACCGGTCGAGCACGGTGTCGGCCGCCCGATCGGATGTCCTACCGACAGCCGTCCGGACGGCCGGGTGAGCCCGTCTCAGACGGTGTCGGTGGCGCCGATGCCCGCGAACGCGGCCTCGATCAGGTCCAGGCCCTCGTTCAGCAGGTCCTCGCCGATGACGATCGGGGGGAGGAAGCGGAGCACGTTGCCGTAGGTGCCACAGGTGAGGACGAGCAGGCCCTCGGCGTGGCAGGCCTTGGCGAGCGCGCCGGCCGCCTCCGCGTTCGGGGTCTTGGACGCGGGGTCCTTGACCAGCTCGATCGCGATCATGGCGCCGCGGCCGCGGATGTCGCCGATGATGTCGTACTTCTCCTGCATCGCGGAGAGGCGCGACTTCATGATCGACTCGATCTTCTTCGCCTTGGCGTTGAGGTCGAGCTCCTTCATGGTCTCGATGGAGCCCAGCGCACCGGCGCAGGCGACCGGGTTGCCGCCGTAGGTGCCGCCCAGGCCGCCCGCGTGCGCGGCGTCCATGATCTCGGCGCGGCCGGTCACGGCGGCGAGCGGCAGACCGCCCGCGATGCCCTTGGCGGTGGTGATCAGGTCCGGGACGATGCCCTCGTCCTCGCAGGCGAACCACTGGCCGGTGCGGCAGAAGCCGGACTGGATCTCGTCCGCGACGAAGACGATGCCGTTCTCGTTGGCGAACTTCACGATCTCCGGCAGGAAGCCCTTGGCCGGCTCGATGAAGCCGCCCTCGCCGAGCACCGGCTCGATGATGATCGCGGCGACGTTCTCCGGGCCGATCTGCTTGGTGATCTGGTCGATCGCCTGCTTGGCGGCCTCGGGGCCGCAGTTCTCCTCGCCGGTGGGCCAGCGGTAGCCGTAGGCGACCGGCACGCGGTAGACCTCGGGGGCGAACGGACCGAAGCCGTGCTTGTACGGCATGTTCTTCGCGGTCAGCGCCATGGTCAGGTTGGTGCGGCCGTGGTAGCCGTGGTCGAAGACGACGACGGCCTGGCGCTTGGTGTACGCGCGGGCGATCTTGACGGCGTTCTCGACGGCCTCGGCGCCGGAGTTGAACAGCGCCGACTTCTTCGCGTGGGTGCCCGGGGTCAGCTCGGCGAGCGCCTCACAGACCTCCACGTAGCCCTCGTACGGCGTCACCATGAAACAGGTGTGGGTGAAGTTCTCCAGCTGCGCGGTGGCGCGGCGCACGACGGCCTCGGCGGAGGCGCCGACCGAGGTCACCGCGATGCCGGAACCGAAGTCGATCAGGCGGTTGCCGTCGACGTCCTCGATGATGCCGCCGTCCACGCGGGCCGTGAACACGGGCAGCACGGAGCCCACGCCGCCGGCGACCGACGACAGCCGGCGGGCCTGAAGCTCCTGCGACTTGGGGCCGGGGATCGCGGTGACGAGCTTGCGCTCCTGCGGGACAGAGGTCATAGGGGGCTCCTGGGGTGGTTTCGGACGCACTTGTGTCTTTGATCCGCAGGCTAGGCCCGGGGGAGGGGCTCGGGCATGCTCCGTTCGGTAGTGGTGCCCGCGTGTCCTTGTCCTTGACGGCCATACGGGGTGTCTTGTGGTTCGGGCCCGGATACGCCTGTGGCGGCGCGGGCGGGCACTAGATTGAGCGGCGCAGCACCGGAACTTGGCAGGGGGCAGGGGTTCATGGAGACGGACGGCACGTACGGCGGGCACGGCGGGAACGGGGGGGACGGGGGACCGGACGCGGTACGCCCCGCGGAGGTGCCCCGGCCGGCCGGTCCCCCGCCCGCGCGACAGCCGAAGACCGCCCCGCAGCGCTCCGCCGCCCCGCCCGCCCCCGCCGCCCCGCCCGCCCCCGCCGCCCCGCCCGCCCCCGCCGCCCCGCCCGCCTCCGCGGCGCCGTCGGCGCCTTCCGTCCCGCCCCCTTCCGCCCCGCCGGCCGCAGCCCCGCCCCCCGCCGGGCCGCCGGCCGTTCCTCCGCCGCCCGCGCGCCGGCCCGACGGGCGGCCGTCGCTCGTCGACTGGCTGCGGACGCCCCGGCGTTCGGACGGGCCCGGTGTCTGGGCCTACGGGCACGTGCCCCGGCCCGACACGGAACCCGACGAGACGCCCGCCCGGGCGATGCTGTCGGGCGCCGTGATCTCCCTGCTCGCCTGCGTACTGGTCTGGTCGCTGCTGCGCCGGGGTTACATCCCCTACTGGACCGTCCCGGTGAAGCTGTTCACCCCGGCCGACTGGTGGGACCGGCTGGGCGGCGGACCGGTCGCCGGCACCGGTGGCGACGCGGCCCTGGCCATCTACGAACTGCTCCTCGTGGCCGGCCTGCTGTACGGCTTCGGCAGGCTCGGCGCCTGGCGGGAGACCTGGCGGCGGCTGGCCGCCCCCCGGACCGGCGTACGGGTGGCGCTCGCCGCGGCCGGCGCCCTGGTCACCGTCGCCCTGGTGGCCGAGAACGCCCTGCCCCTGGGACGCGTCGTCTACGCCCTGCTGCCCTACGACCGGGAGCACAACGACCCCGCTACGCTCGCCGCGAACGCGGAGATGGTCGAGACGGCCGACCTGCTGCTCCGGGTGGCCGTGCTGCTCCCGTTCGGGTGGCTTGCGCTCGGCCGCTCCGCACGCCGGCGCGCCGGAACCCCCGCGGACGGCGGTACGGCGGCGGCCGCGCCGCTCGCCGGCGGACCCGAGGACCCGGCCGACTGGCCGCAGCTGCGGGCCGCCGGGCTGGCCGAGGCCGCCGACCGGCTGCGCGCCGAGGCCGCCGACGGGCGGATGAACGACGTGGACGCCGCCCGGATCCGCCGGGCCTGGGACTCGGTCACCACCGACCCCGGCCGCCGTACCGCCTTCGCCGACGCCGTGCGGAGCCGGGGCGCCGGGGCCTGTGCCCACCCGTCCGGCGACCGCGACCTGCCCGTCCGGACCGCCCGGCACGACCTGCTGGCCCGTCAGGTCCGCCTCGGCACGGTCGCCGACCGGGACCGCAACCCCTACCAGCGGCGCGGCACGGGCCTGGCCCTCGACCCCGCGGTGCTGGGCACCTCGATGGTCGCCGTCGGACCCTCCGGCGCCGGCAAGACCCGCCGGCTGGTCCGGCCGGTCGTCGAGTCCCTGGCCCTCCAGGCCCTCGCCGGCCGGGCCGCCGTCGTCGCCGTCTGCCCGGCCGGCACCCCGCTCGGACCCGACGAGGCCTACGACGTGGTCATCCGGATCGGCGACCCGGCCACCGTGCACGACCTCGACCTCTACGGCGGCACCACCGACCCCGACGAGGCCGCCGGCCTGCTCGCCGAGGCCCTGGCCGGAGACCAGCCCGGTACCGAGGTGCGCCGGGCCGCGACGGCCCTGGCCCAGTTGCTCGGCCCGTTCCACGCGGCCTTCGGGCGCTTCCCGGGCGTCCCGGAACTCCGCGAGCTCGTGGACCGGGCCCCTGCCGCCGAGGAGCGGCTGCGCGCCGCCCTGGAGACCGCCGGAGCGCACACCATGCTCCGCGAGCTCGACGCCCGGGCCCGGCAGCACGCCACCCCCGGCGACCCGGGCCCGCTGCTCTCCGGCCGGATCGCCCTGCTGGACCGGCCCGCCTTCCACGGCTTCTTCGACACCACCGGCCGGCAGGGCCGCCCCTTCTCCCTGCGCACCCTGGAGCACCCGGTCCGGGTCCGCGTCGAACTGCCCGAACGCGGGCACGCCGAAGCCTCCCGGATGCTGGCCCGGCTGCTGCTCGCCCAGTTCACCGCCGGAGCCACCGCCCGCACCGACCGCTCGCTGTTCGCCTTCCTCGCCCTCGACGACGCCACCCACACCCTCACCCCCGAGACCGTGCGCGGCCTGCAGCGGCTGCGCTCCGCCAACGCCGGCGTACTGCTCGCCCTGCGCAGCCTGGACGACGTACCGGAGGGCCTGCGCGCCCCGCTGCTCGGCGTGGTCGGCTGCCGGGCCGCGTTCGCCGGGGTCACCACCTGGGACGGCCAGCGCTTCGCGGAGGCATGGGGCACCGAATGGGTGGAGACCCGGACGGTCACCCACCGCACGGTCTACGCCGACCAGCCGCTCACCCGGATGGTCAACTCCTTCCGCAAGCTGGTCACCGGCAAGGCCGTCACCACGGACGCGGTCACCGTCCGGCAGGAGGAGCGGGAACGCTGGTCCGCCTCCGACCTGGCACACGCCGTGCCGGCGGGGCACGCCGTGCTCTCGGTGACCTCGGTGAGCGGGGAACGCTCCGCTCCGCTGCTGGTGGACCTGACCGGCTGACGGCCGGGCGGGCCGCCGCCCACTGTGCGGAACCGGCTGAAGAGACCCGTACGGGGTGGCAGAATCGAACTGAGCCGTTCGTACACCACGGCGAAATCCCCGAGAAGTCCCCGAGAAGTCCCCGCCGCCGTTCCACGAAAGCCGTGACCGAAGCCGATGCCGCTCACCCTCGCCTCGCTCGTCCAGCACTCGGCGCTCAAGCTCAGCGTCCGCGCGGGGGAGGGCCGTCTCGACACCCCCGTGCGCTGGGCGCACGTCAGTGAGCTCGCCGACCCGGTGCCCTACATGGAGGGCGGCGAACTGCTCCTGATCACCGCGATGAAGCTGGACGCGGACGATCCGGAGGAGATGCGGCGGTACGTGCGCCGGCTTGCCGCCGCGGGCGTCGTCGGCATCGGCTTCGCCGTCGGCGTGAACTACGAGAGCATCCCCGAGGCGCTGGTCGCGGCCGCGAAGGCCGAGGACCTGCCGCTGCTGGAAGTGCCCCAGCGCACCCCGTTCCTCGCGATCAGCAAGGCGGTCTCCGCGGCCCTGGCCGCCGACCAGTACCGGGCCGTGACCGCCGGTTTCGAGGCGCAGCGGGAGCTGACCCGGGCCGCGCTCTCCGCAGAGGGCCCCGCCGAGCTGCTGGCCAGGCTGGCCGCGCACGTCCAGGGCTGGGCCGCGCTCTACGACGCCTCCGGCACGGTCGTCGCCGCCGCCCCGGAATGGGCCGCGCGCCGGGCCGCCCGGCTCACCGCCGACGTGGAGCGCCTGCGCGAACGGCCCGCGCCCGCCAGCGCCGTCGTCGGCGGCGCCGAGGACCGGGTGGAACTGCAGTCCCTGGGCACCGGGCGGCGGGCCAGGGGCGCGCTGGCCGTGGGCACCGAGGCCCCGCTGGGCACCGCCGAGCGGTACGCCGTGCACTCCGCGGTCGCCCTGCTGACCCTCACCACCGAACGCTCCCGCTCGCTGCACGACGCGGAGACCAGGCTGGGCTCGGCCGTCCTGCGCATGCTGCTCGCCGGGGAGGCCGAGCACGCCCGCTCGGTGGCCGGGGACCTGTACGGGGCCCTGCTGGAGGCACCGTTCCGGCTGGTGATCGCCGAGCCGGCGCTGGCCGGCACGGCGCAGCCGGAAGGGCTGGCCGTACTCGCCGACGCGGTGGAGGCCGCGGCCGGCCGCAACGGGGAGGCGCTCCTGGTGGTCCCCGAACAGAGCCGGCTGGTGATCCTCGCCGCGGACGGCGGCGCGGCCGTGCAGAGCGTGGCCGACCACGCCGAGGCACTGGAGTCCCGCCGGGGCCGCGACGCGACGGGCCCCGAGCCGGACGAACTCGTCGTGGGACTGTCCGCGCCGGCCGGACCGGCCACCGCCGCGGTGGCGTTCAAGCAGGCCGACCAGGCGCTGGCGGTGGCCCGCCGCCGGGGTCGCCCGCTGGTGGAGCACGAGGACCTCGCGGCCGGCTCGGTCCTGCCGCTGCTCGCCGACGACGCCGTACGGGCCTTCGCCGAGGGCACGCTGCGGGCCCTGCGGGAGCACGACGCGACCGGGCGGGGCGACCTGGTCGCCTCCCTCCAGGCATGGCTGTCCCGGCACGGCCAGTGGGACGCGGCCGCCGCCGACCTGGGCGTCCACCGGCACACCCTCCGCTACCGGATGAGGCGGGTGGAGGAGATCCTCGGCCGCTCCCTGGACGACCCGGACGTCCGCATGGAGCTGTGGCTGGCCCTGAAGGCGACCACCCCGCCCGCGTAGCCGCCGCGCGGGGCCTTTCCCCCACCCCGCCCCTTTCTCCCCGGCTCCGCTGGGAGGTGCCCCGGAAACCGGGGCCGGCCCCGGACCCCTTCACCTGCGGCCCGGTGGTGGGCCGGTCGCGCCGTTCCCCGCGTCCCTGACGGGGCGCGCCCAAAGCCGCCGCCCAGCGGAACCGCGCTGACCTGCGGCGATGGCAGGCACCGCGAGGGCCGCGCGGGAAAACACTGCCAATCCGGCGAAGCGCAGCGCAAAGGTTCTCCACCGCGGACAAGCCACAGAACGGGCGCGCCGCCCTACCTTGAAGGGGACAGGCAGCGCCCTGCGCCGCACACCGCACACCGCACTCCACGAAGGGCCGGGATTCGCATGACTTCCACCCACGCCTTCTGGCTCGCCGGCCGCCAGGCCACCGGCGAGGACAGCTTCGACGTCCACAACCCGTGGGACGGCCGTCTCGTCGGCACCGTCAGCGTGCCCACCGACGCCCAGGTCGAAGAGGCCGTGGCCGCGGCGTACGCGGTGACCGCGGAGTTCTCCGCGACCCCCGCCCACGTCCGGGCCGCCGCCCTCGACCACGTGTCGAAGCGGCTCGTGGAGCGCACCGAGGAGATCGCCCAGCTGATCTCCGCCGAGAACGGCAAGCCCATCAAGTGGGCCCGCGGTGAGGTCGGCCGCGCGGTGTCCGTCTTCCGCTTCGCCGCCGAAGAGGCCCGCCGATTCAACGGCGGAGAGGCCCAGCGCCTCGACACCGACGCCGGTGGTGTCGGCCGTCTCGCCCTGACCCGCCGCTTCGTCAAGGGCCCGGTCCTCGGCATCGCCCCGTTCAACTTCCCGCTGAACCTGTGCGCGCACAAGGTCGCCCCGGCCATCGCCGTAGGCGCCCCGATCATCCTGAAGCCGGCCCCGGCCACCCCGCTGTCCGGTCTGATCCTCGGCGAGCTGCTCGCCGAGACCGACCTGCCGGCCGGTTCCTGGTCCGTGCTGCCCGTCGCCAACGACAAGATGCCGGCCCTGGTCAAGGACGACCGCCTGCCCGTCATCTCCTTCACCGGTTCCGACACGGTCGGCTACGCCATCCAGCAGTCGGTGCCCCACAAGCACTGCACCCTGGAGCTCGGCGGCAACGCCGCGGCCGTGGTCCTGGACGACTGGGCCTCGGACGCCGACCTCGACTGGGCCGCGACCCGTATCGCGACCTTCTCGAACTACCAGGCCGGCCAGTCCTGCATCTCCGTGCAGCGCGTGATCGCCACCGCCTCCGTCTACGACCGCCTCGCCGAGAAGGTCGTAGCCAAGGTCCAGGCGCAGGTCACCGGTGACCCGTCCGACGACGCCACCGACGTCGGCCCGCTGGTCTCCGAGGACGCAGCCAAGCGCGTCGAGGCATGGGTCGAGGAGGCCGTCTCCGCCGGTGCGAAGCTGCTCACGGGCGGCAAGCGCACGGGCGCCTCGGTCGAGCCGACCGTCCTCGCGGACGTCCCGGCCGGCGTCAAGCTGGCCACCGAGGAGGTCTTCGGGCCGGTCCTCACCCTCACGAAGGTCGAGGACACCGACGAGGCGTTCGCCGCCGTCAACGACTCGAAGTTCGGTCTGCAGACCGGCGTCTTCACCCGCGACATCCAGACCGCGTTCCGCGCCCACCGGGAGCTGGAGGTCGGCGGCGTGATCGTCGGCGACGCGCCGTCCTACCGCGCCGACCAGATGCCGTACGGCGGCGTCAAGCAGTCCGGTGTGGGCCGCGAGGGCGTCCGCTACGCGATGGACGACTACACGTACGAGCGGGTCCTGGTCCTGACCGGCCTCGACATCTGATCTCGTACGGCCTACAAGCCGACGGCCGGAGCCTACTGTGCGGGGGCTCCGGCCGTCCCCCTTTTCCCCGGGGGATTCGCCCGCTCTGCCCAACCCGGCTTTTCCTGGCGGACCGGATTGGGTACGACTGACAGGTAGCACCCATCGGTAATCACATCCGGTGATCGCACCCCAGGCAGACGAGTCCCCGACTCCGGCGGCGAGGTGAGCTCCTCAGTGTCCGCAACACAGCCCGCACAGCAGCCCAAGGTGACCGAGCGCGAGGCCCGGCAGGTCGCCGAGGCGGCCCGGGAGGCCGACTGGCGCAAGCCCAGCTTCGCCAAGGAACTCTTCCTCGGCCGGTTCCGGCTCGACCTGATCCATCCGCACCCCGTGCCCGGCGAGGAGGACGTCCGCCGCGGCGAGGCGTTCCTGGCCCGGATGCGGGAGTTCTGCGAGACACAGATCGACGGGCAGCGCATCGAGCGCGAGGCCCGCATCCCCGACGAGACCGTGCGCGGGCTCAAGGAGCTCGGCGCCCTCGGCATGAAGATCGACCCCAAGTACGGGGGACTGGGCCTCACCCAGGTCTACTACAACAAGGCGCTCGCCCTGGTCGGCTCGGTCAGCCCGGCCATCGGCGCCCTGCTGTCGGCGCACCAGTCCATCGGCGTGCCCCAGCCGCTGAAGATGTTCGGCACCCAGGAGCAGAAGGACACCTTCCTGCCCCGCCTGGCCACCACCGACATCAGCGCCTTCCTGCTCACCGAGCCCGACGTCGGCTCCGACCCGGCCAGGCTCGCCACCACCGCCGTCCCCGACGGCGAGGACGCGTACGTGCTGGACGGGGTGAAGCTGTGGACCACCAACGGGGTGGTCGCCGACCTCCTCGTGGTCATGGCCCGGGTGCCCAAGAGCGAGGGAGCTGCGGCACCGGGGAGAGGGGGCGGCATCACCGCCTTCGTCGTCGAGGCCGACGCGCCGGGCATCACGGTCGAGCACCGCAACGCCTTCATGGGCCTGCGCGGCCTGGAGAACGGCGTCACCCGCTTCCACAAGGTCAGGGTGCCCGCCGCCAACCGGATCGGCCCCGAGGGCGCCGGCCTGAAGATCGCGCTCACCACCCTCAACACCGGCCGCCTCTCCCTGCCCGCCATGTGCGTGGGCGCTGGCAAGTGGTGCCTGAAGATCGCCCGCGAGTGGTCCGGGGTCCGGGAGCAGTGGGGCCGGCCGGTGGCGAGGCACGAGGCCGTCGGCGCGAAGATCTCCTTCATCGCCGCCACCACCTTCGCCCTCGAAGCCGTCGTCGACCTCGCCTCCCAGATGGCCGACGAGGACCGCAACGACATCCGCATCGA
Source organism: Streptomyces sp. NPDC048603 (assembly GCF_043199475.1). NCBI lineage: Bacteria > Bacillati > Actinomycetota > Actinomycetes > Kitasatosporales > Streptomycetaceae > Streptomyces > Streptomyces sp. NPDC048603. The sequence goes on along the minus strand of NZ_JBICVY010000012.1, from coordinate 50,249 downwards.
GGCGGCCCTCGCCAAGCTGTACGGCTCGGAGATGGCCTGCCTGATGGCCGACGAGCTGGTCCAGATCCGCGGCGGACGCGGCTTCGAGACCGCCGAGTCGCTGGCCGCGCGTGGCGAGCGCGCCGTCCCCGCCGAACAGCTGCTGCGCGACCTCCGCATCAACCGGATCTTCGAGGGCTCCACCGAGATCATGCACCTGCTGATCGCCCGCGAGGCCGTCGACGCCCACCTCTCGGTGGCCGGTGACCTCATCGATCCGGACAAGGACCTCGGCGACAAGGCGAAGGCGGGCGCCCGCGCCGCCGGGTTCTACGCCCGCTGGCTGCCCAGACTGGCCGCCGGCCCCGGCCACGTGCCCACCAGCTACCGGGAGTTCCACCCGAGCGGCCACACCGACCTGTCGGCGCACCTGCGCTACGTCGAACGCACCGCCCGCAAGCTCGCCCGGTCCACCTTCTACGCCATGTCCCGCTGGCAGGGCCGGATGGAGACCAAGCAGGGCTTCCTGGGGCGGGTCGTCGACATCGGCGCGGAACTCTTCGCCATGAGCGCCGCCTGCGTCCGCGCCGAGCACCTGCGGGTCTCCGGCGACCACGGCCGCGAGGCGTACCAGCTGGCCGACGCCTTCTGCCGGCAGTCCCGGCTGCGGGTGGAGGAGCTCTTCGGCCGTCTCTGGTCCAACACCGACGACCTCGACCGCAAGGTGGTGGCGGGGGTCCTCTCCGGCACCTACACCTGGCTGGAGGACGGCGTCCTCGACCCGTCCGGCGACGGCCCCTGGATCGCGGACGCCACCCCGGGCCCGTCCGAGCGGAAGAACGTCCACCGCCCGATCCGCTGACCGCCCGGTCCGGCGGTGGCGCGCGCGGGGGACGCGTGCGCCACCGGCCGGAGCGCGGGGGAGGGGAGGCCGTGAGGGGAGGCCGTGTCCGGGCACTCCCGGGTTGCGGCAAGAATGGGAGCATGACCGACAGTCCAGCCCCCCTCGCCGATCCGCACCTCCTCTTCGACGCCGCGGCCGGCCGCCGGGACATCGTCATCCTCGGGTCCACCGGCTCCATCGGCACCCAGGCCATCGACCTCGTCCTGCGCAACCCCGGTCTCTTCCGGGTGACCGCGCTGTCCGCCGCCGGCGGCCGGGCCGAGCTCCTCGCCGAGCAGGCCCACCGGCTGCGGGTCGAGAAGGTCGCGGTGGCCCGCGAGGACGCCGTACCGGCCCTCAAGGCAGCGCTGGCCGACCGGTACGGCGCGGAGCCGCAGCCCGAGATCCTGGCCGGCCCCGAGGCAGCCGCCGAGCTGGCCGCCTCTCCCTGCCACACCGTCCTCAACGGCATCACCGGCTCCATCGGCCTCGCGCCCACGCTGGCGGCCCTCGAAGCCGGCCGCACGCTCGCCCTCGCCAACAAGGAGTCGCTGATCGTCGGCGGCCCGCTGGTGAAGGGCCTGGCGAAGCCCGGCCAGATCATCCCGGTGGACTCCGAGCACGCGGCCCTGTTCCAGGCGCTGGCCGCCGGCACCCGCGCCGACGTCCGCCGCCTGGTGGTCACCGCCTCCGGCGGCCCGTTCCGCGGCCGCACCCGCGCCGAGCTCGCCGCCGTGACCGTCGAGGACGCCCTCGCGCACCCGACCTGGGCCATGGGCCCGGTCATCACGGTCAACAGCGCCACCCTGGTCAACAAGGGCCTGGAGGTGATCGAGGCCCACCTGCTCTACGACATCCCGTTCGAGCGGATCGAGGTGGTCGTCCACCCGCAGTCCTACGTCCACTCGATGGTGGAATTCACCGACGGTTCCACGCTCGCCCAGGCCACCCCGCCGGACATGCGCGGACCGATCGCGATCGGCCTCGGCTGGCCGAACCGGATCCCCGACGCCGCCCCCGCCTTCGACTGGACCAAGGCGTCCACCTGGGAGTTCTTCCCGCTGGACACCGAGGCGTTCCCGTCCGTGGGCCTCGCCCGGCACGTCGGCGGACTCGGCGGCACCGCCCCCGCCGTGTTCAATGCGGCGAACGAGGAGTGCGTCGAGGCGTTTCTGGCCGGTCGGCTGCCGTTCACAGCAATCATGGATACGGTCGCTGCCGTGGTCGAAGAGCACGGAACGCCGGCCGGGGGAACCTCCCTGACCGTCCCGGACGTCCTCGAAGCGGAGACCTGGGCCAGGGCCCGGGCCAGGGAGATGGCGGCGAAGGCCGCCGTGGAGGCGCGCGCATGACAGCTTTCATGACGGTGCTCGGCATAGTCATCTTCGTCGTCGGCCTGCTCGTCTCCATCGCGTGGCACGAGCTGGGGCACCTTTCCACGGCCAAGCTCTTCGGCATCCGCGTCCCGCAGTACATGGTCGGCTTCGGCCCGACCATCTGGTCGCGGAAGAAGGGCGAGACCGAGTACGGGATCAAGGCCATCCCGATGGGCGGCTACATCCGCATGATCGGGATGTTCCCGCCCGGCGAGGACGGCAAGGTCACCGCCCGGTCCACCTCCCCGTTCCGCGCGATGATCGAGGACGCGCGGTCGGCGGCGTACGAGGAACTGCAGCCCGGGGACGAGACCCGGCTCTTCTACACGCGCAAGCCCTGGAAGCGCGTCATCGTGATGTTCGCCGGGCCCTTCATGAACCTGGTCCTCGCCGTGGCGATCTTCCTCACCACGCTGATGACCTTCGGCGTGAACACCCAGACCACGGTCGTCAGCTCGGTCTCGGACTGCGTCATCCAGCAGAGCGAGAAGCGGGACACCTGCCGGGCAGGCGACCCCGCCGCCCCCGCCAAGGCCGCCGGCCTCAAGCAGGGCGACCGGATCGTCGCCTTCAACGGCAGGAGCGTCGGGGATTGGACCACCCTGCAGAAGGACATCCGGGCCACCGTCGGACCCGCCACCATCACCGTGGAGCGGGCCGGACAGCGGCTGGACCTCAAGGCGGACCTGATCGAGAACAAGGTCGCCAAGACGGACGCCCGCGGCCGCTACGTCGAGGACCAGTACGTCACCGCGGGCTTCCTCGGCTTCGCACCGGCCGTGGGCTACGTGGAGCAGTCCTTCGGCCAGTCGGTCACCCGGATGGGCGACATGATGGAGGCGGGCGTACAGTCGATCATCGACCTGCCCTCGCGCATCCCCGCCCTGTGGGACGCCGCCTTCAACGGGGCCGAGCGCGAACAGGACGGCCCGATGGGCATCGTCGGCGCGGCCCGGGTCAGCGGCGAGATCTTCACCCTCGACGTGCCCGCCAAACACCAGCTGGTGTTCTTCCTGAACCTGCTCGCCGGGTTCAACCTCTCGCTGTTCCTGTTCAACATGCTCCCGCTGCTCCCGCTGGACGGCGGGCACATCGCGGGCGCGCTGTGGGAGTCGGTGCGGCGGAACACGGCCCGGCTGTTCCGGCGCCCCGACCCCGGCCCGTTCGACGTGGCCAAGCTGATGCCCGTCGCGTACGTGGTGGCCGGGGTGTTCGTCTGCTTCACCGTGCTGGTGATGATCGCGGACGTGGTGAACCCCATCAAGATCACCTGACCGCGTCCCTTCAATAGCGCGGGGACGGGGGAGCCGGACACGAAACGTGTCCGGCTCCCTACGTTCGGGTGGCGCACCCCCTGCGATGCGGGCCCGGCGCGGGGTGTGGCGTAGTCTCGAAGGCCGGAGCCCGCCGATTTCGGGACCTCGATCCACACCTTGGGGTTGCACAGCAGATGACTGCCATCTCTCTCGGAATGCCGTCCGTGCCGACGAAGCTCGCCGACCGACGGGTCAGCCGGAAGATTCAGGTCGGTTCGGTGGCCGTCGGCGGAGACGCTCCCGTCTCGGTCCAGTCGATGACCACCACGCGCACCTCCGACATCGGCGCCACGCTGCAGCAGATCGCCGAGCTCACCGCCTCCGGCTGCCAGATCGTCCGGGTGGCCTGCCCGACCCAGGACGACGCCGACGCGCTGTCGGTCATCGCCAAGAAGTCGCAGATCCCGGTGATCGCCGACATCCACTTCCAGCCGAAGTACGTCTTCGCCGCCATCGACGCCGGCTGCGCCGCCGTCCGGGTCAACCCGGGCAACATCAAGCAGTTCGACGACAAGGTCAAGGAGATCGCGAAGGCCGCGAAGGACGCCGGCACCCCGATCCGGATCGGCGTCAACGCCGGTTCCCTCGACGCCCGCCTGCTCAAGAAGTACGGCCGGGCCACCCCCGAGGCCCTGGTCGAGTCCGCGCTGTGGGAGGCCTCCCTCTTCGAGGAGCACGACTTCCGCGACATCAAGATCTCGGTCAAGCACAACGACCCGGTCGTCATGGTCGAGGCCTACCGCCAGCTCGCCGCCCAGTGCGACTACCCGCTGCACCTCGGCGTCACCGAGGCCGGCCCCGCCTTCCAGGGCACCATCAAGTCCGCGGTCGCCTTCGGCGCGCTGCTCTCCCAGGGCATCGGCGACACCATCCGCGTCTCGCTGTCCGCCCCGCCGGCCGAGGAGATCAAGGTCGGCATCCAGATCCTGGAGTCGCTGAACCTCCGCCAGCGCCGCCTGGAGATCGTCTCCTGCCCGTCCTGCGGCCGCGCCCAGGTCGACGTGTACAAGCTGGCCGAGGAGGTCACCGCGGGCCTCACCGGCATGGAGGTCCCGCTGCGCGTCGCCGTCATGGGCTGCGTCGTGAACGGCCCCGGCGAGGCCCGCGAGGCGGACCTCGGCGTCGCCTCCGGCAACGGCAAGGGCCAGATCTTCGTCAAGGGCGAGGTCATCAAGACCGTCCCCGAGTCGAAGATCGTCGAGACGCTCATCGAGGAGGCGATGAAGATCGCCGCGCAGATGGAGGCCGACGGCATCACCTCCGGCGAGCCGACCGTAGCCATCGGCGTCTGATCCTCGCCACGGCGTCCGATCGCCCGATCGCCCGCCCGGCACCCGTGCCACCGCCCCGGCCTCCTGCGACGCGCAGGAGGCCGGGGCCTTTTCGTGACCTGCGGTGAGCGGCGTCCGCGCGTCACGCCGGGTAAAGTGCGGAGATCAGCAGATCCGCACGGTGAGGCGCCCACGTGTTGACCCAGACCACCACCAGGGTCCTCGAACCCGGCGACCTCCCCGCCGCGCTCGAGGTACTCGAACGCGACCCGGTGGCGAACGCGTTCGTCACCTCCCGGGTCCAGGTCGCCGGACTCGACCCCTGGAGGCTCGGCGGCGAGATGTGGGGCTGGTACAGCGAAGGCGAGCTCCGCTCGCTCTGCTACGCGGGCGCCAACCTGGTCCCCGTCTGCGCCACCCCCGAGGCCGTACGCGCCTTCGCCGACCGGGCCCGGCGCACCGGCCGCCGCTGCTCCTCCATCGTCGGCCCCGCCGAGTCCACCACTCCGCTGTGGCGGCTGCTCGAACCGCACTGGGGTCCCGCCCGGGAGGTCCGGACCCGTCAGCCGCTCATGGTCACCGAACGGCCGTCCGCCGAGATCGCACCCGACCCCCTGGTCCGCCGCGTCCGGAAGGACGAGATGGACCTGATCATGCCCGCCTGCGTGGCCATGTTCACCGAGGAGGTCGGCGTCTCCCCGCTCGCCGGGGACGGCGGCCTGCTCTACCAGGCCCGGGTCGCCGAGCTGGTCACGGCAGGCCGCTCGTTCGCCCGGGTCGAGGACGGCAAGGTGGTCTTCAAGGCGGAGATCGGCGCCGCCACCCGGCAGGCCTGCCAGATCCAGGGCGTGTGGGTGGCGCCCGAGTTCCGCGGCCGCGGCCACTCCGAGACCGGGATGGCCGCGGTGATCGAGTACGCGCTGCGCGACGTCGCACCCGTGGTCAGCCTCTACGTCAACGACTACAACACCGCGGCCAGGGCCGCCTACCGGCGCGTCGGCTTCCGCGAGGTCGGCGCGTTCATGAGCGTCCTGTTCTGAGCCGCTGTTCCCGGCCGGGTACCGCGAAGTAAGGTCGCTGCATGGTGCTGCCCTTCCCCTCGGGTCTGGAGATCGGCCCGCTCGACCTCGCCGCACGTGTCGACGAGGCGCTGCGGGTGCAGGCCGTCGCCTTCGGGCTCAGCGAGGAGGAAGTCGGCATCCGGCGCTACATCGTGCAGCGCCACATGACCTGCCCGGGCGCCCGCGCGCTCGGCGCGTTCACCGAGGACGGGGCGCTCGCCGGATTCGTCTACGGGATGCCCAACGACCGCGGCCACTGGTGGTCCACGATCGTCGAGCCGTACCTGAAGGCCGTCGGCAACGACCACTGGCTCGACGACGCCTTCGCCGTCACCGAACTCCACGTCCACCCCGGCTTCCAGGGGCACGGCGTCGGCCGCGAACTCATCACCAGGATCACCGACTCCGCCACCGAGACCCGGTCCATCCTCTCCGCGATCGACAACGACACCCCGGCCCGCGGCCTCTACCGGAACCTCGGCTACCGGGACCTCGCCCGCCAGGTCCACTTCCCCAGCGCGAGCCTGCCGTACGCCGTAATGGGCGCGACACTGCCGCTGCGGCGCCGCTAGCCTCCGGGCATGTCCACTCACCACGAACAGCGCGTCCGGCGGATGTCCACCCTGCTGGCGCGCACCCTCCGGGAAGACCCCGCCGACGCCGAGACGCTGAGCCACAAGCTCCTGGTCCGGGCCGGATACGTACGCCGCTCCTCCGCCGGGGTGTGGACCTGGCTGCCGCTCGGCAAGCAGGTCCTCGACAACGTCTGCCGCGTCGTGCGCGAGGAGATGGACGCCATCGGCGCCCAGGAGCTGCTGCTGCCCGCGCTGTTGCCGCGCGAGCCGTACGAGGTGAGCGGGCGCTGGTCGGAGTACGGGGACCTGCTGTTCCGGCTCAAGGACCGCAAGGGCGCGGACTATCTGCTCGGGCCCACCCACGAGGAGATCTTCACCCAGGTGGTGAAGGACCAGTGCACGTCCTACAAGGACCTGCCGGTGATGCTCTATCAGATCCAGACGAAGTACCGGGACGAGGCGCGGCCCCGCTCGGGCGTGCTGCGCGGGCGCGAGTTCCAGATGAAGGACTCCTACTCCTTCGACGTCACGGACGAGGGACTGGCGGAGTCCTACCGCCTCCACCGGGAGGCGTACGTACGGATCTTCACGCGGCTGGGGCTGGACCACCGGATCGTGTCGGCGGTCTCCGGCGCGATGGGCGGCTCGGCCTCCGAGGAGTTCCTGGCGCCGGCCGTGGCGGGGGAGGACACCTTCGCGTCCTGCGCCGCCTGCGGATACGCCGCGAACACCGAGGCGGTCACCTTCCCCCTCACGGCGGCGGCTGATGCCGGGCACGGGCCGGTGGAGGAGCTGGACACCCCCGACACCCCGACCATCGAGACCCTGGCCGCACACCTCGGCGTGCCCGCCTCCGCCACCCTGAAGAACCTCCTCGTCAAGGTCGACGGCGAGATCGTGGCGGTCGGCGTGCCCGGCGACCGCGAGGTCGACCTCGGCAAGCTCGGCGAGCACCTCGCCCCGGCGGTGGTGGAGCTGGTCACCGCCGAGGACTTCACGGGCCGGCCCGACCTGGTGCGCGGCTACGTCGGGCCGCAGGGCCTGGAGAAGGTCCGTTACCTGGCCGACCCCCGGGTGGCGCCGGGCACCGCCTGGATCACCGGCGCGAACCGGGCGGACACGCACGCCCGGAACGTGGTCTGCGGGCGGGACTTCGAGGTGGACCGGTACCTGGACGTGGTCGTGGTGGAGCCGGGCGACCCCTGCCCCGCCTGCGGCGAGGGGCTGTCCCTCGACCGGGCGATCGAGGTGGGCCACATCTTCCAGCTGGGCCGCAAGTACGCTGACGCGTTCGGGCTGGACGTGCTCGGACCGCAGGGCAAGCCGGTCCGGGTGACCATGGGGTCGTACGGCATCGGCGTCTCGAGGCTCGTCGCCGCGCTCGCGGAACAGACGGCGGACGAGCGGGGGTTGTGCTGGCCCGGCGGCGTCGCTCCGGCGGACGTCCATGTGGTCGCGGCGGGCAAGGCGGCCCAGCAGGAGCTGGCGGCGGAGGCGGCTTCGGCGCTGGCGGGCTCGGGGCTGCGGGTCCTGCTGGACGACCGGGCCGGGCTGTCGCCCGGCGTGAAGCTCACGGACGCCGAGCTGATCGGGGTGCCGTGGATCCTGGTCGCCGGGCGGCGGGCGGGGGAGCGGGTGGTGGAGCTCCAGGACCGGCGGACGGGTACGCGCGAGGAGCTGCCGCTGCCGGCGGCGCTGTCCCGCGTGACGCCGGGGGCGTAGCGGGCGGGCTTCGCCGGGGGCGGGGCCGGGGGTTGCCGGGCGGGGCCGGGCCCTGGGTCTGGTCGGCTTCGGGCGCGGGGCGATGGCTGTCGGGCCGGGGCCCGGGGAGCCGGGCTTCGGGTGGGGGGCTCGGTTGCCGGGCGGGCCGAGGCCCTGGGGCAGGGGTGGCTTCGGGTGCGGGGGCCGGGGGCTCCGGCTGGGGGTGTCCGGGACGGCATGATTTACGGCGCGCTGAGCCGGATCCGGCCGCTGAGCGGGGGCGCGCCACAAATCACGCTTGAGTGTCCCGGACACCCCCAGCCTCCACCCCCGTCTCCCTCCGGTACCGCCCGTAAGTGCGGGCGGACACCACCTCGGTGCGGGCAGGCCGCCCACCTCGGTGTGGGCAGGCGTCCCACAGGGCGATGGGGGTCCCCCCTGCTCGAGCGGAGTCGAGAGCTTGGGGGAGGGTGGGCACACCGGGACACCGCCGCGCAACGTCCGTACCCCGCCCAACCCGAAGCCCCGCTCACGGGGCCCGGGGCGCAGCCCCGAGGGGCCGGGGCGGAGCCCCGGTTTCGGGAAGGGGCGGGGTGGGGGGGGAGGCGCCGCGCAGCGGCTACGGACGGGGGTCCGGCGGGGCCGGGACGTCGGCGGGGGCTGCCGGTTCGGTGGGGGAGCCGTTGACGCGCGCCGCGCCGGCGGAATCCGGTGGCTGCGCGCCCGCCCCCTCCGTGGGCTCCGCGGCGGTCGACTCCGGTGGTGCCGGGGCATCGACGGGCGGCGGCTCCGCAGCGGTCGGCTGCGGTGGTGGCGGGGCGGTGACGGCCGGCGGCCGCGGGGTGGCCGGCGCGTGCGGCTGCGCCTCGGTGGCCCGCTCCAGGAAGCGGAGGAGTTCCACCGGGAAGGGCAGGACCAGCGTCGAGTTCTTCTCCGCCGCCACGGCCACGACCGTCTGCAGCAGCCGCAGCTGCAACGCCGCCGGCTCCTGACCCATGACCGCCGCGGCCTCCGCCAGCTTCCGCGAAGCCTGCAGCTCCGCGTCCGCGTTGATCAACCGGGCCCGCCGCTCCCGGTCGGCCTCCGCCTGCCGGGCCATCGACCGCTTCATCGCCTCCGGCAGCGACACGTCCTTGATCTCGACGCGGTCGATCTGCACGCCCCAGCCCACCGCCGGCGAGTCGATCATCAGCTCCAGACCCTCGTTGAGCTTCTCCCGGTTGGAGAGGAGGTCGTCCAGGTCCGACTTGCCGATGATCGAGCGCAGGGAGGTCTGCGCCATCTGCGAGACCGCGAAGCGGTAGTCCTCGACCTCGATGACCGCGTTCTTGGGGTCGACCACGCGGAAGTACACCACCGCGTCCACCCGCACGGTCACGTTGTCCCGGGTGATGCCCTCCTGCGCGGGCACCGGCAGCGTGACGATCTGCATGTTCACCTTGTGCATCCGGTCCACGAACGGGATGACCATCGTGAACCCCGGCGGTTTGACCTCGTGCCGGAGCCGGCCGAACCGGAACACCAGCCCGCGCTCGTACTGGCGTACCACCCGGGCCGCCGCGGCGGAGTACAGCGCGATGACGGTACCCGCGGCGACCGCCGCGGTGAGCAGTTCTTCGACCATGACGGCCCCCTGCCCGTGGCTATTCGTGGCTATTCGTGGCTGTTAACCACGGTATTCCCTACAGCCACGCGGCGAATTCCAGGAGCAGCTCGGAGTCGCGGTGCCGCCCCGCCGCCAGGGCCCGCAGGCCCGACTCCACCGCCCGGAAGACGGTCCAGCCCCGCAGCCGGTCCCGGTCCACCTCCAGGGAGTCCGCCAGCTTGTTCACGCGGCGGCGTGCGCCCGCCGCCCCCGCCGAGGCCGCGACCTGGTCCTCCAGCCGGTCCCTGACCAGCCGGGCCAGGTCATAGGCCCGCTCGCCGACCACCGGCTCCGGGCCGACCGTCAGCCAGGGCGCCCGCTCACCGGCCAGCACCTTGCCCTGCCGGAAGTTTCCGTGCAGGAGCAGTTCCTCCGGCGGCAGGGCGGTGAGCTCGTCCCGCAGGGAGAGGGCCAGATCGGCCAGGGCCCGCAGCTCGGCGGGAGCTCCCTTGAGCACCGCGGACTGGCGCTGCGTACGCTCCGCCACCGTCTCGAAGCCGTGCCCCGGGGGCGGGGCCACCCACAGCCGGCGGACCGTCCCGGCCGCCTCCAGCAGTGCCTTGGCCTCCGGCAGAGACCGCAGCGACACCTCCGGCTGCAGCCGTTCCAGCAGCAGGCCGCCGTCCCCGTGCCAGGTGTCCAGCAGGCGTACGGCTCCGAACCCGCCCCAGTGCGCCAGCGCCGCCAGCTCCAGGTCAGGGCGGGCGCTCGGCGGGGCCAGCTTCAGCGCGGCCGGGGTGCCGTCGGGGTACCGGACGAGGAGCACCAGGCTGCTCCGGCCACCCGGAGCCTGGACCCGCTGCACCTGTACCCCCCGCCGGTCCTGCGCCTGTTCGACGAGGCCGGGGAGCCGGTCCAGCCAGTCCCGCTCCGGTGCTGTGTCCGGCTGCTCGCCGAGCGCCCGTACGAGCCGCTCCGGCGGTTCGAAAGCCATGCGTGGGTGGTCCCTTTCAGCTGTGCGGGGCCGATCGCGGTGGTCCCGCTCGTTCGGTCAGCCCAGGGAAGGCTACGCCGACGCCGCGCCAGCGTGCCGCGCGGACCGCCGCCGCCGTCAGGGCGTCGGCCGCCTCCCGGCGCAGCGGGCCGCTCGCCGCCCGCACCAGGTCGGAGTAGGCACCCGCCACCCGGTCCTCGATCTCGGCGGCCAGCCGGTCGGCGTCGGCCGGGGTCCGCAGGTCGAACGGCAGCCGGTACGCCGCCTCCGCCGCCCGCGGTACGCCGCCCAGCCCGCGCACCGTCCGGACGAGGGCGTCGCGCCGGGCCAGGTGGGTGCCGTACGCCTCCCGGGCCTGAGCGGCGCGCGGGGCGGCCGCGCGGGCGCCGACCACTCCGTAGGCGTAGGCGGCCGCGTGTTCCGCGGCGAGGGCGGCCTGGGCCGCCGCGAGGACGTCGGCCGTCATGCGTTTCCTCCCTGGTCGGTGCCCGTGGTGGTCAGCAGGTGGTGGTGGACGATGCCGCAGGCCGCCACCGAGGCCAGCAGCCGGGCCAGTTCCCCGGGGGCCTCGGCGAGGGTGATCGTGCGGGCCTCGGCGAGCGAGCGCTCGGCGACCGCCAGCGCCCCCAGCGCCTCCTCGGCCTTCTGCGGCACGGCCGGAGCGGCCGGAGCACCGGCTGCGGGAGAGGCCGGGGCGGAGCCCGCGGCGGAGGGGGAGGCCGGAGCCGTGGACGCGCCGGGCGGGGCGAGGGCCTCGGCGTGCGCGGCGACCGCCGCGCGCAGCGGCGCAAGCCGCCCGTCCAGCGCCGGATGCGCCGCGAGCGTCGCGTCGTACCGTTCCAGCAGCCCGCGGCTGTCCCGGACGGCGGTCTCGCGCATCCGCCGTTCGAGTGGAACTTCGGCTTGTGCGCCGGGACGCGCGCCGGAATCCGAGCAGCCGGTGAGCAGTGCGGCGCCCGCCGCCCCGGCCGCACCGGTGAGCAGGCTTCTTCGCGAAGGCAGGGACAGGGGCACGGTGGAGTCCTCGGGACGGGCGGCAGGAAACAGCCCGGACCGGGCTGTGATCACGGTACCCGGGGGCACGGTCCAAGGGGCGGACGGCAACACCCTCTGCGACCGGATACCCTTTGATCTGACACGCGATCCACGCGACGGAACCACAACAGCACACGCGGCCGAGGAGTCACCCGGATGAGCACCACCCAGAGCGACAGGCTGCGCGGGCTGCTGGAGCCGCTCGTCGCCGCGAAGGACCTGGACCTGGAGGAGATCGAGATCTCCCGGGCCGGCCGCCGCCGGATGCTCCGTATCGTGGTGGATTCCGACGAGGGCGTGGAGCTCGACACCTGCGCCGAGCTGAGCCGCGAGATCTCCGACAGGCTCGACGAGAGCGATGTGATGGGTGAGGACGAGTACGTCCTCGAAGTCAGCTCCCCGGGCGCGGACCGCCCGCTCAGCGAGCACCGTCACTACGTCCGGGCGACCGGCCGCCTCGTGAAGTTCCAGCTGGCCGACGGCGGGGAATTGATCGCCCGCATCCTCGGCGTGGACGAGGACGGCATGGATCTCGAGGTCCCCGGTGTGAAGGGCCGCAAGGCCACCTCCCGCCGCATCGCCTTCACGGACGTCGCCAAGGCGCGTGTCGAGATCGAGTTCAACCGCAAGGACAAGAAGGAAGAGGAGGCGTAGCCGTGGACATCGACATGAGTGCCCTGCGGGGTCTGGTCCGGGAGAAGGAGATCTCCTTCGACCTGCTCGTCGAGGCGATCGAGTCGGCCCTCCTCATCGCCTACCACCGGACCGAGGGGAGCCACCGGCGCGCCCGCGTCGAGCTGGACCGCACCAACGGGCACGTGGTCGTGTGGGCGAAGGAAGACCCGCAGGATCTGGAGGAGGGCCAGGAGCCCCAGGAGTTCGACGACACCCCGTCGGGCTTCGGCCGGATCGCCGCCACCACCGCCAAGCAGGTGATCCTGCAGCGTCTGCGCGACGCCGAGGACGACCTGACGTTCGGCGAGTTCGCCGGGCGCGAGGGCGATGTCATCACCGGTGTGGTGCAGCAGGGCAAGGACCCCAAGAACGTCCTCGTCGACATCGGCAAGCTGGAGGCCATCCTGCCGGTGCAGGAGCAGGTCCCGGGCGAGGAGTACCCGCACGGCCTGCGCCTGCGCACCTACGTGGTCCGGGTGGCCAAGGGCGTCCGCGGTCCGTCGGTGACCCTGTCGCGCACCCACCCCAACCTGGTGAAGAAGCTGTTCGCGCTGGAGGTCCCGGAGATCGCCGACGGCAGCGTCGAGATCGCCGCGATCGCCCGCGAGGCCGGCCACCGCACCAAGATCGCGGTGCGTTCCACCCGTTCGGGCCTGAACCCGAAGGGCGCCTGCATCGGCCCGATGGGCGGCCGGGTCCGCAACGTGATGGCGGAGCTGCACGGCGAGAAGATCGACATCGTCGACTGGTCGGACGACCCGGCGGAGATGGTCGCGAACGCCCTGTCACCCGCCCGGGTGAGCAAGGTGGAGATCGTCGACCTGGGCGCGCGGTCCGCCCGGGTGACCGTGCCCGACTACCAGCTGTCGCTGGCCATCGGCAAGGAGGGCCAGAACGCCCGCCTCGCCGCCCGGCTCACCGGCTGGCGCATCGACATCCGCCCCGACACGGAGCCCGCGGACGGCGGGTCGGCGGAATAAACCGCTACCGGTTCGGGTTGCGGGCCGGTAGACAGGGGTCGCGTTTCGGCGGCCCGAATGGAGACGACGTCCGTTCGATTTTTCGCCTGAAGGGGTGAGGTCGGTACGGGGAGGTAGACTGAACGTGTCTGGCCGGACGCATGCCCGCGCATGCCCTGAGCGCACCTGCGTGGGGTGCCGGGAGCGAGCGGCCAAGCACGATCTGCTGCGCATCGTGGCGGTCGGGGACGAGTGTGTGCCCGACCATCGCGGTACGCTGCCCGGCCGGGGTGCCTATGTGCACCCTGCCGTGGTCTGCCTCGACCAGGCGGTGCGCCGCCGGGCGTTTCCCCGGGCCCTTCGGGTCCAGGGAACTCTCGAGACCTCCGCGCTGCGGACGGTCATCGAGGCGACACCGTAAGAAGGAAGTACGGCACGGAGCCCCGTGCGGTCAGGTACCTCGCGAGTTGGAAGTAGGTCGAGATTGCGATGAGCACTCGATGAGTACGCGATGAGTACGCCCATGAAGTAGCGACGGTCCGGCGGTAACCCGGACCTAAAAGGAGCGAAGTGGCTAAGGTCCGGGTATACGAACTCGCCAAGGAGTTCGGGGTTGAGAGCAAGGTCGTCATGGCCAAGCTCCAAGAACTCGGTGAATTCGTCCGTTCGGCGTCCTCGACGATCGAGGCGCCCGTTGTACGCAAGCTGACCGACGCGTTGCAGGGTCCCGGCGGTGCCGGCAAGACCTCTGCGAAGCCCGGTGCGCCCCGCAAGGCGACGCCTGCGAAGCCCGCTGCGCCGTCCCCGGCGACCGCGGCACGTCCTGCTGCCCCGAAGCCCGGCGCCCCGGCCCCCAAGCCGGCCGCTGCCGAGGCTCCGTCCGTCAGCGCCCCGGTGACCCCGGCCACTCCCGGCCCGCGTCCCGGTCCCAAGGCTCCGGCCCCGAAGCCCGCTCCGGCGGCTCCGGCTCCGGTCGCGGCCGAGTTCCAGGCCCCGCCGTCGGCTCCGGCCGCCCCGGCGCGTCCCGCCGCGACCCCGGGCCCGCGCCCGGCGGCGCAGCGTCCGGCCACGCCCGGCGCCCGTCCCGGCGCGCCGCGTCCGGGTGCCCCCGGCGCCCAGGCCCCCCGTCCGGGTGGCCCGGCGGCTCCGCAGGCCCCGCGTCCGGGTGGCCGTCCGGCCGGCCCGCGTCCGGGTAACAACCCCTTCACCTCCGGTGGCTCCACCGGCATGGCCCGTCCGCAGGCTCCGCGCCCGCAGGGCGGCCCGCGTCCGGGTGCCCCCGGTGCCGGCCAGGGTGGTCCGCGTCCGCAGGGTGCCGGCCAGGGCGGTCCCCGTCCCCAGGGTCCCGGCCAGGGTGGTCCGCGTCCTTCGCCGGCCGGCATGCCGCGCCCGCAGGGCGGCCCGCGTCCCGGTCCGGCCGGTCCGGGCGGTAACCGTCCGAACCCGGGCATGATGCCGCAGCGTCCCGCTGCCGGCCCGCGTCCGGGCCCCGGCGGCCGTGGTCCCGGTGGCCCCGGCGGCCGTCCGGGTGGTCCCGGCGGTGCAGGCGGCGGTCGTCCCGGCTTCGCCGGCCGTCCGGCCGGTCCGGGCTCCCGCCCGGCAGGCGGCGGCGGCTTCGGCGGCCCGCGTCCCGGTGGTGGCGGCGGCTTCGGCGGCGGTCCTGCCGGTGGCGGCGGCGGTCGTCCCGGTGGCTTCGGCGGCCGTCCCGGCGGTCCCGGCGGCCGCGGTGGCACGCAGGGCGCCTTCGGCCGTCCCGGCGGCCCGGCCCGTCGTGGCCGCAAGTCGAAGCGGCAGCGGCGCCAGGAGTACGAGGCCATGCAGGCCCCGTCCGTGGGCGGCGTGATGCTGCCTCGCGGCAACGGCGAGACCATTCGCCTGTCGCGCGGTGCGTCCCTCACCGACTTCGCGGAGAAGATCAACGCCAACCCGGCGTCGCTCGTCGCCGTGATGATGAACCTGGGCGAGATGGTCACGGCCACCCAGTCCGTGTCGGACGACACGCTGGAGATGCTGGCCCAGGAGATGAACTACACGGTTCAGGTCGTGAGCCCGGAGGAGGAGGACCGCGAGCTGCTCGAGTCCTTCGACATCGAGTTCGGCGAGGACGAGGGCGGCGAGGAGTTCCTCGTTGCGCGTCCGCCGGTCGTGACCGTCATGGGTCACGTCGACCACGGTAAGACCCGACTCCTCGACGCGATCCGCAAGACCAACGTGGTCGCGGGCGAGGCCGGTGGCATCACCCAGCACATCGGTGCCTACCAGGTCTCCACCGAGGTGAACGACGAAGAGCGTCGCATCACCTTCATCGACACCCCGGGTCACGAGGCGTTCACCGCCATGCGTGCCCGTGGTGCCAAGTCCACCGACATCGCGATCCTCGTGGTCGCGGCCAACGACGGCGTCATGCCGCAGACCATCGAGGCGCTCAACCACGCCAAGGCTGCGGACGTCCCGATCGTGGTCGCGGTCAACAAGATCGACGTCGAGGGCGCGGACCCGGTGAAGGTGCGCGGTCAGCTGACCGAGTACGGCCTGGTGGCCGAGGAGTACGGCGGCGACACCATGTTCGTCGACATCTCCGCCAAGCAGGGTCTGCACATCGACTCGCTGCTGGAGGCCGTCGTCCTCACCGCCGACGCCTCGCTCGACCTGCGGGCCAACCCGGAGCAGGACGCGCAGGGTATTGCGATCGAGTCGCACCTCGACCGCGGCCGCGGTGCCGTCTCCACCGTCCTGGTGCAGCGCGGTACCCTCCGCATCGGCGACACGATGGTGGTCGGCGACGCGTACGGCCGTGTCCGGGCGATGCTCGACGACAAGGGCAACAACGTCGAGGAAGCGGGTCCGTCGACCCCCGTCCTGGTCCTGGGTCTCACCAACGTCCCCGGCGCCGGCGACAACTTCCTGGTCGTCGACGAGGACCGTACGGCCCGCCAGATCGCCGAGAAGCGCGCGGCGCGCGAGCGCAACGCCAACTTCGCCAAGCGGGTCCGCCGGGTCTCCCTCGAGGACCTCGACAAGGTGCTCAAGGCCGGTCAGATCCAGGAACTCAACCTCATCATCAAGGGCGACGCGTCCGGTGCGGTCGAGGCTCTCGAGTCCTCGCTGCTCCAGCTCGACGTCGGTGAAGAGGTCGACATCCGGGTCCTGCACCGCGGTGTGGGTGCGGTCACCGAGTCCGACATCGACCTGGCGATGGGCTCCGACGCCATCGTCATCGGCTACAACGTCCGTGCGGCCGGCCGTGCCGCGCAGATGGCGGAGCGCGAGGGCGTCGACGTCCGGTACTACTCGGTGATCTACCAGGCCATCGAGGAGATCGAGGCGGCCCTGAAGGGTCTCCTCAAGCCGGAGTACGAAGAGGTCGAGCTGGGTACGGCGGAGATCCGCGAGGTCTTCCGCTCGTCCAAGCTGGGCAACATCGCCGGTGTCCTGGTCCGGTCGGGCGAGGTCAAGCGCAACACCAAGGCGCGCCTGCTCCGCGACGGCAAGGTCGTCGCCGAGAACCTCACCATCTCCGGCCTGCGTCGCTTCAAGGACGACGTCACCGAGATCCGCGAAGGCTTCGAGGGCGGTATCAACCTCGGGAACTTCAACGACATCAAGATCGACGACGTCATCGCGACGTACGAGATGCGCGAGAAGCCGCGCGTCTGAGCGGTTGCCTTGTGACCGGGGCCGGTCGGCGGAATTTCCGTCGATCGGCCCCGGCCGTTGCGTGTACGGTTCTGGTGTCCCTGCCGAGCGACGGCCGGCAGGTCACCGAACCCGAACCGGCGGGATATCCGGCACCACATGTACGTGGGGACTCTGTCCTTCGACCTGCTCCTCGGCGATGTGCATTCGCTGAAGGAGAAACGCTCCGTTGTCCGGCCCATCGTCGCAGAGCTCCAGCGCAAGTTCTCGGTGAGCGCGGCGGAGGTGGGTGACCAGGACCTCCACCGCAGGGCCCGGATAGGGGTCGCGATGGTGTCCGGGGACGCCGGATTCCTGTCGGACGTGCTCGACCGCTGTGAGCGGCTGGTCGCGGCACGTCCGGAAGTGGAACTGCTGTCCGTGCGGCGGCGGCTCCACGGTGATGAAGACTGATTGATTGCTTGACCTGCAGCTCGTCTGCAAAGAAATGAAGGAGACGGACCAGTGGCCGACAACGCGCGGGCGAAGAAGCTGGCGGACCTCATCCGGGAGGTGGTCGCCCAGAAGCTGCAGCGGGGTATCAAGGACCCGCGCCTCGGTACGCACGTGACGATCACCGACACCCGGGTCACCGGCGATCTGCGGGAGGCCACGGTCTTCTACACGGTCTACGGCGACGACGAGGAGCGGGCGGCCGCGGCGAAGGGACTGGAGAGCGCCAAGGGCATCCTGCGCTCGGCGGTCGGCCAGGCTGCGGGCATCAAGTTCACGCCCACCCTGACCTTCGTCGCCGACGCCCTGCCGGAGAACGCCCGCACCATCGAGGACCTCCTCGACCGGGCGCGCGCCTCCGACGAAGAGGTGCGGCAGGCGTCCTCGGGCGCCACGTACGCCGGCGAAGCCGACCCGTACAAGAAGCCGGGCGAGGACGACGCAGCCGAATGAGCAAGCACGTACCCACCACGCCGGACGGCCTTGTCATCGTCGACAAGCCGTCCGGCTTCACTTCGCACGACGTGGTCGCCAAGATGCGCGGCATGGCCAGGACCCGCCGGGTCGGCCATGCGGGCACCCTCGACCCGATGGCCACGGGCGTCCTCGTCCTGGGCGTCGAGAAGGCGACCAAGCTCCTCGGCCACCTCGCGCTGACCGAGAAGGAGTACCTCGGCACGATCCGGCTCGGCCAGGACACGCTGACCGATGACGCCGAGGGCGAGATCACCTCGTCGACGGACGCCTCCGGGGTCACCCGTGAGGACGTGGACGAGGGCATCCGCAAGCTGACCGGCGAGATCATGCAGGTCCCGTCGAAGGTCAGCGCCATCAAGATCAACGGTGTGCGGTCCTACAAGCGCGCCCGCGAGGGCGAGGAGTTCGAGATCCCGGCCCGTCCGGTCACCGTCTCGTCCTTCCACGTCTACGACATGCGCGAGGCCACCGCGGAGAACGGCACCCCGGTGGTCGACCTGGTCGTCTCCGTGGTCTGCTCCAGCGGTACGTACATCCGGGCGCTGGCCCGCGACCTCGGCGCCGACCTCGGCGTGGGCGGGCACCTGACCGCGCTGCGGCGCACCCGGGTCGGTCCGTACAAGCTGGACAAGGCCCGCACCCTGGACCAGCTCCAGGAGGAGCTGACCGTGATGCCGATCGCCGAGGCCGCGGCCGCGGCGTTCCCCCGCTGGGACCTCGACGCGCGCCGCGCGTCGCTGCTGACCAACGGGGTCCGGCTGGAGATGCCGGACGAGTACGAGCCGGGGAAGACCGTGGCGGTGTTCGGCCCCGAGGGCCGGCTGCTCGGCCTGGTGGAGAGCAAGTCCGGCAAGGCGAAGTCCCTGGCGGTCTTCGCGTAGGGGACGGCCTTGCGCGTGGGGCCCTCGTCCCGGGGGCCCCTCTTCGCGTGGGAAACGATTGACGTGGAGCGGTGAGCGCATGTGGTCCGCCGAGGCCGGACTGCTGCTCACCGCTCCACGACCCCCCTCGCTGTAGGTCTCTATCCACCCGGAGCCCGATATTCACTCGCACGAGCAGGCGCTCGGAGTGAACGGAGGGAGCACAGGGGGGCGCGTTCGGCGCACACGCTTCCGGGGCTGATCTTCACCGACCTACGGTCGTCCCATGAAGGTCACGGGGGACCGGGCAGAACCGCTGGTCAGGATCTGCGATCCGGCGGGCCGGCCGCGGGGGAGCGGCTTCGTGGCCGACGACCGCGGCACCATCGTCACCGGCCACGAGGTCGTGGCCGGCCTGGACCGGCTGGTCCTGCACGGCTCCGGCGGCCGCACCCGCACGGTCGGGGCGGACGCGGTCACCTTGCTCGCCGAGGCCGGGCTGGCGCTCGTGGAGACGGCGGGGCCGACCGGGCCGACCGGCTCGGCCGCCGGGTCGGCCGGTCTCGGGGTGGCGCCGCTTCCGGTGACCGTACGTCAGCGGGTGGCCTCGGGGACGTACGTACGGCTGTACGCGCGGGGCCGGCGGCAGGCCAGGGTGCTGGCGGACACGGAGGTCGTCTACCGCACGGCGGACGGCACGCATCTGCTCGGCACCGCACTGGAGCTGGCCATCGGCACCGACGGCATGGACGCGCTGTGCCTGGGCGGCGAGGCGTGCGGCGGGCCCGTGCTGGACGCGGCCACCGGAGCGGTGCTGGCGGTCGTGTGCACCGCCCTCCACGCGGAACACCGCTCCGGCGGCTTCGCGATCCCCCTGCGCCCCGCCGCGGCCGCGGACCCGGACGGCGCCCTCGCGGCCCTCCTGGCCCGCAACGCGGAAACCGTCCCCGCCTACGGCCCCGACCTCAATCTGGCCGCCGCCCTCCGCCTCACGGGCCGGGCGCCGCACCCGGAACGGACGGCGGCCGGGGGACCGGATGCCCCCCGGATGGCGGTGGAGCCGGTGGAGCCGGTGGAGCCGGTGGTGCGCTCGGGGGCGGTGGGCGCGATCGATGCGTTCATGTGCTCGTCCGCGGTGGTGTTCGCCCTGGTCGGAGAACCGGGCACGGGGCGCAGCACCGAGCTCGCCGCGCTGGATGCCCGCCGGTCCCGGGGCCCGTGTCCGGCTCCGGTGGTCCGGCTCCGCGGCTCGGACCTCGCTCCGTGGGACACCTCGCTGGTCCAGGCGCTCACCCGGGCCCTGCAGTCCGCCACCGTCCCTCCAGCCCCTCCGCCCCCCGCTCCGCCCGGTCCCGGCGAGGACGGGGACGGAGCCGCAGGCCGGGCCGGGACCGGCGCGGAACCGAGCGCCGAAGAGATCGCCCGGGTGGCCGACGCGGCGGGGCGCGGGCTCGTCGTCCTGCTCGACGCGCCCGAGGAGATGCCGTCCCGGCTCGCCCGCCGGCTCGCCGAGTGGACCTCCGCCACGACCGCCTGGCTCCGCCGGCACCGCGTGCGGCTGGTCCTGGCCACCCGGCCCGAGTACTGGGAGCGGGCCGCGGCGTTCCACCCGGACGGGAGTGCCGCCGCCCACCTGCTCGGCGACCTCACCCCCGCCGAGGCGGAACTCGCCCGGGACCGGTACGGAATCCCGGCCGACGCCCTGCGCGCGGGGGACCGCCGCCACCCCCTCACCCTCCGGCTGCTGGCCGGGGTGCGGGAAGCCGGGGTCACGGACGGCCGGCCCGGACGCGCCGAGGTGTTCGAGGCGCACCTCGACCTCGTGTGCCTGCGCGTGGCGACGCGTCTGCAGGGCGATGCGCCCGGCCCGGCCGTGCGCCGGCTGGCGGTCCGCATCGCCGGGCGGGTGCACGAGGCCGCGCGCCACTGTCTCGGGCCGGGCCAGGGCTCGCTGGACGGGGCTTCCTTCGCCGCGCTGTTCCCACCGGACAGGGGCTGGGCGGAGGCGGTGCTCGCCGAGGGCCTCCTCCTTCCGGCCGGAGCCGGCCACCGGTTCGCCGACGAGGAGTTCGCCGACTGGCTGATGGCCTCTCACCTGGACCTCCCCGCCGCCCTCGACACCTTGATCCGCACCGGCCCGCCCGTACCACGGCACCGCATCGGCCCCGTCCAGGAGGCCCTCCTCCTGCTGCCCCCGGCAGCCCGCGCCGAGCACCTCGACGCCCTGCTCCGGTTCCTGCGCTCCTCGTCCGGCACGACCGCGGCCGGATCCGGCTCCCCGGCCGACGGCACGAACCGTGCCGACGGCACGAACCGTGCCGACGGCACGAACCGTGCCGACGGCACGAACCGCGTCGACGGCACGAACCGTGCCGAGGGCGTGTCCCGGGCCGTGGCTTCCGGTGAGCGGGCCTGGTGGGCCGCGCGACTGCTCCGCGGGACCCTCCTCCGGCTGCCCGACGCGCTTCCCTGCCTCGATCTGCTGCACGCGCTCGCCGAGTACGCCTCCCACACCGCGGGCGGCGACGGGCGCGGCGACGGGCTCGACGCCCGCTTCTGGAGCCGGCTGCGGTTGCCCGAAGCCGAGCGGATGGATCTGCTGCGCCGCCTGCTCCCCGCCGAACTCGGATGTCTCGACGCGGCCGCACGGAGGCTGCGCCGGGATCCGCGGGGCGTGCAGCCCCTGCTCCGTGACTGGTTCGGCGACGAGCGGCGGTTGCGCGGGCGGCCCGGTGCCACCGTCGCCGCCGCCGCGCAGGCGCTGCTGCACACCCACCGCCGGCTCGCGCCCGACGAGCTCACCGAGGTGCTGGTCTCCGCTGCGCACCCGCGTGCCGACGAGCTGCTCGCCGTACTCGCCGAGGAGGAGCCCGCCCTGATGGCGCGGACCGTGGACCGCTGGGCCCGGGACGAACGCCCGGAGCGCCGGGTCGCGGCCGCCGCGTACGGTCCGGCCGCGGCGGCTTCGGCGGCCGTGGCGGATCCGGCCGACCGCGCCCTGCTCCGCCGCGCCGCCCTCGCCCTGCTGGACCGCACCGGGGAGGCCGGCCTGCACGGTCCCGCCCTCGGCATGCTGCTGCGCGATCCGGAGACCCGGGAGGCGCACGTGTCCCGTGCGCTGACCTGCCCCGGGGTGCCCCCGGGTGCGCTGGTGGCCGCCGCCGACGCGCTGCCGGGCCGCGCCGAGGAGGTGCTCGGCGCCCTGCGGGCCCGCGCCGACGGGCAGGTGCTGCCGGCCCTGGCCGAGCTGACCTCGCCCGTGGCCGCCGCCCGCGCCGCCGTCCTCGTACGCGAGCACACCGAACGGCACCCCGGAGACGCACCGCACGCGGCCGCGTACGTCGACCGCGCGCTGGAACGGGGTCCCGTCGCCACCGACGACCTCCGACGGCTCGCCGACGGGCTGCTCCGCGGCACGGAGCCGGTCCGGGCCGCCCTCGCCGGGGTGCTCGGCGCGGCCGGCGCACCGGCGACGGGACCGCTGCGCGGCGAACTGCTCGACCGGCTCCTCGGAGCCGAGACGGAAGCGGCCGTGCTGGGCGAGCTGCTCGGCGCGGTCGCCCGGGCCACCGTGGAGCGTGGCGAGCAGCGCACCCGCGAGCTGGTGCGGCGCACCGGGCGGCGGCTGCTCGTGGTACCCGGAGGCGCGGCGGAGTTCGAGCGGCGGACCGTGTGCCTGGCCCGTGAACTCCCGCCCTTCGGGCGGCTGATCGCCCACTGGCTCGAGGAGGAGCCGCACGAGGCGTCGGCACTGCTGGGCCCGAGCGGCAGGCACACCGTCGCGGCCCTGGGTGCCGGGGCCCGCCCCTGACCGTTCCGCGGTGTTGTCCCGATACCGATGCGGGGCCCCGGCCGACGGCATGGCAGTCTTAGATCTGCAATCTTCTACTACGCACTACACGGGTTCGGGCGAGGAGCGGTCAGAGTGCAGCGCTGGCGTGGCTTGGAGGACATCCCCCAGGACTGGGGACGCAGCGTCGTCACCATCGGCTCCTACGACGGTGTTCACCGCGGGCACCAGCTGATCATCGGGCGGGCCGTGGAGTGGGCCCGGGAACTCGGTGTGCCGGCCGTGGTGGTCACCTTCGACCCGCACCCGAGCGAGGTCGTCCGCCCCGGCAGCCACCCCGCGATGCTCGCCCCGCACCACCGGCGCGCCGAGCTGATGGCCGAACTGGGCGTGGACGCGCTGCTGATCCTGCCCTTCACGGCCGAGTTCTCCCAGCTGTCCCCGGCCGACTTCATCGTGAAGGTGCTGGTCGACAAGCTGCACGCGCGCGGCGTCATCGAGGGACCGAACTTCCGCTTCGGTCACAAGGCCGCCGGCAACGTGGAGTTCCTGACCGAGCTGGGCGCCACCTACGACTACCAGGTCGAGATCCTCGACCTGGTGGTGCGCGGTGAGGCCGGCGGTGGCGACCCGTTCTCCTCCACGCTCGCGCGCCGGCTGGTGGCCGAGGGCGACGTGGAGGGTGCGGCCGAGATCCTCGGACGCCCGCACCGGGTCGAGGGCGTCGTCGTGCGCGGGGCGCAGCGCGGCCGGGAGCTGGGCTATCCGACCGCCAACGTCGAGACCCTGCCGCACACCGCGATCCCGGCCGACGGGGTGTACGCGGGCTGGCTCACCGCGGACGGCGAGCGCATGCCGGCGGCGATCTCGGTCGGCACGAACCTGCAGTTCGACGCGACCGAGCGGACGGTCGAGGCGTACGCGATTGACCGGGTGGGCCTGGACCTGTACGGGCTGCACGTCACCGTGGACTTCCTGGCGTACGTGCGGGGCATGGCGAAGTTCGACTCCCTGGAGGGGCTGCTCGACGCCATGGCCGACGACGTGAAGCGGGCGCGGTCGCTGACGGAGGCGTACGACTCGGCCGCGGCGCGCACCACGGGCTGACCCGGCACGGCCGAACGGCCGGCGGCCGGGCGTTCGGCGGCCGGGCATTCGGCCGTTCGGCATCTGACGGGCGAGGGCCCGTACCGTCCCCACGGGGGACGGTACGGGCCCTCGGCGTTTCAGTGCGGCTGCCGCGGGTCCTGGCGGGGATCCTGCGGCGGCTGCTGCGGCCAGCCCTGGCCCGGCTGGCCCGGCTGGGGCTGCGGGTACGGCGGCTGTCCCGGCTGTCCCGGCTGCTGCGGGTACGGCTGCGGGTAGGGCTGGGGCTGTCCGTACGGCGGCTGCTGAGGCGGCTGCTGGTACGGCTGGTCGTAGGGCTGCTGCGGCGGGGGACCGGCGGGGGCGGGCTGCCCCGGGTGTCCGTACGGCTGCTGGGGCTGACCCGGCTGACCCGGCTGTCCGGGCTGCGGCTGACCCGGCTGGGGCCAGTGCCCGCGTGCCTGCTGAGCCCGTACGAAGTCCTCCGCGACCAGCGCCGAGAGGTTGAAGTACGCCTCGCGGGTCTTGGGCCGCATCATGTCGAGGTCGACCTCGGCGCCGGCGGAGAGGTGCTCGTCGAAGGGCACCACGACCACGCCTCGGCAACGGGTCTCGAAGTGCTGCACGATGTCCTCGACCTTGATCATCTTGCCGGTCTCGCGGACCCCCGAGATGACGGTGAGGGAGCGCGAGACCAGATCGGCGTAGCCGTGTGCGGAGAGCCAGTCGAGCGTGGTGCTCGCGCTCGACGCGCCGTCCACGGACGGGGTCGAGATGATGATCAGCTGATCGGCCAGGTCCAGGACCCCGCGCATGGCGGAGTAGAGCAGCCCGGTGCCCGAGTCGGTGAGGATGATCGGGTACTGGCGTCCGAGGGTCTCGATCGCGCGCCGGTAGTCCTCGTCGTTGAACGTGGTCGACACGGCCGGGTCCACGTCGTTGGCGATGATCTCCAGGCCGGAGGGGGCCTGGGAGGTGAACCGCCTGATGTCCATGTAGGAGTTCAGGTACGGGATGGCCTGGACGAGGTCGCGGATGGTGGCGCCGGTCTCGCGGCGCACGCGGCGGCCGAGGGTGCCCGCGTCCGGGTTCGCGTCGATCGCGAGGATCTTGTCCTGGCGCTCGGATGCCAGGGTGGAGCCGAGGGCGGTGGTGGTCGTGGTCTTGCCGACACCGCCCTTGAGGCTGATGACCGCGATGCGGTAGCAGGACAGCACGGGGGTGCGGATCAGCTCCAGCTTGCGGCGGCGCTCCGCCTCGGCGGCCTTGCCGCCCAGGCGGAAGCGGGAGCCGCCGCCCGGTGCGGGCCGGTTGCTCTTGGGCTTCTGCTTGTTGCGGAGCAGGCGGTCGGAGGAGAGCTCCACGGCTGCGGTGTAACCGAGCGGCGCACCGCCGCCGGGCGCGCCCTGGTAGCGGGCGTCGTGTGGGGCGGGACCGGCGGGGCCGCCGGGGCCGGCGGGGCCGACCGGACCGGCGGGACCACCGGCAGCGTAAGGACCGGCCGGAGCGCCCTGGGTGCCCGGAGTGCCCGGAGTGCCCGGGGTGCCCGGGGCGCCCGGACCGGCGGGGCCGTCGGTCGGGAGCCACTGCTGGCTCAGCCGGGGATCCCCCTGCGGCTGCTGGTACGGCTGCGGCTGGTGTTGCGGCTGGTGCTGCGGGTCCGTCGGCGCGGGCGCCGGTGCACCAGCCTGGGCGCCCCAGGGCGCGCCGGGCTGCGGCGTCTGCGGCGCCTGCGCCTGCGGGAACCCGTACCCGGCGGGCGGCTGCACCCCGGGCTGCGCCTGCGGTTCCTGGTGGGGCTGGGCCTGCTGCGGCTGCGGGGGCGGGAAGCCGTACCCGGCCGGAGCGGCCTGCGGTTCGGGCTGCGCGGCCGGCGGTGCCTGGTGGGGCTGCGGGGGTGGGAAGCCGTATCCGGCCGGAGTGGCCTGCGGCTGGGCCGGCGGGAAGTCGTACCCCGCGGGCGCCTGCGGCCGGGCCTGCGGGAAGTCCGGTCCGTCGGCCACGGCCGGGGCGTCCGGCCTGCGGTCCTCGGGCTCCGCACCGGACGCGGCAGCGTCGAACGCGGGTGCGGGCGCGGGCGGTTCCACCTCCGGTACGGGCGCACCCCACGGCTGCGGGTCCGCCTCGGCCGACAGGACGATTTCCGGTTCGGCGGCGTGGCCGCCGCTCGCCGGAAGGGGTGACGTGGCGTCAGCGGAAGCGGGTTCACCCGTGGCTCCGGGCCAGACCGGAGCCGGACCGGGCTCGCCGGCTCCGGCATCCGAGGGGAAGGCCGGCAGCGGGGTGCCGTTCGGCGGCGTGGCCGTGTAGGAGACCCCCGCGCTTTCGGGGGCCTTGGCCAGGCTGAGCCCGGCCTCGCCGCCGAACGGAGCGCCCGCGGGCACCGCGGGCACCGCGGGTGCCTCGGCCGGGGCCGGCACCCGGTACGGGTCGCCGTCCAGGCCGGCCGGCACCCCCGGGTCCGCCACCGGCAGGCCGGAACCGTCGGCCGGTGCCGGTACGGGAGGAGTAACCCCGGCGGGGGACCCCGCCGGGAACCCCGTCCCCCCTGCGGGGGACAGCCCGGCGGCGTCACCACCGGCGGGCGCGCCCTGGTACGGAATCCCGCCCGGCGGGGTCGCCGCGTACCCCGCGGGCGCATCGGCAGGTGCCGGAACGGGCGTACCCGAGGCGGCGGAGATGTCCGGGAACGGCGTCCCGCCCGCGGCGGACGGCCCGTCGGCTGCCGCGCCGACCGGCTGCGGCGTCGCGTACGGCGCAGCCAGGTCGGGCGCGTTGGCCGGGGCCGGTACGGAAGGGGTGGCTCCCGCGGGGGAGATGTCCGGGAACGGCGTCCCGCCCGCGGGGGACTGCCCCGCGGCCTCGCCGACCGGCTGCGGCATCGCGTACGGCGCCGGAGCCACGGGCGACGCACCGCCCGGAATGACCGGACCGCCCGGAACGACGGGACCGCCCGGAACGACCGGAGTTCCGGCAGCCGGTGACGACGGTGCCGGATCCGCCGGGCGTGACGGCGGGGCCAACCGGGTCGTGGACGGCGCGGACACGTCGTCCGGGCGGTGCGGCTCGAAGCCGCTGCCCGCCGGGAGGTCCGGCACTGCCGCCGCAGACGCATTCTGCGTGTACCAGGCCGGCGGGGTGTAGTCGATGGTGAACTCGCCCGTCAGCTCGGGCTCCGCGTCGGACTGATCGTCCGTCGGGACGTCCCACGCCCCGCCGCGGCTCTCGTTCCGATCGCCGTTCACTTCGTCCTCCTGGTCTGGCCGGGCCTTGGTCCCGATCCGCCGTTCAAGCCGTTCGGGCGCCCGCACGAGACGACGCGCCCACGGTCAGCCTAATGGCGCGGCCGCCCGGAGCCGGGATTCAGGGCATGTCCGCACAGTCCCTCCCCACCCGGACCTGGGACGCGCGGTTGCCGTGCCTTCCCCGAGTCGTACCCGGCCGTGGCAACGCCTGCGAGCAGGCAACCACACGGTGCCCCGGTCGCCGGCCTTCCGTCAGTCGATCCGCCGCGCCGGGCCCAGGAGGCCCGACTCCGCCTCCGTGCCCTGGGTCATCACGAACTGACGGTCGCGTCCGGTGCACCACAGGGTCACGCCGTCGCCCAGGGTCGGCAGGGATTCCACCGCCGGCCGCGGCAGGTTCATCAGGCGGCCGATCTGTTCCGCCTCGTCCGGGGACACCCGCTGGACCCCGACCAGCGAGGACTGGCGCAGCAGTCGCGGTGCCGTCGGGCTCAGGTAGGGGAGCAGGGTGAGCACCGACTGCCAGGGGCCGGCCACCACGCGCCCGCGCGGCGGCCGCATGCCGCAGTCCCGGATCACCAGGACCGGGCTGCCCGCCGAGGCGCCCTGCGGCGGGACCCGGCCCACCTCGTGCAGGGTCACGCACTGCTGTCCCCCGCCCGCCGCCTGGGCCAGCGCGGACCACACCTGGGCCCGGCCGGTCTCCACGGCGACCCGTGCGCCCGTCGCCGCCGCCCGCAGCGCCAGCACCTGCGCCGTCCACAGGCCGCCGATCAGCGTGACCTCGTACGGTGTGGGCCGGTTGACGCCGAGCACCGCGGAACGGCCCTCGGAGTCGACGCCGATGACCACCCCGTCGTCGCCCACCGGGACGGCCAGCGCGTCCAGGTCGGCCGCGGATATCGTGTGCCGCTCGCGCCGCGGCCCGAGCAGCCCGTACCCGATCCGTCCGGATCCGGATCCGGACCCGGCTCCGGAGCCGTGTCCCGCGCCGCCGGCCGTACCGCTCGCACCCGTCATACCCGCCGCACCCGCCGAGCCCATCGAACCCGCAGAACCCGGCACGCCCGCCGGCCCGGAGCCGGGACCGCGTCCCGCACGCGCTCCGCGCCCACCGCGGCCACCCCGCACACCGCTCATCGCGCACCTCCCAGCGGCAGCGACGCCAGCAGCGCCGGCACCTGCTCGCGGTCCAGCCGGACCAGGCCGGCCTTGATCCCGCGAGCCGTCCGTTCCAGTTCCCGTCGCGCCGCCACCAGTTCCTCGTCACTGCGCCCGGTGACGCGGA
Organism: Streptomyces sp. NPDC048603; assembly: GCF_043199475.1. Taxonomy (NCBI): domain Bacteria; kingdom Bacillati; phylum Actinomycetota; class Actinomycetes; order Kitasatosporales; family Streptomycetaceae; genus Streptomyces; species Streptomyces sp. NPDC048603. Next base: position 21,965 of record NZ_JBICVY010000012.1, on the reverse strand, counting down.
CGTGCCCGCTGACGGTCACCCCGTGCCGGTCGGCCGGGGCCAGCGTCAGGCTGAAGGTCGTCGCCAGCGCGGGCAGCGAGGTGAGCAGGGCCACGAACTGCGGCAACGGGGCGGACGTGCCGCCCAGTTCGGGCCACCGGGACAGCCAGTAGGTGGTGTGCCGCCGGTCGTCGCACCGCCAGGCCCGTGCCGTCTCCTCGGTGCGCCGCCCGGTGCTCGTCGATCGGCCGGCCTGGGTGATGGCCATGGGGTTGGCACACGTGGACGTCGCCAGGGCCGAGGTCAGTTCCTGCTCGGTCAGCACGGTCGCCCGGAAGCCCGCGCCGGCCAGCCGGCTGGCGAGCTGGTCGGCCGCCCGCACCACGCACCGCTGCGCGCCCTTCAGGTCGCCGCCGCGCGCGGCCACCGCCTCCGGGCACAGTTCCGGGTCCAGCTTCAGTGCCACCCAGGTCAGCCGCACCGCCGGAGTGCCGGTCCGGGCCTGCAGGGGCGCGTAGTTGCGCGCGGCCATGGACTGCGCGGGGAGGTGCGGGGCGGGTGCCGGCTGGGTGTGCTGCACCAGCTGTGCCGACTCCAGCCGGATCCCGTCCACGTCGAGCACCTCCCGGAGGATGCCCAGGGGCAGCGGACGCGCGGAGCGGTCCGGCCGCAGCGCGGTGGCGTCCATGTCGACCTGCACCACGGCGGTCAGGAAGGTGCCGTCGCCGATCATCCCGACCGGCCGCCGGTCACGGTCGCTGAAGGTGTACGTCCGCAGCGCCGGGTCCGCCTCGACCACGGGGGCGAGCCCCGGCTCGGTCCCGGCGGGCACGGTGAACGCGGCGGCCCGCCGGCGTCGTCGGCGCAGGGACAGCGCGGTGCCGATCCACTCGGGCAGGGAGCGCCGGTGGCGGCGTACGAGGGCGAGGACCAGCAGAACGGCCGCCGGTACGCCCGCGGGCACCAGCAGCAGCGGATCGACCACCCAGGCGGCCAGCAGCAGTGCCGCCGCCACCTGCAGCAGCACCAGCTGTTGCAATCGGAACGGCCCGAACCGGCCCGGACTCGACTTCGGATGCGGCGTCACCCCGCCGCGCGGCGGCGCGGCCGCGGCGGCGCGCTGTTCCGTCGCGATGGCCATCTCCGGCACACCTCCCCTTCCACGGCCCCGGCTCCGGGCGCCCCCCGCGGGCACCGAAGCGGTGCGGACGGTATCCGCAGCTCCCCGGAATCTCCCGATCCGCCCCAACGGGCCCCGAAGGGACCGGAACGGGAGGCAACGGGAGGCAATGAGCGGCGCAGGGCGGCTCCGAGCGGCCGCCTCACCCTACCCGCCCCGTACGGCCCCTTCGTCAACAGGCATAGTAGGTGCCCGGTCCGACGAATCATGGCCCGGGGACCGTACCCACCGACCGGGCCGGGCGGGGAGAAGCAGACGGCCATGGCATCACGACGCGACGAACTCAACGCGTACACCTTTGCGAAGCGGCGATCGGTGGCCGCCTTCCTCCAGCCTTCCGCCACCGGTACCGAGGAGGGCGCACCGCGTCCGCTGCGGGCCGTGGTGCCGGGACTGGTCGTGGGCGCCCTGGTGCTCGCGGGGTTCGGCGCCTGGGGCATGTTCAAACCACAGGCCCCCAAGGAGTGGGACAAGCCGGGCACCAAGGTGATCGTCGGCAAGAACTCGACCACCCGCTACGTGGTGCTCAACACCGACGGGAAGCCCCGGCTGCACCCGGTGCTCAACCTGTCCTCGGCCCGACTCCTGCTCGACCCGGGCAAGTTCGACGTCATCCAGGTCGACGACAAGATCCTCGACAGCGGCAAGCCGCCGCGCGGGCCCATCATCGGCATCCCCTACGCCCCCGACCGGCTGCCCTCGGCGAAGGACGCGGGCGAGGCGAAGCGCTGGGCCGTCTGCCAGCAGCCCGGCGGCAACGGCAAGGGCGTGCAGACCGCCGCGTTCGTGCTCGCCTCCCGCGAAGCCGGCCTGATGGACGACAAGCGCAAGCTCGCCGACGGCCAGGTGCTCTACGTCCAGGCCAAGCTGCGCCGCCCGGACGGAGGCGAGGCCACCACCCGCTACCTGGTCGACTCCGCCGGAACCAAGTACAAGTTCCCGGAGGGCACCCCCGAGGCGGCCACCCTCACCATGGCCCTGGTCGGCACCGGCACCCCGCAGCAGGTCACCCCGCAGTGGCTGGAGACGCTCAACACCGGCGAGGACCTCGCCTTCCCCAAGCTCGAGGGCAAGGCCGGCGACGACGCCAAGGTGCAGGGCCTGGCCACCGCCGACAACAGGATCGGCATGGTGCTGCTGGCCCGGACAGGTTCCGGCCCGCAGCACTTCGTCGTCCAGGCGGGCAAGGTCTCCCGGGTCTCCTCCTTCACGGCCTGGCTGCTCATCAACTCCCCGGCCGCCGAACGCCTGAACATGAACGGCCGGGCGAAGGAGGTCGACCTCCAGTCGATCCGTCCGGACGGCACCCAGTTCTACGAGAAGAAGCGCTGGCCCAGGACCCAGTCCAGCCAGGTCAACGGGAGCACCGGCGCGGCCGCCGCGAGCGCCGCGCAGGGCGGACCCCGCAACACCGTCTGCAACGTGCTGCGTTCCGTCGAGGGCCAGGGCAGGACGACCCTGAGCACCTGGGCGGGCACCGGCTTCCCGGTGGACATCAGCGCCAGCGGCACCAGTTCCTACGTCACCCCCGGCTCCGGCCTGCTCTACACCCAGTTCCAGGGCAAGCAGGCCAAGGGCGGCGGCTCCCTCTTCCTGGTCACCGACACCGGCCTGCGGTACGCCGTCCAGGCCAACGGGGACAGCGACGCCGAGCAGTCCGGGATCGGCGCCTCCCCGCAGCCCGGGACGGCGGACGGGAAGGGCAAGGCGGAGAGCGCGCCGGAGGCCAGCCAGGCCCAGGCGCGGCTCGGCTACAAGGACGTGGCCCCGGCACTGGTGCCGATCACCTGGTCGGAGTTCCTCTCCAAGGGCCCCCGTCTGGACACCAACGCGGCCCGCCAGCCGCAGGGTTCGTGAGGGCGGGCGGACACCGATGACTCATCAGCCGAAGCCCCGGCCGCACCGGGCCGTCGCCCTGGCGGCCGTACTGGCCCTGGCCGCCGCCCTCGGTACCACCGGGCCCGCCGGTACCACCGGCACCACCGGTGCCACCGCCCCGGCGGCCGGGCCGCCCGCGGCCCCCCTGCGCCTGTCCGGCGCGGGCGAGTGCACGTTCCCGATGAAGAAGCAGACCGCGGGCCGCCCGTGGGCCCTGCAGCGGCTGCTGCTCGACGAGCTGTGGGCGGGGTCCAAGGGCAAGGACGTCCGGGTCGCGGTCATCGACACCGGTGTGGACCGGGTCAACCCCCAGCTCAGCGGTGCCCTCGACGTGGGCTCCGGCAAGGACTTCATCGACGGCAAGGGGGACGGCACCAACGACACGGTGGGCCACGGCACCAAGGTCGCCGGTCTGATCGCGGCCCGCCCCAACAAGGGCACCGGCTTCGTCGGCCTGGCCCCCGAGGCCACCATCATCCCGATCCGGCAGAACGACGGGCAGGGCAAGGGCAACGCGGAGACGCTCGGCAAGGCCATCGACCACGCGGTGGACAAGGGCGCCCACATCATCAACATCTCCCAGGACACCGACGCCCCGCTGGGCGAGAACTCCGCGCTGGGGCAGGCGGTCAAACGGGCGGTGGACAAGAACGTCCTGATCGTCGCCTCGGCCGGCAACGACGGCCTGAACGGCCAGAAGCGCAAGACGTACCCGGCGGCCTACCCGAAGGTGCTTGCGGTCGGCGCCTCCGACCGCAACAACGAGCGGGCGGCCTTCTCGCAGCCGGGCACCTTCCTCGCGGTCGCCGCCCCGGGCGTCGACATGCTGTCCACCGTTCCCGGCTTCGGCCAGTGCGTCGACAACGGGACGAGTTTCTCCGCCCCCTACGTCGCCGGGGTCGCGGCGCTGCTGAAGGCCCAGCACAAGGACTGGACCCCGGAAGAGATCATCTGGCAGATCCAGCAGACCGCCGAACGGTCCGTCAAGGGCCGTGACGACTACGTCGGATGGGGTGTCGTCGACCCGGTGCGCGCGGTCACCCAGGACCACGAGCGGCCCAGGGCGCCGGTGCCGGATCCCGGTCCGCCGCCGGCCGCCGCACCGGACGTGGCGCCGCTGCAGGTGACCGAGACGGCACAGGAGCGCGAGGAACGGCTCGGCACCTACGCGTTGGGTGCGGCCGCCGTGCTGATCGCCGTCATCGCGGGAACGGCGGTGGTCGTCCGGGATGCCCGGAACCGCCGACGTCGTTTGCAGTGAACCGTCACAGTTCGCCTACAGGACAGCCGTACCGGTGTTGGGGCGGACAGATGAACTGACTAGAGTGGCACCAGCCTTCACGACTGTGATCGGGGGACTGACGTAACCACGCCGGTCGGGTCAGTGAATTAAGAAGTGAGGAGCCCCAGATGAGCAACCCTGCAGGCGGTTTCGGACTCGCAGACGATCCGATCGTCCAGGCGAAGAACAAGGTCAACAGCACCGCCAACGCGGTCACCACGCAGGCCCGTGAGCTGGCCGACATCCTCGCGACGGTGAGCGCCGGCTGGACCGGTTCCGGTGCCTCGGGCTTCGTCACGGCGCAGACCATGGTGAACGAGGACCACGACGCGATCCGCCGGCTGCTCGGCGTGCTGCACCACGCGGTGGCCGAGACCAAGAACCTGAGCAACGCCCAGGACGACGACGTGCGTGCGGCCTTCAACACCATCAAGGCCCAGACCGCCAACTCGTCCGGCCTGAACAGCGTCTGACGGACCACCGTCCGTTCCGGAAGCGTCAGTCCAGCACTAAGGAGAAGAAACATGGCCGGTGACCAGGGCCAGATGAGGGTCCGGTACGAGAGCGTCCAGGAGATGGCCAACCGCCTCCGCGCCGTCTCGAAGAAGATCGTCGACGACATCAACGAGATGGACTCCGCGCTGAAGGTCGTCACCGACACCTGGGACGGTGAGGCGCACGCGCAGTACATCCAGCTCCAGGCCAAGTACAAGGGCCGCGCCGAGCACATGCGCGACACCCTGGAGAACGTCGCCAAGATCATCGAGCAGGGCAAGGGCGACTACCGCGCCACCGACGTCAAGGCCTCGCGCCTGTTCACCGAGGCTTTCTGAGCCTCCGGCCGGCACGCGTGCCGCCACACGCCCGCCCGGCACACACGGAAGGGGCGCGCCCGCACCGGGCGCGCCCCTTTCCCGTACCCGCGGGACCCTACGGCGTCTCGATGTCGAACTCGCCGTCCCGGGCGCCGAGCACGAACGCCTCCCACTCGGCCGCGGTGTAGCGCAGCACGGTCTCCCGGTCCAGCGAGGACCGCATGGCGACCCCGCCGCCCGGCAGGTGCGCGATCTCCACGCGCTCCTCGTCCGGGCCGGTCCCCGGCGGCCCCTCCCACTCCACTCCGCTGATGTCGAGCGCGTACAGCTCGTCCTTCTCCGCCTGCGTGCCCATGAGCGGCCTTCCCCTCGGTGCCGCGTCCGCCGTCCGGCGTCCGCCCCCCGATTATCCGGCCACGGGCGGAGCCCGTGGCCGTGTTCACCCACATCCGGCCGCCGCGCGGGGCTACATTCCCGGCAGCCTGCCCAGCTGCACCAGCGAGGTGCCCCGCTTGCGGGAGGCGAAGTAGCCCCGGCCCGGCGGCATGGGCCTCGGGCGGACGTTGCCGATCAGATCGCCCTCGGACGGATCGCCGGCCAGCACCACGCCCTGCGCGCCCAGCTCCTTGATCCGCTGCATGAACGGCTCGTACATCGCGCGCGAGGCACCCGCGGAACTCCGGGCGATGATGAACCGGACACCGGTGTCCCGGGCGAACGGCAGGTACTCCGCCAGCGGGGCCAGCGGATTGCCCTGGCTGGTCGCCACGAGGTCGTAGTCGTCGATGACGATGAACACGTCCGGGCCGGTCCACCAGCTGCGGTCGCGCAGCTGCTGCGGGGTCACGTCGTCCGGCGGCTGCCGCCGCTGGAACACCCCGCTCAGCGCCTCCATGTGCATCTGCAGGGAGCTCGCCATCGGCGCGTACTCCAGCAGGTGCTCCTCGGGCAGCGCGCCCAGCAGCGTCCGCCGGTAGTCGCCGACCACCAGCCGCGCCTGGTCCGGGGTGTACCGCTGGGCGATCTGCTTCGCGATCAGCCGCAGCAGGTTCGTCTTGCCGGACTCGCTCTCGCCGAACACCAGGAAGAACGGATCGGTCTCGAAGTCCACGAACACCGGCTCCAGGTCGGTCTCGTCGATGCCGATCGCGATCCCGCGGCCCGGGTACTCCCCGCCCTTGGGCAGCTGGTCCGCGTGCAGCAGCCGCGGCAGCAGCCGCACCCCCGGCGCCGACGGACCCGACCAGCCCGCCTGCACCGCCGCCACGAACGCGGCCGTGCCCTCCGACAGGTCGTCCGCCGCGTGCGAGCCGTCGATCCGCGGGAGCGCCCCGAGGAAGTGCAGTTTCTCCGCCACCTGACCGCGGCCCGGCATGCCCGGCGGCACGTTCGCCGCGACCTTCCGGTCGAACTCCGAGTCCATGACGTCGCCGAGCCGCAGCTCCAGCCGGTTCAGCATCTGGTCCTTGAGCGCCGCCCGCACCTCCATGTACCGGGCCGCGGTGACCACCACGTGGATGCCGTAGCCCAGGCCACGCCCCGCGATGTCCGTGACCACCGGCTCCAGGCCCTCGTACTCGGTCCGGAAGGCGCCCCAGCCGTCGACGACCAGGAACACGTCGCCCCACGGTTCGCCCGGCAGCTCGCCCGCCGCCCGCCGGCGCCGGTAGGTGGCGATCGAGTCGATGCCGTTAGCCCGGAAGAACTCCTCCCGCCGGTTCAGGATGCCCGCGACCTCCGCGACCGTACGCCGCACCCGCTCCGGGTCCAGCCGGGACGCGATCCCGCCCACGTGCGGCAGGTCCTGCACCGCCGACAGGCCGCCACCGCCGAAGTCCAGCCCGTAGAACTGCACCTCGCGCGGGGTGTGGGTGAGCGCGAACGATGCGATCAGCGTCCGCATCAGCGTCGACTTGCCGGACTGCGGACCGCCCACCACCATCATGTGGCCGGCCGCACCGGAGAAGTCCCGGTACAGCACCTCGCGCCGCTGCTCGAACGGCTTGTCGATCAGACCGAGCGGCACGACCAGCCCGCCGGGCCTGGTGTAGCCCTCCGCGTGCAGTCCGCGCGCCTCGCCCGTCGCCAGCGCCGGCAGCAGCTGGTCCAGCGGCGGAGCCTGGTCCAGCGGCGGCAGCCACACCTGGTGCGCGGGCACGCCCTGGCCCTCCAGCCGGCCCACGATCACGTCCAGCACGGTGTCCGCCAGCGCGTCGTCCTCCCGGGACTCCGCCTGCGCCGCCAGGTACGCCGGGTCCGGAGCCGCGTACACCACCGGCACCGGCGCCGCCGTGAACAGCACGGGCCGCCGTTCCACCGGGAACCGCCCGACCGACAGGTCCGGGCCGCCCGAGCGGTACGTGCCCGACACGTACGCGGCCTTGAACCGCACCATCTCGTCCGTGCCGAACTTCAGATAACCCGAACCCGGCACCGACGGCAGGTGGTACGCGTCCGGCACGCCGATCGCCGTCCGCGACTCCGCCGCCGAGAAGGTCCGCAGACCGATCCGGTACGACAGGTACGTGTCCAGGCCGCGCAGCTTGCCCTCCTCCAGGCGCTGCGAGGCCAGCAGCAGGTGCACGCCCAGCGACCGGCCGATCCGGCCGATCTGGATGAACATGTCGATGAAGTCGGGCTTGGCGGTGAGGAGCTCGGAGAACTCGTCGATGACCAGCACCAGCGAGGCCAGCGGCTCCAGCGGAGCACCCGCCGCCCGCGCCTTCTCGTAGTCGTGGATGTTCGCGTAGTTGCCCGCCGACCGCAGCAGCTCCTGCCGGCGCTGCAGTTCACCGCGGATGGAGTCGCCCATGCGGTCGACCAGCGTCAGGTCGTCCGCCAGGTTGGTGATGACGGCCGCCACGTGCGGCATCTGCGACATCCCGGTGAACGTCGCACCGCCCTTGAAGTCCGCGAGGACGAAGTTCAGCGTCTCCGAGGTGTGCGTGACCGCCAGACCCAGCACCAGCGTGCGCAGCAGCTCCGACTTGCCGGAACCCGTCGCGCCCACGCACAGGCCGTGCGGGCCCATGCCCTCCTGCGCGGCCTCCTTCAGGTCCAGCATGACCGGCGCACCGTCCACGCCCACCCCGATCGGCACCCGCAGCCGCTCGCCCGCCGACCGCGGCCGCCAGGTCCGCGCCACGTCGATCGACCCCGCGTCGCCCAGGTTCAGCAGGTCGGTGAAGTCCAGATTGGCCAGCAGCGGCTCGTCCTCGTCACCGCCGCCGGTGCGCATCGGCGCCAGCTGCCGCGCCAGCGCCTCCGCCGCGGGCAGCGACAGCCCGTCCGGAACGCCCTCGTACGCGATGCCGCCGCCCGACTCCAGCAGCAGCCGGCCCGGCCGCACCACGACCGAGAGCCCGCCCCGCAGCTCGTCCAGCTCGCCCGCCACCACCTCGACGATGGTCACGCCCTGCAGGCCCTCGGCCGCCGCGAACACCGAGTCGGGCGTCACCAGTCCGCCGCGCGCGTCCGAGTCCAGCACCAGGACGACGTGCGGCTGGTCCAGCACCGGCGACACGTCCCGGCTGAACCGCGGCCGCCCGTCGAGGCGGGAGCCCAGCAGCTCCTCCACCTCGGCCAGGTCGTCGCCGAACAGCCGCTTCGTACCGGCCCCGTCCACCTGGCCCGGCGCCTGGGTGTGCGGCAGCCACTTCACCCAGTCCCAGTGCGCCACCGCGTCCGGCGCCGCCACCACGGCCACCATCAGGTCCTCGGGGGAGTGCAGCGTCGCCAGCTGCGCCACCAGCGCCCGCGCCGTACCGCGCGCCGACTCCGCCTCACCGGACACCGTCACGTGGTAGAAGGCCCGTACCGACAGGGCCACCGGCAGCGCGTCCAGCGAGGAATGGATCCGCAGGAAGCGCTGCATCGCGCCCGCCGTCAGCGGCTCCAGCTCGTCCACCGGCGCCGTCTCCGGGGCCACCAGCGGAGTCGCCAGCCGCTGCGGGCCCAGCCCCAGCCGGGCCTGCCCGAAGTCCGGGTCGCCGACCCGCCGCTCCCAGAGCCGCGAGCCCTCCGCCACCACCGACCACAACTGCTCCGGGGCCGGGTGCAGATAGAGCTGCGCGTCCCGCTGCACCCGTGCCGTGCGCCGCACCTGACGCCGCGTCTGTGCGAGGTATTTCAGGTAGTCCCGTCGCACATCTGCCATTTGCCCCTGCGTACCCTTGCGGTACCGCACGAGCTGGGCGATGACCATCGCGACCGTGGACACCAGCATCAGCACGCCCATGATCTTCATGAACGGCATGCCGGTGGGCATGAAGAAGAACACCACCGACGAGCCCATGCCGAGCAACGGCAGGAGCTGCATCGCAACACCCTCCTGCTGCCCGCGCGGAAGCTCCGGCGGAGGTTCCAGCCGCAGTTCGTCCGTGGGGACCTCGGGCGGCAGGGACCGCGGCGGTCGTTTGACGACGATCTGGCTCACCGGAGCATCAATCCCTCGAAGACGGACGGGACGTCATCCCGGCGGTGGCCGGGGGATGGTGATCCTACTTGCCGACAGTCACTCCCACTGCCGGTAGGGTGGCCCGCGCGTTCATGCGCATCCGCGAAGCAGCCACCGAACATGGGGGTCACACAGGTGAGTACGGGCCAGGCGACGGGTTTCGTGAGGGTCACCGTCGTGGCCCCGGACAGCCGGATCGACGTCGCGCTCCCCGAGGACATCGCCGTCGCCGACGTCTATCCGGAACTGCTCCGGCTCACCGGACAGACCCAGCCCGTCGGCACCCCCACCGGCTACCACCTGGTCCGCCGGGACGGCTCCGTCCTCGACGGCGCCCGCACCCTCGCCGCGCAGACCATCCTCGACGGCGAGGTGCTCAGCCTCCGCCCCTTCGCGGAGTCCCTGCCGCCCGCCGTCTTCGACGACGTCGCCGACGCCGTCGCCTCCGCCGTGGTCCGCGACCGGCACCGCTGGAGCGACGACATGCTGCGCGCCGCCGGCCTCACCGCCGCCGTAGTGCTCTTCGTCCTGATGGGCTTCGTCCTCTGGTACGCCGACCCCGTCCGGCACGACATGCACGGCCTGCCCGGCATCATCGCCGGAGCCGCCGGCCTGCTCCTCACCGCCGCGGCCGGCGTCCGCGCCCGGGTCTACCGCGACCGCGGCTCCGCCGTCGTCCTCGGCCTCGGCGCCCTTCCGCAGCTGCTGATCGCCGGCTCCGGCATCATCGCCGCCGCGGACGGCGAGGGCCCCGGCCGCCTCCAGTTCCTGCTCGGCTGCGTCACCGTCCTGGTCGCCTCCGTCATCCTGGTCGCGCTCACCCCCAGCGGCGACGCCCTGTTCGTCGCCACCACCTTCCTCGCCGCCACCGGCACCCTGGCCACCTTCCTGGCGATCGTCACCTCGGCCACCGCCACCGGCACCGCGGCCGTCTGCGCCCCCGTCGCCATCGGCCTGGTCGCCTTCCTCCCCGGCCTCTCCGCCCGCTTCGCCCGGCTGCCCATCGGCTACGCCGCCCCGCGGAGCTCCACCGACGAGTACCCGGGGCCCGACGGCTACGACACCGACCCGTACGGCGACCAGGCCGCCGACGGCTCCGACCCCGTCACCCCGCTGGACGCCGAGCTGATCGCCGCCCAGGCCCGCCGCGGCCACGAGATGCTGCTCGGCCTGGTCGGCGGCTGTGCCGCGGTCGCCGTGGGCTCCGCCGCCGTGCTCGGGTTCTCCGACAACACCTGGGGCAAGCTCCTCGCCCTGGCCACCGGCCTGGCCATGCTGCTGCGGGCCCGCCTGTTCCGCTACACCTCGCAGGTGGTCTGCGCCCTGGCCGCCGGCCTCGCCGCCATCGCCCTGCTGGTCCTCGGCCTCGCCCTGAACCCGCCCCTCGACCTGGTCACCGAGCTCGCCCGGACGGGTGAGAGCGGCGGCCTGGACCTGCGCACCATCTGGCTCTCCGCCGCCGTGGCGGCCGGCGCCGCCCTCCTCGCCGGCATCGGCCTGGTCATCCCCCGCAAGGGCCTCTCGCCCTTCTGGGGACGTACCCTCGACCTGGCCGAGGCCGCCGTCCTGCTCAGCCTGGTCCCGCTCTGCCTGGCCGTACTGGACGTCTACACCCAGGCCCGTTCTCTCACCAGCTGAGACCACCGCCGTTCCGGCCTGGTACGCTGTGTGACGGCCGTCTGTGCACGCGCCCGAAAGGGCTGCCGCCAGACCCACTCGCCTCCCGAGTCACCGAAGCTCCCCGGAGAAGCAGACCCGGGGCACTCGGAGGCAACGCATACACACAAGGAGTAAGCGTGTCGCTCGACACTGCCACGAAGAAGCAGATCATCGCCGAGTTCGGTACCAAGGAGGGCGACACCGGCTCCCCCGAGGTCCAGGTCGCGATGCTCTCGCGCCGTATCTCGGACCTGACCGAGCACCTGAAGGCCCACAAGCACGACCACCACTCCCGCCGTGGTCTGCTGATCCTGGTCGGCCAGCGCCGCCGCCTGCTGCAGTACCTGGCCAAGAAGGACATCCAGCGCTTCCGTACGCTGGTCGAGCGCCTCGGCATCCGCCGCGGTGCCGCGGGTGCCAAGTAAGACGCTGTGAAGGGAGCGGTTCCCACTCTTAGGGGACCGCTCCCTTTGCTGTACGTGCGGGACGTACCGGACGCTTTGTAGTCTGGTCGCAACGCACACCCGAAGCACAACTGAAGAGGGGGAGCGCCCTCCCTACGCACCGCCGGTCCTCGGTAGTGGCACCCGGAGAGCCCGTACGGGCCCCAGTCCCGGGTGCTTCGATCGAAGACCGGCCCGCACGCAAGGCGCGCTTCTCCGACCGTCCCCCGCCACACGGGCGGAGGACGGAGACGACGAAAATGGAGAAAACGCTAGTGGAGAACGAGACCCACTACGCCGAGGCCGTCATCGACAACGGCGCCTTCGGCACCCGTACCATCCGCTTCGAGACGGGCCGTCTGGCCCGCCAGGCCGCCGGCTCCGCCGTTGCCTACCTGGACGACGACACGATGGTCCTCTCCGCGACCACCGCGTCGAAGAAGCCCAAGGACCAGCTCGACTTCTTCCCCCTCACGGTGGACGTCGAGGAGCGCCAGTACGCGGCCGGCAAGATCCCCGGCTCCTTCTTCCGCCGCGAGGGCCGCCCCTCCGAGGACGCCGTCCTCACCTGCCGCCTGATCGACCGCCCGCTGCGCCCGTCCTTCAAGAAGGGCCTGCGCAACGAGATCCAGGTCGTCGCCACGGTCATGGCGCTCAACCCCGACCACCTGTACGACGTCGTCGCGATCAACGCCGCGTCCGCGTCCACCCAGCTGGCCGGTCTGCCCTTCTCCGGCCCGATCGGCGGCGTCCGCGTCGCGCTGATCCGCGGCCAGTGGGTCGCCTTCCCGACGCACACCGAGCTCGAGGACGCCGTCTTCGACATGGTCGTCGCGGGCCGCACCCTGGAGGACGGCGACGTCGCGATCATGATGGTCGAGGCCGAGGCCACCGAGCAGACCATCACCCTGGTCAAGGGCGGCGCCGAGGCGCCCACCGAGGAGATCGTCGCGGCGGGCCTCGAGGCCGCCAAGCCGTTCATCAAGGTCCTCTGCAAGGCCCAGGCCGACCTGGCCGCCAAGGCCGCCAAGCCCGAGGGCGAGTTCCCGGTCTTCCTGGACTACCAGGACGACGTGTACGAGGCCCTCGCGGCCGCCGTCAAGGGCGAGCTCTCCCAGGCGCTGACCATCGCGGGCAAGCAGGACCGCGAGGCCGAGCTGGACCGCGTCAAGGAGATCGCCGCCGAGAAGCTCCTCCCGGCCTTCGAGGGCCGCGAGAAGGAGATCTCCGCCGCCTACCGCAGCCTGACCAAGGCCCTGGTGCGCGAGCGCGTCATCAAGGACAAGGTCCGCATCGACGGCCGCGGGATCACGGACATCCGTACCCTCGCCGCCGAGGTCGAGGCCATCCCGCGCGTGCACGGTTCCGCGCTGTTCGAGCGTGGCGAGACCCAGATCCTGGGCGTCACCACCCTCAACATGCTCCGTATGGAGCAGCAGCTGGACACCCTCTCCCCGGTGACCCGCAAGCGCTACATGCACAACTACAACTTCCCGCCGTACTCCGTCGGCGAGACCGGCCGCGTCGGTTCGCCGAAGCGCCGCGAGATCGGCCACGGCGCGCTCGCCGAGCGCGCGATCGTGCCGGTCCTCCCGACCCGCGAGGAGTTCCCCTACGCGATCCGCCAGGTGTCCGAGGCCCTCGGCTCCAACGGTTCGACGTCCATGGGCTCGGTCTGCGCCTCCACCATGTCGCTGCTGAACGCCGGTGTGCCGCTCAAGGCCCCCGTCGCCGGTATCGCCATGGGCCTGATCTCCCAGGAGATCGACGGCCAGACCCACTACGTCGCCCTCACCGACATCCTCGGTGCGGAGGACGCCTTCGGCGACATGGACTTCAAGGTCGCCGGCACCAAGGAGTTCGTCACCGCCCTCCAGCTCGACACCAAGCTGGACGGCATCCCGGCCTCCGTCCTGGCCGCGGCCCTCAAGCAGGCCCGCGACGCCCGCCTCCACATCCTCGACGTGATGATGGAAGCGATCGACACGCCGGACGAGATGTCCCCGAACGCCCCGCGGATCATCACCGTCAAGATCCCGGTGGACAAGATCGGTGAGGTCATCGGCCCCAAGGGCAAGATGATCAACCAGATCCAGGAGGACACCGGCGCCGAGATCACGATCGAGGACGACGGCACCATCTACATCGGTGCCGCCGACGGCCCGGCCGCCGAGGCCGCCCGCGCCACGATCAACGGCATCGCCAACCCGACCATGCCGGAGGTCGGCGAGCGCTACCTGGGTACGGTCGTCAAGACCACCACCTTCGGTGCCTTCGTCTCCCTGCTCCCGGGCAAGGACGGCCTGCTGCACATCTCGCAGATCCGCAAGCTCGCCGGTGGCAAGCGCGTGGAGAACGTCGAGGACGTGCTCGCGGTCGGCACCAAGGTCCAGGTCGAGATCGCCGAGATCGACCAGCGCGGCAAGCTCTCCCTGATCCCCGTGATCGAGGGCGAGGACGCCGACGCCGAGGCTGACAAGGACGACTCCGACAAGTGACGTCGCGTAGTTCCCGTGTGACGGCCCGCCCCTCTTCGGAGGGGCGGGCCGTCGCCCGTACCCAAACCCTGCTCAAGGGCGAGAACGGCATCGGCACCGTCCGGCGCACCGTCCTCCCCGGCGGACTGCGCGTCGTCACCGAGACGCTGCCCTCCGTCCGCTCCGCCACCTTCGGCATCTGGGTGAACGTCGGCTCCCGCGACGAGATCCCCGCCCTCAACGGCGCCACGCACTACCTGGAGCACCTCCTCTTCAAGGGCACCAAGAAGCGGTCCGCCCTGGACATCTCCTCCGCCATCGACGCCGTCGGCGGCGAGATGAACGCCTTCACGGCGAAGGAGTACACCTGCTACTACGCGCGGGTGCTCGACACCGACCTGCCGCTGGCCATCGACGTGGTCTGCGACATGCTCACCGGCTCGCTGATCCTGGAATCGGACGTCGACGCCGAGCGCGGGGTCATCCTCGAAGAGATCGCGATGACCGAGGACGACCCCGGCGACATGGTCCACGACCTGTTCGCCGAGACCATGTTCGGCGACAGCCCGCTGGGCCGTCCCGTCCTCGGCACCGTCGACACGATCAACGCGCTCACCCGCGACCAGATCGCCCGCTTCTACAAGAAGCACTACGACCCCACCCACTTGGTCGTATCGGCCGCCGGCAATGTCGACCACGCCAAGGTGGTCCGCCAGGTCCGCGCGGCCTTCGAGAAGGCCGGCGCGCTCGGCCGCACCGACGCCGTCCCGACCGCCCCGCGCGCCGGCACCAAGCGGATCCGCACGGCCGGCCGGGTCGACCTGGTCAACCGGAAGACCGAGCAGGCCCACGTCGTCCTCGGCATGCCGGGCCTGGCCCGCACCGACGACCGCCGCTGGGCCCTGGGCGTCCTCAACACCGCCCTCGGCGGCGGTATGTCCTCCCGGCTCTTCCAGGAGGTCCGGGAGAAGCGGGGCCTCGCCTACAGCGTGTACTCGTACACCTCCGGGTTCGCCGACACCGGCCTCTTCGGCGTGTACGCGGGCTGCCGCCCCAACCAGGTGCACGACGTGCTCCGGATCTGCCGCGACGAGCTCGACAAGGTCGCCTCCGAGGGCCTCACCGACGAGGAGATCAAGCGCGCCGTCGGCCAGCTCTCCGGCTCCACCGTCCTCGGCCTGGAGGACACCGGCGCCCTGATGAACCGCATCGGCAAGAGCGAACTCTGCTGGGGCGCCCAGATGTCCGTCGACGACATGCTGACCAGCATCGCCTCGGTTACCCCGGACGACGTCCGCGCGGTGGCACAGGATGTACTGGCACAGCGACCGTCGCTGTCGGTGATCGGCCCGCTCAAGGAGAAGCAGGCCGCGCGCCTCGACGAAGCGGTCGCGTAGTTCCGTACGGAGTGAAGGAAGCGAACATCATGAGCAAGCTGCGCGTGGCGGTACTCGGGGCCCAGGGCCGCATCGGCTCCGAGGCCGTCAAGGCCGTGGAGGCCGCCGAGGACATGGAACTGGTGGCCGCGCTCGGCCGCGGCGACAAGCTGGAGACCCTCGTCGAGAGCGAGGCCCAGGTCGCCGTCGAGCTGACCACCCCCGGCTCGGTGATGGGGAACCTGGACTTCCTCATCCGCCACGGCATCCACGCCGTGGTCGGCACCACCGGCTGGACCGAGGACCGCCTCGCCCAGCTGAACACCTGGCTCTCCGCCTCCCCGGAGACCGGTGTGCTCATCGCCCCCAACTTCTCCATCGGCGCAGTCCTCACCATGAAGTTCTCCGCCCAGGCGGCGCGCTACTTCGAATCCGTCGAGGTGGTCGAACTGCACCACCCGAACAAGGTGGACGCCCCCTCCGGCACCGCCACCCGCACCGCCCAGCTCATCGCCGAGGCCCGTGCGAAGGCGGGCTGCGCGCCGCAGCCCGACGCCACGGCCACCGCCCTCGACGGCGCGCGCGGCGCGAACGTGGACGGCGTACCGGTCCACGCCGTGCGGCTCCGCGGCCTGCTGGCCCACCAGGAGGTCCTGCTCGGCGGCGAGGGCGAGACCCTCACCATCCGCCACGACTCCCTGCACCACAGCAGCTTCATGCCGGGCATCCTGCTCGGCGCCCGCCGCGTGCCGCAGACCCCGGGCCTCACGTTCGGCCTGGAACACTTCCTCGACCTGAGCTGAGCCACGACCATGCGCGCGAAGATCACCTACCTCGTCACCGCGGCCGTCCTGGCCCTGTACTTCGTCCTGGCCGGCGGCCGGGGCATCGCCCTGATCCGCATCGGCACGCCGCTGACCGTCACCTTCGGCGTGGCCGTCCTGATCCTGCCGGTCATCGGCATCTGGTTCCTCTGGAAGAACACCCAGTTCGTCCGCAAGGCCAACCAGCTGGCCGAGAAGCTGGAGGCTGAGGGCGCACTGCCGGAGGACGAGCTGGAGCGGGACCGGTACGGACGGATCCTGCGGGACTCCGCCGACGAGGTCTTCGCGCGCCGCAAGGCCGAGACCGAGGACGCGCCGGGGGACTGGCGTTCCTGGTTCCGCCTCGCCATCGCCTACCACGACGCCCGGGACACCCCGCGGGCGCGCAAGGCCATGCAGCGGGCCATCGCCCTGCACGACAAGAAGCCCGTACGGGTCTGATCCCCGTACGGGCTCCGAAGCCGCGGCCGGCCCCGAGGGGCCGGCCGGCGCGTTTACCGGCCCGCGGGCGCGTCCGCCGCCCCCGCCGGGACGGCCCGGTACTCCTCGGCCCACGCCCCGATGGTGTCCGCGGCCCGCTCGAAGGCCTCCGCGCGGGCCAGGAAGTCCGCGCCGTGGTCGGTGAAAAGCACCGGCAGCTGCGCGCCGCCGGCCGGCGTGGCGGTCAGCGCCTGCCCCTGCACGGTCCGGGGCAGCCCCATCCAGCGCACCGGCTGCTGCACCGTACGGATCTCGCCGACCTGGCTCCAGGGCACCGAGCGCGTCCCGAAGAACGACACCCGCCGCAGGCCCGCACGGCTCACCCACACCCCGCCCCGCAGCATCCGCGCGGTGCCCGCCACCACGGCGAGGGCGGCCACCAGGCAGATGACGGCACCGCTCCCGGTGCCGCTGAAGGCGATGATCATCGTGGCGAGCAGCATGAAGGACGCGATCAGCAGCAGGACCGCACCGATGGCCACGCGCCAGGGACCGGGCCGGTAGGGCCGGCGCCAGCGGTCGTGGTCGTCGTGGGGCAGCGCGACGTCTTCCGGTTCGGCCGTCAGAAAGGGCAGGGGCACGGCTGATCCTCACTCATGTGCACATCGGCGGAAGGGTGTCAGCGCCCCTCGGCCGCCTCGGACTGCTGCGCCTTCTCAGGCGCCTGGTGCGGCTGCAGTGCGGGCATGCCGAAGAGCAGCGAGCCGACGAGCCCCGCCACCACGGTCAGTCCGACCAGGGTACGGGCGGCGAGTTGCGTCCTGCTCAGGCGCTCCCGGGGCGGTGGAGTGACGTTACTGCGGAAACGCTCCGCCTCGGCGACGAAGGCGAACGGAACTGGTTCGCGCCGTCGGATCATGGTGGGCCTCACCCCTCACGGTGGCGTGTTCTCACTGGTACCGGTTAGGACGAACGAAGATCCCGATCGGTGCCGGATTCCTGCGCATTGCCCAAAATCCGCCGCGGCTCCGGGGGCCGGCCGGGTGGTGTCGGGGAGGGTGCCCGGGTCGCCGTAGAGTGGTCGCGCCCGAGACCGTACGAACGGGAAGGACCTCGTGAGCGAGACCCCCGAGCCGAAGATCGACTTCCGAAGCGACGTGACCGTCGAACTGGTGAAGCACGCCGCCACCGATTCCGACGTGCTGTGGGCCGCCCGGGTGTCCACGGCCGGAGAACAGTCCCTGGAGGAGCTGCAGAAGGACCCCGAGCGCTCCAAGGGCCTGATCAACTACCTGATGCGGGACAGGCACGGCAGCCCCTTCGAGCACAACTCGATGACCTTCTTCATCAGCGCGCCGATCTTCGTGTTCCGCGAGTTCATGCGCCACCGCGTCGGCTGGTCGTACAACGAGGAGTCGGGCCGGTACAGGGAGCTCCAGCCGGTCTTCTACGTGCCCGACGCCGAGCGCAAGCTGGTCCAGGAGGGCCGTCCGGGCAAGTACGTCTTCGTCGAGGGCACCCAGGCGCAGCAGGAGCTGACCGGCCGGGTCATGGAGGACTCCTACCGGCAGGCGTACGAGGCGTACCAGGAGATGCTGGACGCCGGTGTGGCGCGCGAGGTGGCCCGTTCGGTCCTGCCGGTGGGTCTTTTCTCCTCGATGTACGCCACCTGCAACGCCCGCTCGCTGATGCACTTCCTCGGCCTGCGCACCCAGCACGAGCTGGCCCGGGTGCCGTCCTTCCCCCAGCGGGAGATCGAGATGGTGGGCGAGAGGATGGAGCAGCACTGGGCGAAGCTCATGCCGCTGACCTACGCCGCCTTCAATGCGAACGGCCGTGTGGCCCCGTAGGCACGCCCGGTCGGATGTGCGAAGCCACAGACCGAAGTGTCCGTATTGCGACGTTTCGTGAAGTTCATCTAGGCTGATCAAACGGACCCGGCACTGCTTGAACCCCCGAGCAGGCAGTGCCGGGCTCCAACACCTCCAAGAACGACTGCGAGCCGCTCCCCGGTACACGTCCCCCGAGGGGGCATCGCGAGCATGGCAGCGAGTAGCGTGTTACCCATGGCTCCGATCTCGACTCCGCAGACCCCCTTCGGGCGGGTCCTCACCGCCATGATCACGCCGTTCACGGCAGATGGCGCACTCGACCTCGACGGCGCGCAGCAGCTCGCCGTCCACCTGGTGGACGCAGGCAACGACGGCCTGATCATCAACGGGACCACCGGCGAGTCCCCGACCACCACCGACGCGGAGAAAAGCGACCTCGTACGAGCCGTGCTCGAAGCGGTCGGAGACCGCGCCCACGTCGTCGCCGGCATCGGCACCAACGACACCCACCACACCCTCGAGCTCGCCCGCCAGGCCGAGCGCGACGGCGCGCACGGCCTGCTGGCCGTCACGCCCTACTACAACAAGCCCACCCAGGAGGGCCTGTACCGGCACTTCTCGGCCATCGCCGACGCCACCGAGCTCCCGGTGATGCTCTACGACATCCCGGGCCGCAGCGGCGTCCCGATCGACACCGAGACCATCGTCCGCCTGGCCGAGCACCCGCGCATCGTCGCCAACAAGGACGCCAAGGGCGACCTCGGCCGGGCCAGCTGGGCCATCGCCCGCAGCGGCCTGGCCTGGTACTCCGGCGACGACATGCTGAACCTCCCGCTGCTCTCCGTGGGCGCCGCCGGCTTCGTCTCCGTGGTCAGCCACCTGGTCACCCCCGACCTGCGCGCCCTGCTGGAGGCCCACCTCGGCGGCGACGTGCAGAAGGCCACCGAGATCCACCAGAAGCTGCTCCCGGTCTACACCGGCATGTTCCGCACCCAGGGCGTCATGACGACCAAGGCCGCCCTGGCCCTCCAGGGCCTGCCCGCCGGCCCGCTGCGGCTGCCGATGGTCGGCCTGGACGACGCCGAGATCGCTCAGCTCAAGCTCGATCTCGCCGCGGGCGGGGTACAGCTCTGACACCAGACTCCACAACTGAATAGGCACCACCACACACAAGACAGCAAGTGCACGAATGTCACGCGCGCCACGTGCCTTAAAGGGGTACGTGGCGCGTGTGGTGAGGAGAGTCTTTTGAGCCATCCGCATCCGGAACTCGGCCCGCCGCCGAAGCTGCCCAAGGGCGGCCTGCGTGTGACCCCTCTCGGTGGCCTCGGCGAAATCGGCCGGAACATGACCGTCTTCGAGTTCGACGGCCGCCTCCTGATCGTCGACTGCGGCGTCCTCTTCCCCGAGGAGGAGCAGCCGGGCATCGACCTGATCCTGCCGGACTTCACGTCCATCAGGGACCGCCTCGACCAGATCGACGGCATCGTCCTCACCCACGGCCACGAGGACCACATCGGCGCCGTCCCCTACCTCCTCCGGGAGAAGCCGGACATCCCGCTGATCGGCTCCAAGCTGACGCTCGCCCTCATCGAGGCGAAGCTGCAGGAGCACCGCATCCGCCCCTACACCCTGGAGGTGAAGGAAGGCGACCGGGAGCGTCTCGGCAACTTCGACTGCGAGTTCATCGCGGTGAACCACTCCATCCCGGACGCCCTCGCGGTCGCCATCCGCACCCCCGCGGGCCTGGTCGTCGCCACCGGCGACTTCAAGATGGACCAGCTCCCGATGGACAACCGCCTCACCGACCTGCACGCGTTCGCGCGTCTGAGCGAGGAGGGCATCGACCTCCTCCTCTCGGACTCCACGAACGCCGAGGTCCCGGGCTTCGTCCCGCCGGAGCGCGACATCTCCAACGTGATCCGCGGCGTCTTCGCCGGCGCCACCAAGCGGATCATCGTGGCGTCCTTCGCCAGCCACGTGCACCGCATCCAGCAGGTCCTGGACGCCGCGCACGAGTACGGCCGCCGGGTCGCCTTCGTCGGCCGCTCCATGGTCCGCAACATGGGCATCGCCCGGGACCTGGGCTACCTGCGGGTGCCGGCGGGTCTCGTCGTCGACGTGAAGACCCTCGACGACCTGCCGGACGACGAGGTCGTGCTGGTCTGTACGGGTTCCCAGGGCGAGCCGATGGCCGCGCTGTCCCGCATGGCCAACCGCGACCACCAGATCCGGATCGTCCCCGGCGACACCGTGATCCTTGCGTCGTCCCTGATCCCGGGCAACGAGAACGCGGTCTACCGCGTGATCAACGGCCTGACCCGGTGGGGCGCCAACGTGGTCCACAAGGGCAACGCCAAGGTGCACGTCTCGGGCCACGCCTCCGCGGGCGAGCTGCTGTACTTCTACAACATCTGCCGCCCCAGGAACCTCATGCCGGTCCACGGCGAATGGCGCCACCTGCGTGCCAACGCCGAGCTCGGCGCGATGACGGGTGTCCCCAAGGACCACATCGTCATCGCCGAGGACGGTGTGGTCGTCGACCTGATCGACGGCCGCGCCCGCATCGCCGGCAAGGTCCAGGCCGGATACGTGTACGTCGACGGCCTCTCGGTCGGCGACGTCACCGAGGGCGCTCTGAAGGACCGCCGCATCCTGGGCGAAGAGGGCATCATCTCGGTCTTCGTCGTGGTGGACAGCACCACCGGCAAGGTCGTGGGCGGCCCGAACATCAACGCCCGCGGCTCCGGCATCGAGGACTCCGCCTTCACGGCGGTGCTTCCGAAGATCGAGGAGGCGATCGCCAAGGCGGCCGCCGACGGCGTCGCCGAACCCCACCAGTTGCAGCAGCTCATCCGCCGCACGCTGGGCAAGTGGGTCTCCGACGGCTACCGCCGCCGCCCGATGATCCTCCCGGTCGTCGTAGAGGTCTGACCCACGCGGTCTGACCCACACGTGTGACGCACGGCCAGACGCGGGGCCCCGGATTTGCATCCGGGGCCCCGCTCCAGTACGTTGACGTCTCCACCCCAGCAAGAAACGCGGCACACACGTGTGCCCGAACGGTCTTGAAGGCGGGTGGAAAACCAGACCCGGGAAACCTGATATGGTCTGGACCGCCCGAAAGGGAAAAGGCCCTCCAACGGCCACCGGAATCAAATTCCAACCGACTGCGACTTTCGAGAAGCGGCGAACGGAAAAGAGTCTGGTAAGGTTGGAACCGCCGAAAGGGAAAAGCGCGGAAGCGCTGGAACCGGAAAGCACCGAGGAAATCGGGTCCGAAAAGATCTGATAGAGTCGGAAACGCAAGAACGAAGGAAGCGCCCGGAGGAAAGCCCGAGAGG